>CAZMKD010000266.1:0-48386 GCA_964566575.1 uncultured Verrucomicrobiota bacterium
GTGCAAGCTGGGACCTCCAAGGTGAAGGGCAACAACGGTGTTGGTAACGGAATCGATCCGGCCCCGCCGGGCAACCCGAAGCCCAACGACGGTCCTGGGACAGGTCCCGGCAATCCCGGCAACAACCCTCCCAGCCCGTAGACATCCGCAGCGAGAACGCTAAAGCTGTTCAGTTGCGTTCACGAAACGCTTCGCAGTTAGGTTATCAGTGTTCTAGTTAGCGCCCGCGATGAGGAACATCCTCGACCGGGCGCTTCTAGTTTTGCTGATTCTTTGCGTTAGTTCAGCCGCGATTGCCTTTGGCGCAGTATCGATCGAATTCGCCGGTCCGTTCTATGCGGCGGGCATTCTGCTCGCGATCTGCTGGGCTGGGAAACTGTTGTTTAGCAACAAAGTCTCCTGGCTGGCGTCACCAATGCACCTGCCGGTGCTGGCGTTTGTAGTGTATGCCGTAGCGCGGTATTTCTATGCTCCGGTCGAGTATGACGCGCGGCTGGAGTTGTTTCACATTGCGCTGTATACCTTGGTGTATTTTGCAGTCGCCAACCGGTGCTATCGTCAAAGGGATCGGGTCGCGCTGCTCGCCGCGCTCATGGTTCTCGCAGTTGCGGAATCGGTCTATGGCTTGTGGCAGGTTGCAACCCATGCGGATGTTGTGCTCCTTTTAGAGCGACCGCTTCAATACCGGGGGCGCGCCAGCGGCACCTTCGTTTGCCCAAATCATCTTGCCGGTTTTCTCGAAATGGTGATTGGCTTGGTGTTAGCTCGGATCGCGCTCGATAGGTCCGAGACCGATACAGTGCAGCAGATCGTGATCCGAAGATTGCTGAATGGTTATGTAATCGTCGTCGCCTTGGTGGGACTTGTAGCTACGTTCTCTCGAGGAGGATGGGTGGCGATGAGTGTCGGCTTTATTGTACTGCTTCTGTGGGGTGATTGGCGTGAATCCGCCATGTCAGCGCGAACAATCACGGCAGGAATAATGATCATGGTGGCGGCCGTACTTGGTGTGGTCGTGTGGACTACACCACAAGTCTGGCCGTCTCTAAATCATCGCTTGCACGGCATATTCGCGATCGCGCCCGGGAAAGTCACGGGGAGTCTTGATCCAGGCGCACTGGCGGGCCGTGAATTGATGTGGCGTCCCACACTGAACATGATTGGCGATTACCCGATATTCGGAACGGGACCGAGTAGTTGGCAGTGGGTGTATCTCCGATATCGTGCCCCTGCCTTTCAGATGCGTCCCGACTATGCGCACAACGACGTGTTGCAGTTTACTGCCGAGTACGGGGTGGTGGGATTAATTCTTGTGGTCGGAATCTTCGTGGGCTTCTTCTGGCACGCTGCGAGGATGTCCCGGCGCAGTTGTACCGCCAACGAGCGCTCCATTGCGCTTGGTGCCTCGGTGGCAGTGGCGGCCATGCTGACGCATTCCTGGTATGATTTCAACCTGCACATCCCGGCCAACGCCCTGCTCCTCGTCATTATCTTGGCGATAACCGCAGCGATGGATCACCGCGGACGACGGGAAGGCCGCAGGGAGATGGGAATAGCTTCGCGAATCATTCTGGCGGTCGTTGTCGTTGTCATTGGATCTTGGTGCGCATGGATTGGCGGCCGAGCGGTCATGGCGCACCGTTGCGTCGCGCAGGGCACTGATGCCAAGGAAGTCCTGGATTGGGATCAGGCGCTCAGGTCGTTTCGCCGCGCCATCAATTTCGATCCGAAATACCCAGAGCCTTACGCCCTCATGGGAGACGTCTACCGCACTCAATCGGCCGTGCGCGCCGGTCCTGAGTACCGCGCCGAGCGCCAACGACTTGCCCGGCAGGCCGTTGATGCCTATTGCCAATCGTTAGCGCTGAATCCATTTCAGTCTGTGGTCATGTTGCAACTGGCGGCCGCCTACGAACTCGAGGAAGCGATGGACAAGGCACTAGCAACGTATCATCGAGCATTGGCGGTTGACCCCAACAACTCCTTTGCGTACATGCGGCTGGGAATCTTTCTGAGGCACATCGGTGACGACGCTCACGCAGCGGAAGCCTTCGAGAAATCCTGGAAGTTGAGTCAAGAGGATCGCACCGCCCAGCTTCACTTGGGGGAAATCCGCCCCAAGAGATGACCGGTGCGCTGCTTCCCCCGTTACTTCGCCAATCGCGGCAGCGCTAGGTTCGGCCGTTTCCCCAAGTACGGTCGCGACGGTGGATTCTTGCGCAGCATCGCCGTGACTTCGCGCACCGCGCGCTCCAGTTGCGGGTCGCGCCCCGCAACGTAATCCTGCGGACGAAACTCAATTTCAATCTCGGGGTCAGTCCCGTAGTTCTCGACGTTCCATCCGACATCCTTGAACCAGAACGAAAACTCTGGCTGCGTCGCGATGCCGCCATCGGCCAGATGGTGTCGCGGCCAGATGCCGATGACGCCGCCCCATGTACGCTTGCCAATCAGCGGCCCGAGTTTCAACAGTTTGAACCCATGTGAGAAGATATCGCCATCCGAGCCGGCAAACTCGTTTGTGAGAGCGACGATCGGCCCGCCGACGGAGTCGACGGGGTAGGGGGTGACGTTGAACCACCGGGACTGCGCGTAGCCGATGCGTCGGCGCGCCAGTTTTTCGAGGAGCAACTCGGACACATGCCCGCCGCCGTTATAGCGGACGTCCACCACTAATCCTTCCCGGTCGATCTCGCACAAAAAATACCGGTGAAACTCCGCGTACCCCGCTGGCCCCATGTCCGGCACGTGGACATAACCAACGCGGCCACCGGTACGCTCGTGAACAATCCTCCGGTTGGCTTCGACCCACTCGCGGTAACGCGCCGGTTGCTCGCTGCCGAGCGTTTTCACCGTGACGGTGCGTGGTGGATTGCCGAGGACGATCAGAACCTCCGCCTGCGACTGATTTACGAGCAATTCGTGCGGATGGGTGTTCGCGTCCAACCGCCGTCCACCGATGGCCAGCAACGGCTCACCGACATGGGCATTGATGCCGGGCGCGGCCAATGGCGAGCGCTTCGACTCATCCCACGGATCACCCGCCACAATGCGTGTGATGCGCCACGCCTTCCCGTCGTAGGCGAAATCCGCGCCCAGAAACCCAATGTTATAACTGGGCGGGCGCCGGTGATCGCCCCCGAACTCGTACGCGTGCGACGTGCCCAGTTCGCCCTGCATCTCCCACATCAAATCCGAAAACTCCGCACGCGTGCTGATGCGCTCGACCAGTGGGAGATACTGGTCGTAGACCGCGCGCCAGTCGATCTTCGACATATCTTCCGTCCAGAACTGATCGCGCTGCAGCCGCCACGCTTCCCGATACATCTGTTGCCACTCGACTGCGCGATCGATTGAGACCTTTACGCGGTCGAGATCAATCCAGCCGCTCTTCTTACCAGGCGGCTCTTTCGCGGCCGACTCCTCGGGTTTCTCGGCCGCCTTCAATACCCGCAGTTTGTTGCCGGCGCGATAGACCAGCGTCTTGCGGTCGTCGGCCAACACGAAATAGGAAATCCCGCTGACAATTGCCTCGCACTTCTGGGTCTCGAAGTCGAACGCCTCCAGTGTCGCCTTTGCCGCCGGCTCCGGGGACGGCGGCCAATTGTCACCGGACAACGCGCCTTCCACGGGCCACCACGAGAACAAGACCCTGCCCGGCAGCGCCGCGATCTGTTGGTAGCGCTTGTCGCCGACCGGGAATGCCATAAGCCGCGACTCAATCCCGTCGAAATCGATTTCCACCGTAAGCGGTTTGGCCTTCTTCCGTTGATCCTTCTTCTCCTCAGGCGGTTTCGGGACCGGCACAAACGGGGAAGGTGTGTTCTTGCACAAGGTTACCAGATACGGCTTCACGCCGCGCGGAAAACCGAGGTCGAAATGCAGATTGTCGTAGACCGGATCAAACTCCCGGTAGGACAGGAAATACAGATACTTGCCGTCGGGATCGAACGTCGGCCACATATCCAACAGCACCGGCTGCGTCACCGCTCGCACCCGGCCGGTCTTGATCTCGCAAATCTTGATCTGGGATGTGTGCTGACTCAATGCCCAACCGTACGCGACCCACCGGCCGTCAGGCGACCAATCGAACCCGCCAATCGACGCCCATTCGCTCTTGTCTAGCACACGCGCCTTGCCGGTCGGGATCGCGACATGGATCAATTCATTGCGATGGTTGACGAGCGCGACCGTGTCGGTCTTCGGTGACACGCGCAAGTCCACGACCCGCCCGACGGACAAATTCTTCAATCGTCTGGCCGGCGTCTGGCCATCGATGGAATGAACTTCCAACGTCTCTTCGCCCCCGGCATCGGTCACCACGACGAATCGCTTCCCATCGTTAAGCCACCGCGGCAGACGGTAACGCCCCTCGCCGTCGTGAGGCAACACCGGGCCTTCCCAGTTACCCATCGTGAAACACTTGCCGCGCGACGTCAGTGCCAGCAAATGGCCCTTTGGATGCGGTGCGAAGCTTTCAAGGTATTTTGCCGCATTGGCAAATTTCCGGTTGCGCTGGGTGCGCGGGCTGTTGTAGGTGATAGCGACCTCGCGTGTTGTGTTCCTCGCGACTTCGAAGACGTAGAGATCAGCACCGGCATGATAGACGATGTGACGGCCATCGGTCGCGGGATGGCGGACGTAGAAATCCTCGTGGTGCGTGTGCCGGCGAAGGTCTTTGCCGGTCGGCGTGCAGGAGTAGAGGTTGCCGGTGCCTTCATGGTCGCACAGGAAATAAATACGACGGCCGACCCACATCGGCCGGGAGGGATTGCCCTTGAGTTCGATGAGTCGTCGGAAATCTTTGCTGCCAATCCACAGATCTCCGGCCGTGCCGCCTCGGTAGCGCTTCCACCGGGCCGGATCGACTGCATTGCGGCCGAGCACGCACCGGCCGTCCGGGCCGAACGAGATGTGCGTGGCCGGGCCGTAGGACAATCGCTTCGGCGCGCCGCGGCCAACGGTCCAAAGTTGCGTCGGCCTGAACGGCTGCTGTGCATCGCTTGCAAAAATGATCTCATCACAGCGCCAGCCAACGACGGACGAATTCGCGCCGAGAAACGTCAGCCGTCGCGCTTCGCCGCCACGGGCCGGCATGACGTAGACTTCGGGAGCGCCTTCGTCGCGTCCGCTGAACGCGAGCCATTTGCCGTCGGGCGAAAGGGCCGGATGCGAGGCTATGCCGAGACCGGAGGTGAGACGTCGCGCGACGCCGCCACTTGCAGGAACGGTCCAGAGGTCGTCTTCACTGACGAAGACAATGGTGTCGCCGTGGACGGTGGGGAACCGATAATAGCCGGAGGTGTTCATAGTTGGTATTTCACAAACGAGTAGTCGGGATGATCTTCGCGGGCGACTTCACGCCATCGGGTGCGATCGTAGTCTGGGAATTTCGTGTCGCCGCCACCGGGATGTTTCACGTGCGTCAACAACAGCGTGTCCGCAACCGGCAGCGCGGCTCGGTAGACCTCGGCGCCGCCGATGATGAAGACGGTGTCTCCAACGCACGTTTCGAGCGCGGCGCGCAGTTCGGAGAAACATTCCACGCTGGGAAGCGCGGTGCGGGTCAGGACGATGTTGCGGCGGCCCGGCAATGGTTTGCCGATGGACTCGTAGGTCTTACGGCCCATGATGACCGGGTGTCCGAAGGTGAGGTGTTTGAATCGCTGAAGATCGTCGCGGATGTGCCAGGGGATCTTGCCGTCATGGCCGATGGTCCCGTCTTGCGCCACGGCAGCGATGACGACGATCTTCATACAGCGACTTTGAACTTGATGCGCGGGTGTGGATTGTAGCCCTCAACCTTGAAGTCCTCGAACTTGAGTTCGTGGAGCGGCTTCTTCGTGATGGTGAGATGGGGCAGCGAACGGGGATCGCGCTTGAGCTGTTCGCGCAGCCCCGGGACGTGGTCGTATTCGGCAAGGCCGCTGTCTGCGCCGGCGGTGTAGATGTGCGCGTCCACGACGGTGTGACTGAAATAGCCGACGTCGAGGCCGACCTCCTGCGCGATGATCTGCGTAAGCGTGGCGTAACAGGCAAGGTTGAACGGGATGCCGAGCGCGATGTCGCCGGAGCGCTGCGTCAGATGGCAGTTGAGCCGGTGACCCTGCACGTTGAACACAAAGCTGTAATGACACGGTGGAAGTTTGCTGGTCGTGGCATTGCCGGGTTCCCAGGCGGTCACAACCAAACGGCGGCTGGTCGGTTCTTTGCGGAGGGTATCGATGACGAACTGGATTTGGTCAACCTCGCGGACCCGCCAGCGGCCGTCGGCATCCTGGTACGGGCTGGGAAAACGCCGCCAATACCGGCCGTAGGCGGTGTCGAGGTTGCCGTCAGGATCGGCCCAGGCATCCCAGATTTTTGTGTGCTGGCGAAGATTTCGGATGTGGTCCTCGCCGGACAGATACCAAAGCAACTCGTGCAACAAAGAGTTCCAGACAATCTCCTTGGTCGTCAACAACGGGAAGCCGTGAGCGAGATCGACGCGGTAGTGTGCGCCGAAGAACGAGATGGTGTCGATGCCGGTCCGGCTCTTCTTGAGCGTGCCTTGTTCCAGAACCAAGCGAACCAAATCGAGATACTCTTTCATGCTCGCGGCGGAATCTTATCGGCGCGACGGGAAAAATCGAGGATGAAGTTTGGCAGACCGCGGCCCGGTCTGTTATCATCGCGACCGTAAGCTGATGAACCGTGACCTCGCCGCTCTTGCCGCCAAGCAGTTTGATCTTCTCGTCATCGGAGGCGGGATCATCGGTGCCGGGATTGTGCGCGACGCGGCGCTACGTGGACTGCACGCGGCACTGATTGACAAAGGCGATTTCACTTCCGGCACCTCGAGTGCCTCCTCCAAACTCATCCACGGCGGCTTTCGCTACCTCGAACATCGCGCCTTCGGTCTTGTCACCGAGGCGTGCCGAGAGCGCGCCGTCCTCCGCCACGTCGCTCCGCACCTTGTTCATCCACTGGAATTGCTCTTCCCGGTCTATGACGGCGATCCGCGCAAACTTACCACGATCCGCGCCGGTGCATGCCTCTATGACTGGCTAGCCCGGGGCCGCAACATTGCGTCGCACCAATCCCTTTCTGCCGATCGCGCTCGGATGAAAGAACCGGGGCTCGCAGCGGCGGGTCTACGGGGTGCCGCTGTCATCCACGACTGCCAAGAAGACGACGCGCGATTCTGTCTCGACAACATCATTCACGCCGCCGAACTCGATACGGCTTGCGCCAACTACTGCGAACTGACCGGCTTTGTCACCCGCGAAGATCGCATCGTTACCGCGCGCGTTCACGACCGGCACGACAGCGGCTCGTTTGAGATTGCCGCCCGCGTATTTATCAACGCCGCTGGTCCGTGGGTGGAGCGTATCGCCGGACTTGTCCCATTCGGCGATGTGCCGGTGCGCCTCAGTCCTACAAAGGGTGTCCACCTACTCGTGCCGAAACTCACGCAACGTCACGCCATCATCTTTCAGGCGCGAAGTGACCATCGCATTCTCTTCGTCGTCCCGTGGGGCGAGTGTTCGCTCGTCGGCACGACCGATACCGACTGGAACGGCGACCCCAACCACGCCCGCGCGGACGCTGGCGACGTCGAGTATCTGCTCACAGAAGTGAACCGCCTGTTCCCTGACCGCCCTCTTGTCAGACCGGACGTGATCACGACGTTTGCCGGCGTACGCTCCTTGTTGGAATCGGACGAGACGAATCCGTCGCGACGCTCCCGCGAACATTGCATCATCCGGCAGGGCCGCAATTTCATTACGGTCGCCGGTGGGAAGTACACGACCTACCGGCTCATCGCTGAGCAAGTTGTCAATGAGTTGACTGAAGCGCCCTGCCGGACGGCGGACACGCCATTGCCGGAGCACCGGCCGGCCAATGCTGGCGACAGAATCTCTGATGCACCGCCGGTGTTTGTGAGTGACATTGCCCACGCGTGCGATTACGAAATGGCTATGACCGTCAGCGATGTGATGCGCCGCCGCACCGGTCTCGCATTGAGCCGGCACGGTGGGGTTGAGACCGCGGGCTACGTCGCGCGGTTGATGGCCAATCATTGTCAATGGACGGACCAGCAGATGGATTCATCGTTGCAGGAGTATGTGGATGCTTATCATCGCGCATCGCGGTTTGAGTAGCCGGTATCCCGAGAACACGCTGGCCGCCATTCGCGCCGCGATTCGGCTCGGTGTGGACATGGTGGAAATCGACGTGCACCAAACGCGCGACGGCGAGTTGATCGTGTTCCACGATTATCGGCTGGATCGCATTTACGGTGTGCGCAAGCGTGTCCGCGACGCGTTGCGGCGGGAGTTGCCCGATGCGCCAACACTGGCCGAGGTGCTGGGCCTCAATTTCCCGCTCCTGATCGAAATCAAAAGTGCAGACCCTGAGAAAGTCGGCGCGCTTGTCCGGCATCGAAAGAACGTGATCGTTTTCTCGATTCATGCCGGCAAGACGCAACGCTTGCCGCCAGGAATCCAACGCTTCGGACTCTTCGCACGCAAGATTGCGTTTCCGCCCGGCGTTGGCGGGCTCGGACTGAGCCGTCGGCTCGTCACTTCGCCGGCCGTTGTGCAGCGTATTCACCGTCGAGGCTTGAAGTTGTTTGTGTGGACCGTCAACCGTCGCGCCGAGATGGAGAAGCTCGCGCGCTGGGGTGTGGACGGGCTGATCACGAATTACCCCGACCGCGCCTTGCAACTTTGAGCGCGGCTCGCTATCCTGCCGGCATGTTGCAGATCATCTTCAGTCAGGTCAGCGCCCGCGAATTGGCTGCCATGCCCCATCAGCTCCAGATCGAATTGCTCGACGACTTTCAAGTGCTGCCAGCCGACTTCGAGAAGGAGAACGAAAAATTCGGTGTGCTCACACGCGCCGGTAAGAAAATTTACCGGTATCGTGTGAAGGATTACCGGATTTACTTCGAGAAGAAGGACGGCTTGATCAACGTCCTTTGTATTCTCAACAAGAACACGCTGAAGGATTTCTTCTACCGCACCAAGCTGCCCATCAGCGAAGACCAATTGCTGCAAGAGAATCCCAAGTTCTGGCAACTTCTCGACTCTGGCACTACACCTTCAAAGCGGCCGTAAACTGTGGCACGGTCTCAAATAAATCGCCCACAATCGGCACAACCTTCGGCCGCGCCCGGCGCTGGTTCAGCGTCATCAACGGGGCATCGGGATCTTTGTTGAACGCGATGATCGTTGCGCGTTCGCCGATGTAATCCACATGCTGCGGCGCGCCACTGATGCCGATAGAAATGATCACCTTCGGATTCACCGCCGTGCCGGTCTGCCCGATCTGCTCCGCCGGCGACAACAGTTTCAACTCCTCGACGACCTTCCGCGTCCCGCCGACCATGACGTTCTTCACGCCGATCTCTTCGAGACGACGTTTCAGCGGATGAATCACGAGATCAAAGTTCTCCCGGTTGCGCAAGGCATAGCCGACGTCGATGATAAAGTCCGCATTGGCGATCGAATTCACTTTCTCGGACGCTGCGGTGACCGGTTCGCTCGCGTACTCAAACTCCAGCGGCACATGATAAACATGCCGTGGACTTTGCGCCTTGCCTAGCGCGCTGGCCGCAAACGTCGCCACCAACGGATGTTCGCGCAGGTTCGCGATGCCGAACACGCGCTGCACCTTGCCGCCGAATGCTGGGACTATCAACTCACCCTTCGACACCGCACTCACGCCGAATCGCGCCTGCACTCGCGGGAAGGTGTTCGCAAAACGTGCCATCGTTTCATCTGCCCACGTTCCAGCCGCGAGCAACGGCGGTAACGTGTCCTTCCAAATCGTCTGCATCGCCGCCAGCACTCCCACCGGCAATTTCGGGTTTGTGACGAAGAAAACCGACTCCGCCGACAACCGCGCAGCCATGCGCCGCATCGCCGTTTCGTCCATGTCTCCAAATACGACCACGTTCACCGGCAACAATAACGCCTCAGCGCACGTGGCCTCAATGCCGTCCAAATGTTCCGCTGTGCACACGAACACCGCCGCGTCCCGTTGTGGAAGTTTCGCCGGCGTTCCCAATTCGATCACACCTTCGAACACCCGCTCGCCATCGCCTGTCGCACCGGCCACGCCGGCCAGCTTGCGCACCAGCGCCGCCGCCGCGTCGGGGGTGGCTTCGACTTTTTCTTCGGTTGCGGGTGCTTCCGGCAATGCGTAACGGAACTCAATAGCCGGTTCGGCCGTCAGTTCGCGAGCGTCCACGATCTTCAATGGCCTGCTGAGCGCCGCAAAATAATCAACCACGGTAAAGTCACGCTCCGTTGCTGCCGTCGCGATACTCACACAGCGCGTGCCGAGATTGCCCTCGATCGCGATGGCCAGCAGCGGGTCACAGCACAACACCAAATCGCCGGTGACTTGCCCGGCCAACAACCGCGCCATCACATTCACGTCTCCCGGTAACTCTCCGGTCTCGATCAACGTCGCGTCGCTTGCGCCTCGGGCCAGTGCCCAGCGCAGCAATTCGGTCGCATACCTCGGCGCGACCGCGACCGCCGATACTCGCGCGCCGGTATCGAGCGCGCGCTCCAGCGCCGAGTGGTCAAATTCGAAGTGCGTTTCCAACAACGCGCCGTTGCTCACCCGTGGTCGCGGCGAGAGCGCCGGTACGACGCTGATGACAACGGTGATGTGTTTCGCCGCCGGAAGCCCGACCGGGTTCTGCGCGATCGGTTTCTTTCGTTCTGCTTCCTGCATGGCCAGCATCGCCACGCGGACTTCCGGCGGATACAGGCCCTGTTTCAGGAGCGCAAAGTCTCGCTGGAAGTCTTCGTGAAGTCGTTGAAGTTCGGCACGGACAAATTCCTCGTACCTGGCGCAAGCTTCTTCGGCGACGCGCCGGTGTTGCGCGTCGGCGTCGCCGGTATTGGCACGCAGCCACTCGGTACGCCAACGGACTGAGTCCAGCATCTTGGCGTAGCCGGCCATCTCGGCGAGGTTGAACATCGTCGGCTGAAAGCCGGTATTCTGCCAGACTTGCGCGCCAAACGTGTCCACTGCGAGTTTCAGGTCGCGCATTAAATCAGTTTCGAGTTTCGCTTTCGGCAACACCGTGTCCACGAGGTCGCGCAGGATGAGAAACCGCTGCACTTCATTCGTGCCTTCGTAAATGTTGAGCACCCGGGCATCGCGCCGGTGTTTCTCAATCTCGTGCAAGTGGGTCACCGCCTCAATGCCGATGATCTTCTCGGCGGCTGCGATGACGCGATGCAGCGCCTCGCTCGCGTAGTATTTGCCGATGGCCGATTCCGTCCGGGCGTCCTTTGTGCCGTGATGGTCGAACCGGCCGACGAGTTCGTAGGCAAGCGATTCGCACGCGTAGAGTTCCATCGCCATCTCACCGAGCAACTGTTGCTGTCGCGGCTCGCGCACGTGCGGTCGGACTTGCTCGACGATCTTGGCGATCATCGCCGTGGCCGTCACGCACAAACCGGTACGACCGACGTTGAGTGTCTCTAGCGCGTTGACTTGTCCGCGACCTTCGATGCCGATTATGTTTTCGCGCGGAACGCGGACGCCATTGAGACTAAGTTCGTTGGTAGGCGAGCCGCGCTGGCCCATCTTTTCTTCGTCCTTGCCGACGACGAGTCCCTCGGAGTCGCGACGCACCAAGAAGCCGGTCGAGCCTTCGGGCGTCCGCGCGTAGAGGCAGAACACGCCGGCCACGTGGCCGTTCGTGATCCACATCTTCGCGCCGTTGAGTTCGTAGTATTCGTAAAATTCCTTGTCACCCTCCCGGCGAATCTGGGCGACATCGCAGTCCGGCAACTTCGTGACATCGATGCTGGCTGCGTCCACGATTCGCCGACGCTCCTTGCCGAGCATGAAATACTTGCCGGCAGTGTCCGTGAGAACTTCGACGTGTTTCATTTCGCCACGAGTTTGAATCCCACCGGAGTCGCTGCCGGCACTCGGCTCGGTCAATGCGAACGCGCTGATCTGCCCGGCCGAGATCATCCGCAGAAACAGCTTCGCTGCCTCGGCGCGGCGGTCGAGCTCGCTGATGACGCTCTCGGCGCGCGGGCGCATCGAATCAAGTGCGGTAAGTGATGCCTGCAGCTCGGCTTTGAATTTCGGCAGGTCCATCCGCAATCCGGCGCGTCCGGCATCCATGAAGTGCGCGAGAAATTCGCTGCCGACGGCGCGCAACATCGGCTTCTTGCCGATGTCGGTTTTCACGCGCTCGCCGAGTTCGGTGAAGACCTTCTTCACTTTGAGCGCCTCCGGCGAGTCGACCATTCCGTGCAGTTTTGAGATTTGAGATTTGAGATCTGAAATTAACGACGAGTCGTCGAGAAACGCCTGAAGATCGGCCTTGGCGCGCGGCAAGTCGTTGTTCAAACCTAGCAGGATGGGCGTTGTGCCGATGCTGCTGTGCGCCATGATTGTGAGCGCGTAGGACGGGTCGGCATACCGCATCGAGAGCGGGCAGAGGATGTAGTAATGCGCCTTAAGCAGACCTTCGCCGCCGAATTCCTTCGGGATGTTCATCCGCATGAACCCGCGCGCGACCATCTCGCCCACGTGTTCAAGAGGAATCATGTGCAGCTTCTCGACGAGCCGGTAATACGCTTGTCCTTCGAAGCGCGCATTCCAAAACGTCTCGGTGAAATACCCGTGAAGCTGGTTATGATACGCGCGCAGTTCAGTGTCGGCGTGCAACATCTCCGGCACGTAGCGCCACTCGTTTGCGTCGAACGGCTTCACGAGATAGTCGCCGTGGTCGTAGTGCTGCTCGCGCTTCAACGCCTCACGGTAACTGAACGCCGGCGGTTTCTGCAGTGGCCGCTCGATGTAGCCGTGTTCAAGGACGAGCGCGCCGAGGCCGGTCACGTCCGCTGGCTCTGGCTTTGGCGGAAACATCTTGGCGAGTTCCGCTTCGAGTTCGGTCTTTGGCTCACCGGTCAACTTGATCGGCTGACGCTTCAGGGTCTCGTCATCGAAGAGCATCCGGTTGAAGCACACGCTGTCCCGGTAATACTTCGAGAAAATGTCATCCTCGCTGTATGCGCTGCCGCCGATGATCTGGCCGGCATTGTAGGCCAGTTTGACGAAAGCTTCGCTGGCGGCCACCTTGACGGTCGCGGCATCCGCTTCGATGTGGCGCAGCAAATGAACCTGCGCTTCCATCTCGCTGAGCAGTTCTTTGACTGCGCCAAACTTCGCAATTCCATCGTGGCCGTCCTCGTCCTTGAACAAGCCCGGGAACTGTACGCGACTGAGCGTGTGCGCTCGGCAACGCTCCAGCAGCATCTCGCCTGCGCCGAGCGCGATGGCGCGAAACGCTTCGGCCACCGCAGCAAGAGTGACCGGCTTCATGCCCGGAAAGTCTTTCCAGTGTGTGCGCGCGGCGGTCAGGCCGATCCATGGGACGTCGGCAAGGTTTGGGCGCGCTTCGATTTGAGCTCGATAGATGCCGGAGACAAGCAACGCGAAGGAGACGTCCTTTCGGGCGAGCTGAGAAAGCGTCGCCGAGTCCGGCTTGAGAGATTTGAGAAAATTCAGTTGCTCGTCGGTGAGTCGCTTGCCGTGTTCGATGTCCTTGATGGATTGCTTTGGGAAGAGCGCATCGAGTGCGAGGTCCTTCGCTTCGCTCAGGATGACAGGTTGAAGCGGCGACAAGAACTGTCGCGCTTCGGCCTCGGCCCAGAAAAACTTTTGCTGTTTGGCGTATTCGCGGACGCGCGGCGGTGCGTCCTCGACGAGCGAGATGAGCCACCGCGCGCGCGCGGCGTCAATGTAGCGGGGCTCGGCGTAAACGGCTTCGCAGAATTGCTGGAGCTTGGCGGCGACGGACGGTGAGACGGGCGTGGGTTGCCGGTCGATCGTCGCGGGTGGTTGAGGCTGATGGCTGTTGCGCTTGATGAGGTCTAGGAGCTTCCGGTTGGCTTCTGTCGGCGCGCTGAAGATAAGGCGTTGCCGGCGCTGGCGTGTCCAGTCCACGTCGGCGGGAGCACCGCGCAGGCAGGACTCGCACTTGATGCAGTTCTCGAAATTGACGACGATCTGAACCTGGCCGAGGTCGTCCACTTGATTCTCATACACTTTGGCCGGACAAACGTGCCAGAGCGGTGAGTCGGCGAGCTTCGTGCGATCTTGGAAGTGCTCGGGCCGGATGACTTTGATGTGCGTGTCGTGCTCGGAGAAATACCGGATGAGCGAAAGTTTCTCCTCCCACGTCTGCGCGACTTTGACGGCATCGAGGTTCGTGCGTTGCCGGACCAGCGCCCGGTATTTCTGGAAGAAGCTCGACAGAAATTTTTCCGGTGATGGTTGCGTGACGACGAGCTTGATCATCTCGCACAGCCACTGAATCGGCGCGAGGACGGCGAGGAGCGCGACAATACATGGTAGTGCCACGTATGTTCCAAAGCCAATTTCGCGTTGGGCGGAGCGGATGGCGTGGTGGAGTTTGACCGGGAGCGGAGTATCGTCGTTGCGGTACAGATGATCAGCGGCGGCGCGGAGCGCAGCGGCGAGACGCGGGAAGGCGAGTCGAAGTTGGCCGTCGACGAAGAAATCGATGGCGGCTTCGCCCTCGGCCGGTCGCACTTGAACGGGCGCTGTCGTGACGCGATTCAACCCCAATGCCTCACGTTGGTCGCGGAGGTCGGCGAAAAACTCTTTCCAGTGTTTTGGCGGGAGAGTTTCGCGAAGGAACTTCGAGAGTTGCCACGCCTTCTGGCCGGCATGCAACTCAGGGTGACCGGTGATGTAGAGCGAGCCGCAGGCGAGATCGGCGGCGCGACCGAAGAAGACACGCGTGTGCTCGACGTAGTGCGGCCATTTTTCCAGAAACTCGATGTTCTTGAAGTAATGCGTCTGCCGGAGTGGCCGTTCGTAGAGTTCTTCGAGGCGCAGCCGTGAGAAGTTCCGGTCGGTGGCGCGGATTTCTTTCACGGCATTGGCAAAGAGCCGGCCCATCGCGGTGGCGGGGCCGGTAAAATTCGGGTAAGGGAAGTCGAGGCCGATGCCGGTGCACGCGCCACCGAGAGCGAGGCCGTTGTCTACAAGTTGCGGAAGATCCCGGTAGCCGCCGCCGCGAATGATTTTCGCGCCATAGGCGACGGAGCGACCCTTGCCGGCCCAACGACGGACTTCCGGCAACGACTTGAACCATTCCATCAGCCGGTTGTGGTCGCCGCTGAATTCGCGGGCGAGGTTGTCGAGCGGCAGTACGAGACCGAGCGAGACACTCGCGGTATTCGTGTAGATGAAGCCGCCCATGTTGAGTTGGGCGGGCCGGTTGCGGATCGAGCCGTTGCGCAGAATGATCTCGAACGCCGCGCCTTCGCCACGCGGGAGTTTGAAGTGTCGCTCAATTTCGTCAGGCGCAAGTTCGATGACTTCGGCGATGCCCTGGAGAAAGTGCGGATCACCTTGGCAACGTTCGTAGCCTTCCTTCGTGACAAGATGCGACGCGTCGCCTTCGGCGAGGAAAACGACATCGGCGTAGATCGAGCCGCGGTCGGTATGGACACCGATGATTGCACCGTGTTCGTCGCGCAACAAACCGTCGACAGCGGTTTCGGTGAGGATGGTTGCGCCGAAAGATTTGGCGAGTTCGGCGAGGTAATGGTCGTAGGTCGGACGCAACACGGTGTAGCAATGCCGGAAGGTGTCGGGATTCCGGTAGGACAGGCCGACCATCGAGTGGCCATTATAGATATATGCACCCCGCTTGGTGACCGGGCGTTCGTAGGCGGAATCGCGGACGGCTTGTTCGCCGAGCACATCGGGGTGGGCAAGGTTTTCGGCGAAGTAAACAGCTCCCGACCAGTTCTCTGCGCCCGGAAAGACGCCGCCTTCGATTACCAGTACCGGGATTTGCGCCTTGGCCAGCGTAATGGCGGCCGCGATGCCAGCGGGTCCAGCACCGACGATGACGACGTCGTATTTCGGTGAGGCCATGATCAATTATAGACTGCTAGGAGCAATTTGAAAGCCGGCGACCAATAAATGCTGGTCCGAAATCTCTCGTACCGTGATCTGAGCCATGCCGGCTTCCTGCAATGGGTGCTTAACCTCCGTGGTGGTGAACGCGGCGAGCAACGAGTTGTAGAAATCGAGGCGAAGAGTTTCCGTTTCGTCTTTCGCGTTCGCTCCACCAAGTGTTGCGCGACGTCCCGGCTCTCGGGACGACGCAAGTCCACGACAAACACCATCCCGTTGACGCATTGCCGTATGGTTGCCCAAAGCACTGCCGGGTCGTGAAGATGATGCAGCAGGTTGCTCGACATCACCAAGTCATACCGGACGCGCTGGATTGGCGTGCCGGGAATGAGGCCTTCGATATAGTGAACGCGTTCATTCGGCATCTTGCGGGCTTCGGTCATCATCGCCGGCGAACCATCCACCGCATCGAAGTGCCAACCTACGCAAGGCGCGAGCGAACCGGCGCGTCACGTCGCCGGGACCGCAGCCGAGGTCGAGCGCGTGGCCGGTGGGCGGACAGTTCGGGAAGTTCTCACGGAAGAGCAGGGGATACCGGCTATGAGCTTCTTCGAAGTTGGCCGCGGCGTAGGCGCGAGCTTGTTCGCTCTCGGTCATCAACTCCGGCTCGAGAATTCGTTCCACGGGATGGATTCTATGAAACTTTTGGCGTAGGATGCGAATCGAAATGGGCATGGGAAACCCAATCGCCCGGTACGTCCATTGGCTGCACACACGCTGGCCGGCGGGCGTCGTGGAAAAACTTCCCGTCACCGGCGCCGACGGCGCGACCAATGCACTGGGAGTGCGGATTGTCGGTGATTTAACCGGCATCCCGTTGCTGAAATTTTCCGCGGATACCGGGGCGCGCGCGGTGCAGGCGATTCTGAAGGAGCCGGACTTCAAGCCGGGCGGTGACACGCTCGACCTCGCCATCATCGGCGGCGGTGTGTCCGGTATCTCTGCGGCGCTTGAGGCAAAGAAGGCCGGGCTGAAGTTCGAGGTGTTCGAGGCGGTGCAACCGTTCTCGACCATCGTCAATTTCCCCAAGGCCAAGCCGATTTACACGTACCCGACCGAGATGACTCCTGCCGGGCAGATGCAGTTCAAGGCGAACGTCAAAGAAGCGTTGCTCGATGAACTCGAAGCGCAACGCGCGGCGGCCGGGATTGAGCCAACGCCGTTGCGCATCGAACGCGTCGAGAGCAAAGGCAATGAAGTGTTGCTGCAGGTCGGCAAGGACAAGCCGGCAACCCGCGCCAAACGTGTCATCATTGCGATCGGACGCAGCGGCAATTATCGCAAGCTCGGTGTACCGGGCGAGAACCTCGACAAGGTGTACAACCGGCTCTACGACCCGAAAGAATATGCTGGTAAGAATGCGTTGGTGGTCGGCGGCGGCGATTCGGCGTTAGAGACGGCAATTGCGCTGGCGGTATGCGGGGCGCACGTGACGTTGAGTTACCGGAACAAGGAGTTCTCGCGTCCGAAGCCGGGAAACATCGAGAAGATTCAGATGCTGCAACAGGATCCGATGGCCGATACCGGTGTCGAGGAGCCGACGAGCGAACGCGTGACGACGGCAATGGATGCCGGCATGGCGGGCAAGCACGCGCCGGGCTCTCTGCGGCTGATGATGGCGTCGAAGGTGAAGGAGATCCGGCAGGACGCGGTAGTCATCGACGACGGAACGCTCAAGAACGATGTCGTGTTTGTGATGATCGGCCGGGAGGCGCCGCTGGTTTTCTTCCGGCGCTCCCGCATTGCGATTCGCGGCGAGTGGAATGTGAAGACGTGGGTGAGCTTCGTCCTGTTCTTCGCCTTCTGCGTGTTCTTCTACCATTTCAAGAGCGATCATCCGCAGGAGCTGGCGATCCAACAGACGTTCAGTCAACACGGTTGGTTTCCCTACAACCTGCCGCCCCTCTTCGACCGACTCAGCGCGGCGTCCCAGCGCGAAGCCAGTCTGCTGTACACGCTTAAGGATTCGATGGCGAAACCGTCGTTCTACTACACCTTGGCGTACTGCACGTGCGTCGTCGTGTTTGGGATTCGCCGCATCAAACGGCGGCGCACTCCCTACGTGACATTGCAGACGATCACGCTGATGGGCATCCAGTGCATCCCGCTATTCCTCCTGCCGGAGATCATCCTGCCGTGGATGGGGCGCAACGGGTGGTTCAGCCACGGCGGCGCGCTGCAGTGGCTGGCCGACAATCTCTTCGAGCGCTACGACGGCATCGGCCATGAACGCGCGTACTGGCGCGCCTATGGATTCGTCCTCGCGTTCCCGCTTAACGTGTACAACGTCTTCACCGATCGCCCGATGTGGCTGTGGTTGGGGATTTGCTTCGCACAGACCTTCGTCATCATCCCGCTGATCATCTGGCGCTGGGGCAAGGGCGCGTATTGCGGTTGGCTGTGCTCCTGCGGCGCACTGGCCGAAACGCTCGGCGACAAACACCGCACCAAAATGCCGCACGGGCCACTCTGGAATCGCATGAACATGGTCGGTCAAGCCGCGCTCGCGTTTGCGTTGGTGATTCTTGCGTTGCGAATCGGCGGCTGGTTGCTCGGCCCGGGATCGTGGGTGACGCGCGCGTACCACGCGCTGTTTGAAGGTATCCCGTTTCTGAACTACGGCTGGTCGGTGGACATCCTGCTGGGTGGATTGATTGGGGTCGGCATGTATTTCTGGTTCAGTGGCCGGGTCTGGTGCCGATTCGCCTGTCCGCTGGCGGCGCTGATGCACATCTACGCGCGGTTCTCCCGGTTCCGCATCTTCTCGGAAAAATCGAAGTGTATCTCTTGCAACGTCTGCACATCCGTCTGCCACCAGGGCATCGACATTATGAACTTCGCGAACAAAGGGATGGCGATGCAAGACCCCGAGTGCGTACGGTGCTCGGCTTGCGTGCAGGAATGTCCGACCGGCACCCTCGCCTTCGGGAGGCTCGACGACGGTGGCAGCCCGATACTCGATCGGCTTCCGTCCTCGCCGGTGCGGATGCGCGAAGCCGCGAAGTGAATTGATTTTCCCGGCCGGTTTGAGTTAACTGCCGCGCATTGTATGGCCATACGCGGCGTCATCTTCGACATGGACGGCACGATCACCGTGCCGTACTTCGACTTTGCCAAGATCAAGGCGGAGGCCGGCATTGGCGATGTGGACATGCTCGACTACCTCCGCTATGCCACCGGCGTCGAGCACGGGCGCATCCACCGCATTCTTTTGCGCTTCGAGGACGCCGGCGTGCGGGACGCGAAACTCAATCGCGGGGCGCGGACGTTGCTGAGCTATCTCGCCCGTAAGAAAATCCCAACGGCTCTGTTGACGCGCAATTCGCGCAAATCTCTCGACGGCGTTTGCCGCAAACTCAAACTGACGTTCAACATCACCGTCAGCCGGGAAGACGGCCCGCACAAACCGGCACCCGAGCCAATCTGGCAGATTGCCAAACGCTGGAAGTTGAAACGCCGGGAAGTCCTCATGGTGGGCGACTACAAATGGGACGTGCTCTGTGCCAAGAACGCCGGCATCCCCTGTGCAATTCTACTGAACGGTGGAGAGATGCCGGATTGGGCAAAGGACGCACAGTACCATGTCCGCCGGTTAACCGATTTGATCGAGATTCTCCAATGAACTACGTCGTCGGTTTTGTCACCTGCTCCTCGCGGGCCGAAGCCCGGAACCTAGCGCGCGCGATTCTCACGGGCAAACTCGCCGCCTGTGTGAACATTCTTGGCGGGATCGAGTCTCATTACTGGTGGCGTGCCAAACTTCAGCAATCCCGGGAATGCCTCCTAATGATCAAGACCACCGGCCACAACGTGAAAGCCGTGACCCAAACCATCCAAACTCACCACAGCTATGACACGCCCGAAATCATCTTCACGCCCATCGCGGCCGGGGAACGCCGGTATCTCCAATGGATTCGCCGCTCTGTTGTGATGTTGGCGTTGGCGACGCTGCCATGCCGGGCCGATGTCTTTGACGATTGGGCGAAGCAGCTCAGCAGCACCAACGAAGAGACGCGCGCCGAAGCGGCCGAGCGCATCGCCCAAATCGGCGGCGCGCGCGCCGAGAGGCTGTTCCGCGACATGCTCGCTTCCGACAGCCCCGAGCGCCGGCAGATGGCAGTGGTCGGACTGCTGCAGGTCAGCGATGCCCCCGAGGACGTGGGGCGCGTCCACGCACGATTGAAGGATGATAACTCGACTGTGCGATGGTCGGCCGCCGTTGCACTCGGTCAAGCGGCCCGGCCGGAGGCCATTCCGTGGTTGCAGGAAGCTTCGACGAACGATGCCGACGAAGAAGTCCGGGAAGCCGCGACCGAAGCCGCGACAAGATTGCAGTCGAGCATCGTCTGGCTGCGGTCGTTGCCGGAGGCATTGAAGAAGGCGCGCGAGTTGAAGAAACCGGTACTGGCCTACTTCGGTTTGCGCGGCGAGACGCTCTCGCAGCAATACGAAGACGGCGTGTTCGCCGACAAATCGGTCGTCGACGCCGCCCAGGAGTTTGTCTGTGTCCGGATCGGTCCCGACGAAGCGCGTAAGCACGACGTTCGTGGCGCGCCGACGATTCTGATCTTGGATGACCGGGATAACGAAATGTCGCGCGCGCCCGGATTGATGGAGAAGGAAAAACTGCTTGCGAAACTCGCCGAGACCCGTCGTGGAAAGATGACGTTCTTGCAGGCGCGCCGGCAGGCGTTGCAGGACGCCGACGATGTGGCGGCGAATTGGAAAGTGGCGGAGACTTACCTCGAAGAAGGACGGGAAGACCTCGCCGAGCCGCATTTGCGCAACGTCATCAACGCGGACGATGGCAACCGGTACGGCTACACCGACAACGCGATGTTTGCTCTCGGCTTCGCGCTCGGCAAACGTGGGCAGCACGCGCAGTCGGCGTATTGCATGGAGCGGTTGCTGGCGCAGTGGCCTCAGTTCAAGGACCGCGACAAGGCGCTGTATTGCCTTGGGCTCAGCCAACTCGCGACCGGGCAGAAGGACAAAGGACGAACGACGCTGCAGAAACTCGTGGCCGAATTCCCCGCGAGCGCGACCGTCCAAAGCGCAAAACACGCGTTGGAAAAACTGGGAGACAAATGATACGAAGCATGATCTGGCTGTGCCTTGTGGCATCCGCGGTCGCGGGCGAGTTGACCGATGCGGACAAGCGTAGTGTCGCGGAAGCAAATAGGTTCGTTGAGCGTGCCAATCAATTCGTGCAGAACAATTCGCTGCCGCGCGCCAAGTCCGAGTACCTCAAGGCGTTGAAGATTTTCCCGCGCCATGTCGATGCGCTCTACAATCTGGCAGTCGTCTGCGAGAAGCTCGGCCAGAACGATGAAGCCGTGCAGCACTACGAGCGTTACCTCGAGATCCGCCCGAACGATGCCGATGTCTGGACGCAACTCGGCGTCCGGTATGACGAGAGTGACCGGAAGATCGAAGCGAAGGCCGCGTACGAGAAAGCCCTCGCGATCAACCCGGACTTCGGACTTGCCCACCACAACCTCGGCGTCCTGCTCAAAGAACAGGGCAAGCTCGACGACGCGCAGAAGCATTTGGAGACATTCGTGAATTTGGAAGAGAAAGCCGGTCGGCATAATGGCGACGCCTATTTCAGCCTTGGCAGTCTGTATCTCGCCCGCGGCCGGCTCAAGGACGCGAAGCTTCTCATGCAGAAGGCACTCGATACCGATCCGACCGTGGCCTATTACAACAACGCCCTGGGCGATATCTATCTGACTGAGAAAGAACACGGGCTCGCCATCGCGGCCTACCGGAAGGCGCTGGAGAAAGATCCAAAGTATGCGCCGGCGTACAGCGGCCTCGGCGACGCGTACCTTCAACAAGGTGACCGCGACAAGGCGGCGGAATCGTACCGGAAGGCGCTCGAACTGCGGAAAGATTACACGATCGTTTACTACAAGCTATTCTTGCTCTTCGAAAAAACAAGTCCGAGCGTAGCAAGGAAGGCGTTCTTGGATTACTTCACTTTGTGCAAGCAAATCGATACTCAAGCGGTAGCGCGCGCTGGCATTAGACCAAATGTATACGAATTCGGTCCCATCCTCAAAGGCAAGACTAAGGGTGAAGTGATGCAGAAATTCGGACGCCCCGATGAGGACTACTTTGAAGATAAGCTTCATAGATGGGTTTACAGATCGCTCGTTTTTAACGAGACGACGGGAAAGAACGATGATTTGATCGTGGTTTTTGGACCGGAGGAAAGGGTAGTCGCATATAGATCAAGCTCACTGGGCGACGTCCTTCTTCCATAGCACTCGATAAATAGCTTTGAAGAGTACCTCGCCTCTGGTAAGAATTACGAGTTCGAGAAGGAAGCGAAATCGAAAATCGAGAAGCTCAAACAGGCAAACCCCATGTCACAACACCGCAGTCTCAAAGGCAGCAGTAAAATCCAGGCGAAACGCAACGTCCTCAAACGGTTCGAGCGCGTCGAAATCCTCAAGAAACACGGCCGTTGGAAAGATGGCCAGCGCGTGTTTGGCCTCCCGAAGACCAAGCCGGAGTAGTGCTCGTCCGTCTCCAGAAATTTCTCGCCGAAGCCGGTCTGGGTTCCCGGCGATACTGTGAGACACTCATCCAGCAGGGCAAGGTTTCCGTCAACGGCCAGCCGGCCACCACGCTCGGCACAAAGATTGATCCCGGTCATGACCGAATTATGGTTGCCGGTCAGCCTCTGGCCATCGAGCGCAAAGTCTATATCGCGTTGAACAAGCCGCCGGGTGTGCTCTGCACCAGCCGCGACACCCACGGTCGTAAATGCGTGCACGATCTCTTGCCGGTGTCCTTGCCGCGATTGTTCACCGTGGGCCGGTTGGACTATGATACCGAAGGACTGCTGTTCCTGACCAACGACGGCACTTTTAGCTTGCGGCTCACGCATCCACGCTACAAGATGCCGAAGATTTACGCGGTCGAAGTTGAACGCGCACTCACAGGCGCCGACCGCGCCCGGTTGCTGGCGGGAGTCCGCAGTGACGGCGAGTTGTTGCGCGCCGAGAAGGTGACGGGGATGACGACGTTGCAGTTGGTGATCCGGGAAGGCAAGAAGCGCCAGATTCGCCGGATGCTGGCAGCGGTTGGGCATCCGGTCACACGGCTGACCCGGCTGGCGATCGGTTCGATTGAGTTGGGGCAGTTGAAACAAGGACAATGGAGGTATTTGACCGATGAAGAAGTTCGCACTCTCATGCGCGATTAGCCTGGCTTTGGCCGGCTTGACCCGCGCCGATGTTGCCGTCGTTGCCCAAGCGCCCGTCATTACCAGCGGCCACGCAACAGTGCTGAAGGACAGAGTGAACGTGCGCGCCCGCGCCGACAAGAATTCCGAACTCGTTGCGCAAGTCAACAAAGGTGACGCCGTCGAAGTACTCGACCGGAAGGGCGACTGGCTGCGCGTCACCCTGCCGTCATCCGCCAAGTGTTACGTCGCCAGCAAGTACGTCCAAGACGGCGCGGCGACCGCAGACGCGATCAACGTGCGCTGCGGCCCCGGCACGAACTTCCGGGATATCGGCAAGCTGGCCAAAGGCGAGAAGGTCGAAGTCGTCGAAGCCAAAGGCGAGTGGACGCAGATCAAGCCGACCGCGCACTGCGCCGGTTGGATCGCGGCCGAGTTCGTGGAGATCGCCGTTCCGACGCCGACGCCCGCGCCGATTCAGACCAGCGAAATCGTCACTCCGCCGGTCAGTTTACCGCCGGTTGTCTTTGCGCCGCTTGGGCCGGTGGAGACGAGTACAGAAACTGAAACACATTACGTCGTCAAGGACGGCTACCTGGCCGGCGCCAAGGACACCAAAGCGCCTGGCTCGTATGCGTTGCTGACGCCCAACGTCGGCGGCCGCGACTACATCATCGCCTATCTCGATGCCCCGCAAATGGACCTCGCCCGCTATGACGGTAAGCACGTCCGCGTCGTCGGAAACCAACGATGGAAACGCGACGAGCGTTATCCGACCATCGCCGTCGAACGTGTGGACATGGTGTGGTAATTGTAGCGGCGGTTTGCCGCCCCTGGCCCCTCGGCCTCTGGCGAGCGTGACCGCCGTAGACGAGAAACAATCGGCGCTCACAGAGCGCTGGTACAGTCATGGCGAAGATCATTGACGGCAAAGCCATCGCCGAGCAGATCCACGCGGAGACCACCGCCGAGATCGCTCGCCTCAAGTCCCAACACAATCTAACACCCGCGCTCGCCGTTATCCTCGTCGGCGAAAACTCCGCCAGCGCCGCGTATGTCGCCTCGAAGGACAAGATGTGCGCCCGGCTTGGCATCCATTCCATCCGCGTCAACTTGCCGGCCAAGACGACGCAAGGCGAACTGCTCGCGAAAATCACCGACCTGAACTTCGACCGTGCCGTTCACGGCATTCTCGTCCAGTCGCCCTTACCGGCACACATCGACGAGAGTGTCATCTTCGCCGAGATCGACCCGACGAAAGACGTGGACGGTTTCCATCCGCTTAACGTCGGCAAGCTCGCGCTCGGCGACGAGACCGGGCTCGTTCCCTGCACGCCCGCCGGCATTCATCAACTTCTCATCCGCAGTGGCGTGAAGCTGGAAGGCACGCACGTCGTCGTCCTCGGCCGCAGTCGGATCGTCGGCCGGCCAGTCTCACTGATTCTGTCCCAAAAGAACGTCAACGCCACCGTCACGGTTTGTCATTCCCGGAGCCGCAACTTATCGGAGCTGTGCCGGTCCGCCGACATCCTGATTGCCGCCATTGGCCGACCAAAGTTCGTGAACGCCGACATGGTCGGTCAAGGTGCCGTCGTCATTGACGTCGGGATCAATCGTATCGACGGCTCACCACTCTCAGAGCGTGGCAAGCTGGTGGGCGACGTGGATTTCGAGACGGTAAGTCAGAATGCCTCGTTGATCACGCCGGTCCCCGGCGGCGTCGGCCCGATGACGATTGCGATGCTGATGCACAACACCGTCCGCGCGGCAAAACTCCGGCATGGGATTGCCTGATTTTTGAGTGCTGCGGCTAGCCGTAGCGAAGCGCAGACGCCGTCAGCAGAAGGCAAACGCAGCCTTGCTGTTTTCCGCCATCCTGAAAGCGTCGTTAGCCGAAACCAACGCCAGCGAAACTGCGGATTCTACCGCGGGAGATGATCAGGCGGCGGTGGAATAGATGCTGTTGCCCTCGCCTTGGTAGCTCTCGAAGACGTGCTCGAAGAGAGCGGAACATTTTCCTTGGTAAAGTTCGGGCGAGTAAGCTTTGGGCAGGCCGGTGTCCAATGCGTCCTCGATCGCCAACCGCACCTGGGCACGGGCTTGGGTTTGGCGTCGCCAGTCGAGGGCGAGCAACGTCTTGAGCCGATCCAACACCTGCCGGGCGACCTTCTTCACTTCTTCGCGTTCTTCGGGGGAGAGGTCGGGGCCGGGTCGCGTCAGGATGTCGAAAACCGTCAACTCCTCTTCGCTCAAGTGCTCGCGGACGTGGCGCTCTTGCTCGGCGGACAGGCTGCCGGCGAATTGCAGGAGGTCTTCGAGAATCTGCTCAATGTTCCGGCTGCCATTATTGTAGCTCTCGATCAATTCCTCGAACTTCGCCAGATAATCGGCGCGGCTCCGGTTCAACCGGATCAATTTGTCGAGTTGGGCGCGGATGGCCGCTTTGAGTTGTTCCAAGTCGGTGTTCTTGTGCTTCGATTCCTTGAACCGGTCACGCAACGCCGCGAAGTTGATCTTCGACAAATCTATGAGCGGCGCGGGCTTCGCGGGCATGTCCATGCCGGTAATCGAATCGTCAAGCTTCTCCGCGACTTTGACCATGACGGCGGAAATGTCGGCAGGATTCGGATTGAGTTTGGCGCGGATGGCGTCGCCGATGGCGGCGAGACTGTAGGCGCGGGGTGTGAATTCGACGACGCACGGGTCGGGCTTCACGGCGTTGTAAAGGGTGATCGCCAGTCGCTCGTGAGCGAGGAACTCCTTGCGGACTTTGTCGGGGGCAATGAGCGCGTTCACCGCATCGTCAATCCGCTGTAGTCGCCGCATGTCGCCTGCCGGCAACTGTTCGATGGCGGCCAGTGTCACGCCTTTGTTCGCGCAGTAGATCGTTGCGGTGTCGATTGCCTTGCGCAGTTCCTCCACCAACTTCTGCTTGTCGCGGACCGGTGACACGCCGCCTTTGCCTTGGCCGTAGATGGCAAGCGCCTTTTCGAGCGAGGTGAACACGTTTGCGTAGTCCACGATCACGCCGCTGTGCTTGCCGGGGAACACGCGGTTGGCCCGGGCGATTGTCTGCATGAGCGTGTGATTGCGCATTGGCTTGTCGAGATACACCGTGGAACAACTCGGCGCGTCGAAGCCGGTCAGCCACATGGCGCACAGGAACACCAGACGGAGCGGGTCTTTCGGGTCTTTGAACTTCTCGTCCAGTTCTTCGTCATTCATCCGCTTCCGGTGCGGCACGATGTCGAGGCCCTGCGCCTTCATCTGCTCGATCTCGTTCTGGCCGGGCGACACGATGAGCGCCATGTCGGTCGTCTGGAGCACGTTCAACCGCTGCTCCAGCGCGGGTTTCTCCGCTGCCGGGAGGTTGTAGCGGGCGAGTTCCTTGCGCACGCGGACAAGCTCCCCCTGCCAATGCTTCCGCACCTTGTCGTGCACCTTGAGCGCGGTTGCCTTGTCGATGGACACCACCATCGCCTTGCCGACGAAACCGCGTCCGAGGAAATGGGCCACGATGTCATTCGCCACCGTCTCCAGCCGGTCGTCCCGCGTGAGGATGTGGTATTGCCGGCCAAGTTCCTTCTGCAACTTCGCCTCCGCCTCCTCGCTCAACCCGGCATCCTCGATGAGCTGGTAAATGTCCTCGTTCAAGTCCGGGTTCACGAGCTGCAACTCCGGCGTGCGGTTCTCGTAGTAGAGCGGCACCGTCGCGCCGTCCTCGACCGATTGCTGGAAGTCGTAGATGGAAACGTAATCGCCGAACACTTCCTTCGTCCGTTCCTCGCCCGCGATCAACGGCGTGCCGGTAAAGGCGAGGAACATCGCGTTCGGCAACGCGCTCCGCATGTTCACCGCCAGCGTGTCGTATTGGCTCCGGTGCGCCTCGTCGGTCATCACTATGACATCACGACGGTCACAGAGGACCGGCATGATGTCACCCTCACCCCGTCCCTCTCCCACTGGGAGAGGGTGGCGCGAAGCGTCGGGTGAGGGTGTTTTAGTCCGCGTTCGGGCGGGCTGAAACTTGTGGATGAGCGTGAAGACGTAACGATTGTTGCCGGCCAGCAACTCCTTCAAGTGCGCGCCACTGCTTGCATGGCACACGTTCGCATCGCTCACCGCGCCACATGCGGCGAACGTCCGCGCAATCTGATCGTCCAGTTCCACGCGGTCGGTCACGACCACGAACGACCAGTTGCCTTGCACCTTCCGCAACACCTTCTGCGCGAAGAACACCATCGCCAGACTCTTGCCGCTGCCCTGCGTCTGCCAAAACACACCGCCCCGACCGTGCCCCGCCTGCCGCGCCTTGAGCATCGCGCCGATGGCATTGTTTACGCCGAGGAACTGATGGTTCTGCGCGATGATCTTCACCAGCCCGGCCTTGAGTTCGGAGAACAGTGTGAAATTCTCCACGAGGTCCAGGAGACGCGACGGCTCGCATGTGCCGCGCAACATGGTTTCGAGCGACACCCGGCGCGGCTCATCCTCGCGCTCGATGCGTTTCCACTCGAAACACCGCTCCCAATCCGCCGTGAGCGATCCGACCCGGCTCTCTGTGCCATTCGACGCGATGAGCAGCGCGTTATACCAGAACAACGCCGGGATGCCGTTCTGCGCGTGCTTGTAGCTGGTGAGATTCTCGTCGAACGCCTGCCGGGCGGGCACGCCGGGCTTCTTCAACTCGATCACCACCAGTGGCAGGCCGTTGACAAACCCAATCAAATCCGGTCGGCAGGTGTAGAGCGGCCCGGTCACGGTCATCTGGCTGACCAACAAGAAGTCATTGTTCGCGGGATTATCCCAGTCGATGACCTTGACTCGAACAATGCCTTCTCCCTCACCCTCTGTCCCTCTCCCAGTGGTAGAGGGAAGAGCGGCTTGAATCGCGCCGAATGCAGCATCGGGATCGTCCAGAACCGTCTCGTTCTGGATGTAAACAACCGTCAGGCCAAGCCCTCGAAGAAACTGATCGCGTTTCGCGTCGTGTTGACGTTTCGCCTGTTTCTCGTGGATCGAGCCATCCAACTCGACGACGAGCTTGGCTTCGTCACAGTAGAAGTCGGCGATGTAATCGCCCATTTGATGCTGCCGGCGGAACTTCAACCCCATAAACCGCCGGTCACGCAGAATCGCCCACATCACGTCTTCTGCTGGTGTCTGCCGTTGCCGAAGCTCCCGTGCCTGCTTGACCAGGCCTGACCGGTCAAATCCGCCTCGATGATGCGAGGCCCTCTCCCCTTGGGAGAGGGTTCGGGTGAGGGGGACATTTGCCGACTCGACCTTAACACCGTCTTTCAAGAGTCGGTAAATGTCCCTGTTCGCCGCCGCCGGACTCATGGCGGACCGGTCGCGGGTCAACTCCACCACCGCCGCGTCGAACGCTTCCGCCGGCAAGTTCGGATTCAACTTCGCCAACGCCGCGCGCAACCGGGATTCGAGCACCACCTCGCCGGGAGTCTCACGCGCCAGCGTACCGGGTGGGCCGAAGATTTCCTCCAAGGCCGACACCGTTTGCCAGCCAAGCTCCGCGAACAACCCGATAGCGGGCTGCTCAACAAGCTGGTCTTCGGTGTAGGCGTGGGCGCTCATGGACGGCAGCGAGTTTTGTCCGCTATCGGTTTTGCGTTGCTACCCTCATTACTACCTTCATTCACGAGTTAATACCCTCTTTCTCAATACGTAGTTTAATACCTAGTTTCCGAGGTAATACCTAGTTTGTGATTTTCTCCCATTTTGCGCCTCGGCCCGTGCCGAGAGACTTGATTTTCTTTTCCTTTTGCAGCCGTGCCAGGATCTGGCGGATCAAATCCAAACCGACCCCGGGACATCCGGCCTGCAAGTCAGCGACGCGGAAGGTGCTAATTTGGCGTTCAACTGCCGCAAGAACCGCTTCGGTTTTTTCGCCTCGTGGTGACTTGAGTTGCCCGACGCGCTGTTCGAATTCCTTGCACGCCTGCGTCAGGATGAAGAGCAGGAAATTCAACGTCGGCCACGGGTCGTGTTTGCCTTCGTGCCAGCGGACAGAGCTTTGTTCAAGGACTTCGTAGTAACGCTCCTTGTTGTCTTCGATGATGCGTTCGAGGCTGATGTAGCGCCCGGCTTCGATACCGCAGTGGTAGCACGCGAGGAGAAACAGCAGGCGCGACGCGCGGCCATTGCCGTCGCGAAATGGATGGATGCAAAGGAAGTCGAGGTTCAACGCGGCGGCCAGCACGAGCGGGTGAACCCATTTTTCCTGCACCCCGCGCTGCCAGAGTTCGACCATCTCCGCCATCGCCTTGGGTGTTTGCTTTGCCGGGACGGTTTTGAAACGGACGCGGCTGCGGCCATCGGCGTAGGTTTGGATGATGTCCACGTCCTTTTCCTTGTAAGCGCCGGCATCCCAGATTTCGCCGCGACACAGTTTGTGGAGCTTCTTGATGGTGGCTTCGGAGATGGGAAGTTTCGCGCCGCGCTCGTGAATGAGTTTCAACGCGTCACGATAGCCGCGCACTTCCTCCTCGTCGCGGTCGCGGAGCGTGGGTTTGCCGAACATCAACGTGCCGATGCGCGACTTGTCCACCTCGACGCCTTCGATGCGGTTGGAAGAAACGGCTCTTTCGATGAGCGCGTGTTCGCGGAGCAGTTTCAGTTTTTGCGGAGACTGGCGGGTGAACAGTTCCTGTTTGCCGCGTGCCTCGCCGAGGTCGGCGAGATACCAGGCTGTGCGCGTGGGCAACGTGGGCGGTTCAGCGGCGAGTTGACGGAGGGTGTTCATGGTTTCAATTCGTATTCAAATCCACCTGCCCCGACAGCAAACGCGGCAGTCCCGCTGGTGCGGGATCGCGCGTCCGACGGAAGTTGTGGACAGCCGACACCGTTTGCCAGTTTGCCCCCTCTCCTCGTGGGAGTGGGATGGGGTGAGGGTTCGGCGTAGTCGATTGCTCCGCGAACAACCCGATGGCGGGCTGCTCGACAAGCTGGTCTTCGGTGTAGGCGTGGGCAGGCATTCGTTGGTCAAGTGTCGGTCAAACGATTGGTCCAGAAGAAACTGGTTGATTCGCCCGTCTGCGGTCAAATGCCAACCCCTTGAAAATCAGGCTCTCGCGACGCTCCACCCGCATTTGACAGGGGCGGCTTTTGACAAAGCTGGTTTGATTCGAGGTCATTTTGTCCAAAGATAAACGGCGGCGCGCGTGTTGCCGTCCTTGCCAATCTCATTGGCTGCCACCAGTTCGCGCAATTCCTGCCGCAGCTTCCGCCGGGGGATCTCCTTCCCGATCCGCTTGTGGATCTCGCTGATGCTCGCCTTCCGGTAAATCTCCAAGTCCCGCAGAATCAGTTCGCGCAGCCGATGCCGCTCAATGCCCTTCAACGTCGTCTCGCCGTGAAATTCCAGCGTCCGCAAGACCTGCGGCTCGATGAAATACTCCGTCGCCTTCGTTTTTCCGCGCGAGTTCACGACACCCAAATCCTTCAGCCGGCCAATCCAATGTTTCAGGTCTTCCGCGCGCGACAACTCCAACGCCTTCACCAATTCAATCGCCGTCAATGCCTCGTGTTGCGCCAGTAAGCCGAGCGTAATCAGTTCCTTCTGGCTGAGCGCCAACGTCTGGTCCGCCTTTGCCATGAAATCGACGATGATCGAACGCGGAATTTGCTTTCGCACCGTGACAACGACACGGTCATCGCCCTGCTGCACTTCCGGGATGGGTCGTCCGCTCGTCAGCAGCACTTCATACATCCGGTCAAACCCACTGCCTTCGCCCTCCATCAGCTTCAAATCATAAAACACCTTCGCCAAATGCGGATTCCGTTTGCTCGTCGCGTGCAGAATGTTGCGGGGCGTCACGCCGATGGGCAGCAAGCCGGGATTGTGAACCTCCAGCCGGTCGGGATGCAGATTCAGGAAAATATCACCCCGCTGCGTGTACGGCCGGTGCGCCAGCGCGTTCGCCAGCAACTCGCGCACAAGCACCTCGTCGTAATGCGGCACGGACTTGCGGAACAATCCATCCGGCAACTCGTAGAATTCCTTCCAGTCCGGTACTTCGCGCCAGACCGCCTCGATCAACTCCAGCGGATTCAGGCTGTAATCGTTCCAGACCTGTTTGCGCACCTTGCGCCCGCGCTCGTCGTATTTGATGCACTGGATTTCTGGCGCGTAAAGGAGCGCCGCCCGGTCTTCGCGCCGGCCCAACCACAGAATACCCAAATTCGTTAACAGCCCTGTCCGCACAAACAGGTAGTGCTCCAGCAACTCCTCATCCGCCTTGCCCTTCACAAAATCCGACACCCGGTCCGACGCTCGCACCCGCTTGACGAAATCCACAAGTTTCGCTTCGTCGTAACCGTGCGCCGGTACGCGCCGGGTCGTCTGCAATTCCCACACAAACGAATTTTTCTCTCCCATCAACCGGCCCAAATCATCCGGCAACAACCGCCGCGTCTCGTCCGACACCCGGATAAAATATCGGCCATCCGACGTGGCCGCGATGCTCTGCTCATTGCGGAACACCTGAATCTCCACGAACTCACCGCCGTTCTTGGCGGTGACTTTGCGCACGGTAACGCCCACGTTGACGGTGATCTGGGCGAGGCGCTTTCGCAGCCGGTCGGGGAAATCATCCGCCACACGCTGACCCGCCGGCGGTTCGTCCTGACCATCCTCGATGCCCAGCAGAATCGCGCCACCCACCGCGTTGGCGAAACCAACACAATCACACGCCAAACCGTCCGCGTCCTCGTGCTTGCCGAGCGCGTACCGGAGCGACTTCTGATCAAACGTTTGGCCTTCGGTGCTCATTCTGTCGTTTTCTACTTAAATAAGAACCTGCATGAAACCAAATACTTACAGCGGACGACCGCCAGCCACTTAATTAAACCCACCCGCTGCGCTTCTTCATCCTTCATCCCTCAGCCCTCATCCTTTCCGAGTTTCACCTGCCCCGACAGCAGACGCGGCAGCAGCAGGTCGCGCGTCCGGCGGAGGTTCTGGTTTCGTTTTGCCAAGTTGATGATTTGCGCAAGCATCGTCTCGACGGTTTCATCGAAGCGTTTGGCGAACTCTGGCGTTGGGACAACAATTTCTAGCCCGTTCATGCTCTGCTGATTGATGCCGGGTTGGGCGGCATTCGAGTTGGTTGCGCGCATGGCGTGAATGTTGTCCGGTTCGCGCATCCAAAGGTAGAGTGCGTTTTGGGTAAGGCGCACGCCGTTGGAGCGGAGCAAGAAGACGTGCTCGTTCACGCAGCATTCGGCATGAGGGAAGCCGTCGCGGAAATAGGACGAGCGCCCGATGTAAGCGCCGTCTTTGTACAGCGCCACGTCGCGGTCTTGAACGATGCCCTTTCGCATCTGATCGAAATACTCGCGCGGCACGAATTTCTCGGCTGCGTAATCGTGGTTGCCGATGCCGTTGACATTCTCAGCGCCGATGCTTGGGACACCGCCGTCAGACCCGGTTGCTCCACCTTTGGGACGCTTGCCGGTGTCGAGCGCCGAGAGATGGTCACCGAGCCGAGCAATCTCCCAGCCTTTCGGGAGGTTGCCGGCTTGGCAGGGGCGGACGAACCACTCGCGGTAGAGGGCGCGGGCCATCGCCTCCAACAGCCGAATCCGCCGCCGGTTGTTCTCCATCAACTCGTCGTAGGCCGACAATATCCCCGCAATCCGCCGCTGCACCGGAAGCGGTGGGAGTTCAATTTCAGTTTGGTTGAGAATCGTCATCGTCAGAAATTTCGTCGCCGCCCCCGTCGAGAAGCTTCGCAACTCCGAAAGCTTTGGCCGGAGCGCGTAGTAAAGAAACTTGGTCGTCAGCAAGTCCGTGTCATGGGGCGTTACGACGTAGGTTCGCTGGTAGGCATCAAATTTCCCGTGAAAGTATTTGAGCGGGTAAATGCCGTTTGCGTTGTTACCGGCAAGCAGCACGCACTCGGTATCGAAGCTGTAAGTATTGGTTCGGAGTGTTTCCTGCGAGCAGGTGAAGAAAGGATATTCGCCGTTGGGAACGGCGGCATTTGAATCAAGTTTGCCGGTCTTGAAGGAAACCAACTCGCCTAGCTTCGCAGTTCGCCATGCGCTGCGCATCCTCACGCCTCCAGAATCTCCGCGACGTTTCACTTCTTCTTTCTCTTTTTCCGCTTGGGTGGTGGCGGCAATTGTTGGATCGCTTTGTCAAAATCGCTACCGGCTTGGTCGGCTTGCTTGATCTGCCGGCGATGGAACTTTTCGTATTCCGCCTCGGCAACTTCCTGGGCCAGCGCGTGGGAGATTTTCCCAGCATGATTCAGGATGGCGCGTTCGTTCAAGGTCAGGAAGCCGTTGAGCTTGATGATCCAGTCGCGCATGTGCATGGAGACGCGGCGCAGCGCCTGACCTTCGGCAAAGATGAGGTATTGCTCCACGAGATTGTTCAGGGCGGCGAGTTCCGGCTCGTTGAGGTAGTTCTTGGCGATGGCGACATCCTGTTTGCGGACTTTGCCGGCGCGCCAGTTGGTCAGGCCCATGTGCGGCTTGGCGGCGTTGGCGCGGGCGTGGATGATCTCCGCCGCGGTCTGGCCGGTGATGGCCCAGTGCATTTTGTTTTGCACGGTCTGGAAGAATTCGAGGCTGACCGGCTGGGTGGGATCGTAATCAATGCTGGTGGCGTAGATGTCGGTGATCTTTTGGTAGAACCGCCGCTCGGAGGTGCGGATGTCTTGAATCCGGCGGAGGAGTTCCTCGAAGTAATCGAAGGGTTGGTCGGGATTTTTCAGGCGTTCGTCGTCGAGGACGAACCCTTTGACGATGAACTCGCGGAGTTTCTGCGTGGCCCAGATGCGGAAGCGGGTGGCGACGGCGCTTTTGACGCGGTAGCCGACGGAGATGATGGCGTCGAGGTTGTAGAAATCAACGAGCCGTTTGACCGCGCGTTGCCCCTCGTGGCGAACTAACAAGAATTCCTTGTGAGTTGCCTCCCGTTGCAGTTCGCCCTCCTCGTAAATGTTCTGAAGATGCAGGCTGATGTTCTGCTGGGTCGTCTGGAACAAATCGGCCATGTGCTGTTGCGTCAGCCAAGCCGTCTCATTTTCCAGCCGGACATCAATCTTGAGTTGTCCGTCATCAGCTTGATAGACAACAATCTGGCCTTTGGGCGGTGGATTGGGTTCGCTCATGTTTCCAGAATCTCTGCGACATTCTTCGCAATCGTCTTTTCGAGTTGCCGGGCTTGGGCGTTCAAGGTTTCCAGTTCCTCGTTCTGGGCCTCCAGTTGTTCCTTGAAATCCTCGTCGCTGACTTCCTCGCCGGGCGCGACGCCGACATACCGGCCCGGGTTCAAGCTCCAACCTTGCTGTTCTATCTCTACGACCGTCGCTGCTCGACAGAGTCCCGGTACGTCTCGGTAGGTTGGAGTGGTTGGAGCACCCTCACCCCGTCCCTCTCCCAATGGGAGAGGGTGACGCGCAGCGGCGGATGAGGGTGCGCCGAGCTTGGGAGAAGGGAGCGCGGCGATCTTGGTGAGGACAGCTTCGAGTTTGTCCAGAATGTCTTCGTTGCGGAAGCGGAGCACGGTCATTCCCACGCTTTTCAAGTAAGCGTCGCGCTTCTTGTCGTGCTTCTTTTGGTAGCCGGTATCGTGAATGTCGCCGTCTGCTTCAACAACAAGGCTGTGTTCGTGGCAGTAGAAGTCCACGATGTAATCACCGAGTTGATGCTGCCGACGGAACTTGAGGTCGTTGAATTGCCGGTCGCGCAGTGTTTCCCAAAGGATGGTTTCCGCCGGGGTCTGTTTCTTTCGCATCTCGCGGGCGCGTTCTACCAGTCCCGCGTATTGCAGTCCCCCTCTCCCGTTGGGAGAGGGCTGGGGTGAGGGTTGTGCGGCGAACACCTCAAAGAGCTTCGCCTTCGCTTCATCACCACCCAATGTGAAATCCAACTCTTCCCCTCGATACAACCGCACAATGTTGCCGAGGAATCCGATCTGCGCGGGCGTCCAGTCGCGGTGGGCGCGGTCGATCTGCCGGTAGACATGGCGCGCATCAATAAACAAAACTGTATTTGCCCGGTCAGGCGCGCCACCCTCACCCCGTCCCTCTCCCACTGGGAGAGGGTGACGCGAAGCGGCGGGTGAGGGAGCACGCGTGGCTTTACCTTTGTCGAAAAACCAAAGCGTACACGGCAGCGTTACCGTGTAAAACATGTTTGGTCCAACCGCCACAATCACATCGACCACGCGTGCTTGGATGAGTTGTTTGCGGATCTCCTGTTCGCTCGACCGGGCGTCGGCGGCGGAGTTGGCCATGACGAAGCCGGCGCGGCCTTTGGCGTTGAGCGCGGAGTAGAAGAGTTGAATCCAGAGGTAGTTCGCGTTGTCGGTGCGCGGCAGGCCGAAGGGGTACCGGCGACCGGGGCCGACTTCGGCGGCGAGGCGTTCTTTGTCCACGGCGTTGACATTAAACGGGGGATTATCGAGGAGGAAATCGAAGCGCCCGACGGTGTTGTGAAGGTCTTCGTAGTAGGCGTTGCCCTGCTTGATTTCCCCTTCCAAGCCATGCACGGCGAGGTTCATGCGGCAGAGGTTGACGGTGGCAGCGACGCGCTCCTGTCCGTGGATGGAAAGTTCGCTGGACGGATTCTTCCGTCGCGCGCTGACGAAGCGGGCGCTCTGGACGAACATGCCACCGGAGCCACAGGCCAAGTCGAGGATGCGCCCGTGGAAGGGGGCGAGGACTTCGACCAGCAGGCTGACGATGCTGGACGGGGTGTAGAATTCGCCGCCTTGCTGGCCTTCGGTCATGGCGAATTCGCCGAGGAAGTATTCATAGACGCGGCCAAAGGCGTCGTAGGCGAGCGTGGCGGGAATCTCGGAGACTTTCTTGAGCAGTTCCTTGAGGAGGGTGCTGGTGAAGACCTGATAGGTGCGCGGGAGCACGCCGGCAAGCTGCGGGTTCTGCTTCTCGATGTCGGCCATCGCGTCGTTGACCGCTTTGCCGACATCCGCGCCTTCGGGGAGATTCAGCAGCGTGGCGAAGCGGGCCTTGGCCGAGAGGTAGATGACGCCTTCGGCATGGTACGCCGTCGGGTCGTCTACGCGTCCGCCTACGCCAAGGCTTCGGCGCGTCGAGGGAGACGTGGCGGCTTGTTTCTCCAGTTCAACGCGGCGTTTGTCGAAACGAACTTCAGCGAAACGGAGGAAGATGAGGCCGAGGACCGGCAGGGAGTATTGCTGGGAAGTGAGGCCGCTATTGGCGCGGAGTTGGTCGGCAGCAGCCCAGAGGCGTTTCTCCAGAGTGTCGTTGGCGGCGTCTTTTTCGGAGGGTGCAATCCAGTGCATGATGAGTTCAGTTCGCTACTCGACCTTCGCAGTCTTGTCTTGGGAGATACAGTTCATGTGTGGTGATCTTCAGAAGCTTTCGGTGAGATCATCGCGGCGCTTCTCCATTGCTGAGAATCCTGACTGCGCGGCAGTGTAGCGAGCCAATGCCGGTACAACAAGCTCCGGATGATGGGCGGGAGAAGATGGACTGTGCGGCATCGCGTGCAGAAGCACGCTCCTGCAATTCACGAACAGGCAAGATGCCTGTTCAACTAACAGGCGAGACGCCCGCGGCACGAGTTCACCACGTCTGTTCTTGGGAGGCGGTGACGGCGCCGGCACGCTTGGCGGCCGGTAAGTAGGCTTGGGTGCAGTAGTCGCGCACCATGCGGGCAGTAGAGAAGTGGGGGATAACGGTTGCCATCGAGGCTTTCATCATCTTGATCCATTCGCGCGGCAGGCCGTCGGCATCGCGTTTGTAATAGAGCGGGACGATCTTGTCTTCGAGGATGTTGTAGAGTGATTCGCTGTCTTCGCGATCTTGCCGGTCGAGATCGTCAGAATTCTCGCCGTTGCCGATGGTCCAGCCGGCGTCGGGGTTTTGGACTTCGCACCACCAGCCGTCGGCTATGGAGAAGTTGATGCCGCCGTTGACGGGGGCTTTCATGCCGGAGGTGCCGCTGGCTTCCTGGGGGCGACGCGGGTTGTTGAGCCAAACATCGACACCTTGGACGAGCATGCGGGCCACGCGCATGTTGTAATTCTCAATGAAGACAATCGAGCCGCGGAGATCACTGTGACGGGAGATTTCGAAGATGTGGCGGATGAGTTCCTGGCCAGGTTTGTCGGCGGGATGCGCTTTGCCCGCGAAGATGATTTGCACCGGCTGCTCCGCGTTCTTGAGGATCTTGCGCAGCCGGTCGAAGTCGCGAAACAACAGGTCAGCGCGCTTGTACGTCGCGAACCGGCGGGCGAAGCCGATGGTCAACGCTTCCGGATTGAGGAGTTGATCGACATCGCGGAGTTCGTCTGGTGACGCGCCGTGCCGGGCGAGCTGGTCGCGGACGCGACCGCGGGCGAACCGGATAAGATTCTCCTTCTGGAGATTGTGAACGTCCCACAATTCCCGGTCGGGAATATTGGCGACGCCGCGCTTCCAGAACAGTTCGTCCATCAGATTATCGCGCCAAGACGGTGTGAGGTACTTGTCCAGCAGGTCGCTCATTTGGAATCCGAGCCAGGTCTGGGTATGGACGCCGTTAGTCACGGCCTTGATCGGTTCGCTACCGGGTTTGGCGTCCTTGAAGATGTGCCGCCACATTTCGTTACTGACCTGGCCGTGGAGTTGGCTGACGCCGTTGCAGTAGCTCGACAGGTGAATCGCGAGGATCGTCATGCTGAACGGCTGCTGACCGCCGCCCAATCCGATTAGCTGGTCGAGGGAAACGCCGATCTCCTCCGCAAAAGATTTGAAGTATTTTCGGATTAAATCCAAATCGAACGCCTCGTTGCCGGCGGGCACCGGAGTGTGGGTGGTAAACAACGAACTCTTTGCAACTTCCCGGCAGGCCTCGGCGAAGCTGAGACCGTTCTTCGCGAAACTGCGAATCCGTTCGAAGCCGAGAAACGCGCAATGGCCTTCGTTCATGTGCCAGCAGGACGGCTCAATGCCGAGCGCCTGCAGCGCGCGCACGCCGCCCATCCCGATGACGATCTCCTGACAAATGCGCATTTCACGGCCACTGACGTAGAGCTGGCCGGTAATCGGCCGGTCAGCGGGATCGTTCTTCGTACAATCGGTGTCTAGCAACAAGACCGGCACACGTCCGACTTGGGCTACCCAGACGCGGACATACACTTTGCGATCCGGAAAGGGCACCCCGACAGTCAAGTGTCGCCCGTCGTCACCGAGCAACGGTGTGATCGGCAGGCGCGCGAAGTCGTAGGACGGGTAGAAATGCTGTTGCCGGCCATCGGGTTCGACTTCCTGTTCGAAATACCCTTTCTTGTAAAGTGGGCCGATGCCGATGAACGGTAGACCCAGATTACTCGCCGACTTGCAGTGGTCGCCCGAGAGAATGCCGAGGCCACCGGAATAGGTGCGCAGCGATTCGTGGAAACCGAACTCAGTCGAGAAATACACGAATGGGCCGCCTTGGTAATCCGGGTAGTTCTTCGCAAACCAACTGGTCGGGACTGATTTCATGTACTGGTCGAATTCGCGCAGCACCGACTTGTACATCGTCAGAAACGTGTCGTCTTCAAGCAACGTCTCCCAGTGATGCGGCTCGATGTTGATGAGTAGTTCGACTGGGTTGCGGTACATCGCCCAGAGGCCGGGTTGAATGTGACTGAACATCCGCCGCGCTTGCGGATTCCACGACCACCAGAGGTTGTACGCGAGGTCGCGCAGGCGCGAGACTTCGTCGGGCAGTTCAATGTCCGCCAACGGGGTGGAACGAAATTTCAAGGGGCCTTTGTCCATACCAAATTGCGCGGGAGGAAGGGTTCAGGATGGGCTGCTGGCTTCGGCGGCGGCGATCAACTCGTCCACATTGACGCCGCGCAACTCAAACAACCGGCGGACGGTGTCGTCGATGATGTTGTTCGGGCACGATGCGCCCGCGGTGATGCCGAGGTAGACATCGCCGGCGGGCAGCCAGTTCTCAGTTAGGACTTCCTCCTGTTTGTGGAGGTTGAAATGCAAGATGGCTTTGTCGGAAAGAATCTTCGACTTGTTGCGGATGAAAAAGCACGGCACTTTTTCCTCGCTCATCTCGGCGAGGTGCGTGGTGTTGCTGGAGTTGTAGCCGCCGACGACGATCATCAGGTCGAGCGGCTCGGCCAGGAGTTTGATGAGCGCGTCCTGCCGTTCCTGCGTCGCGCCGCAAATCGTGTCGAACATCCTGTAGTGCTGGTCGATGGTTTCCGCGCCAAACTTGTCGATCATCGCCGTCCGGAGCCGTCGCTGAATTTCCTCGGTTTCGCTGCGCAGCATCGTCGTCTGGTTTGCCACACCCACGGACGCGAGGTCGCGATCGGGATCGAATCCCGGCGAGTGCGAGCCGGCAAACTTCTGGAGAAATTCGTCCTTGCTCCCGCCGTGACGGATGTAATTGCAGACGTAATCGGTCTCCGGCAAGTTGAGCACCACCAAGTAATGTCCTCCCTGCACCGCCGTGGCGCGCGAGCTGGTCGCCATGGTTTCCTCGTGCTTGGCCTTGCCGTGGATGATTGAGGTGAACTGCTCCTTGACGTTTTGCGTCACGCGCTTCCACACGCTCATCACGTCGCCGCAAGTGGTGTCGACCAGCTGACAGCCCTTGGCCTTAAGTTTGTTCATCGTTGCGATTTCCGCGCCGAAGGCCGGGATGATCGCCACGTCGTTCTCCTTGAGGTCGTCGATGTTCGCGCTCTTCATCGCGCCGGTCAGGAACTTGACGCCCATCGCGATGAGTTGCTCGTTGACCTCGGGGTTGTGAATGATTTCGCCGAGGATGTAGATCGGTTGGTCCGGGAAGACTTTGCGCGCCGCGTACGCCAGGTCGATCGCTCGCTCGACGCCGTAACAGAAACCGAATTCCTTCGCGAGCCGGACCTTCAGCCCACCGGCTTCGAGCACCCCGCCGCGCCCGCGCAGCTTTTCGACGATCTGACTGCGGTAGTGCTGCTCGACCTGTTCGCGCACGGCCTCCATGATGTCGGGTCGGCGCAGGTTGACGCGCTGCGGTTTGGCTACCGTTGTGGTGGTTTCGGTGCTCATGCCAGTTGAGTGTTTCTACTGCAAATACAAGGCGAGTTCAACTAAATCCCCGGATGGAGGACGCGACGTGTTCTAGTTGTTCGTGCGTGAGTTCCGGGTAGATCGGCAACGCCAACGTTTCGCGCGCCGCCGCTTCCGCTTCCGGAAAATCACCGGGCCGGTATCCCAGGTTCGCAAAGCACTCTTGCTGATGCAGCGGCACCGGATAGTAAATCTCCGTGCCGATGCCGGCCGCCTTCAGATGCGCTTGCAGTGTGTCGCGTTGCGCTGACCGGAGGATGTACTGATTGTAGATGTGAAAATGTCGGTCGCCGCTGTTCTTCCACACGACAGCCGGGCCGGTAAGCCGTTGATCGTAGAACGCGGCGTTCTCCTGTCGTTTCCGCGTCCAAGCGTCGAGATACCGGAGTTTTACGTTGAGCACGGCGGCCTGCAACGCATCGAGCCGGAAGTTGCCGCCGATGAAGCGGTGGTAATACTTCGGCTGACTGCCGTGCACGCGCAATATCCGGAGGCGCTCAGCCAATGCGGCGTCGTTGGTCACCACCATCCCGGCGTCGCCGAAACCGCCGAGATTTTTCGTGGGGAAAAATGACAGGCAACCCATCACACCCATCGAACCGGCCCGTCGGCCCCGGTACTCCGCGCCAATGGCCTGCGCGGCATCCTCGATGACCGTCAGGTTGTGGCGCCGGGCCAGATCAAGGATCGGGTCCATGTCCGCGCATTGACCGTACAAATGCACCGGGATGATGGCGCGCGTGCGCGTCGTGAGGGAGCGTTCGATGAGCGACGGATTGAGGTTGTAGCTGCGCGGTTCGATGTCCACGAAGACTGGCCGCGCGCCAAGTCGCGCAACCACGCCGGCCGTGGCGAAAAAAGTGTACGGCGTCGTGATGATTTCGTCACCGGTCCGAATATCCAGCGCCATCAACGCGACGAGCAGTGCATCCGTGCCCGACGAGACGCCGACGCCGTGCGCGCACTGTGAGTACGCCGCCACGGCTTTCTCCAGCGCTTCCACGTGTGGACCGAGGATGAATTGTTGCGACTCGCAAACCTCGTCAATGACGCGGCGCAGTTCGTCGCGCATCGGGGCGTATTGGGCTCTAAGATCGAGCAGGGGAACTTTCATCCGCTAGTTCTGCGTCAGTGCACGCCACACGCGCTCGGGTGTCGCCGGCAACTCGCGAATGGGTTTGCCGATCGCTTCGTGGAGCGCGGACAGAATGGCCGGGCCGCAGCCGATCAACGGAGGTTCGCCGACGCCACGGGCGCCGAACGGACCACCGGGATCGGGATTTTCCAGAATAATACACTCAATCTCCGGCACGTCACGAATCGTCGGCAGAATGTAGTCGGTGAAACCGGCGTTGAGAATCTTGCCGTTCTTCTTCACGACTTCCTCCATCAGCGCCATGCCAATCCCCATCGTGACGCCGCCCTGAATTTGACCGATGACCTGGTCGGGATTGATCGCTTTGCCGACGTCGTGACAGGCGATGTAGCGCTCGATCTTCACTTCGCCGGTCTCGGTGTCCACGAGCAACTGGCACGCGTGGCTGCCGAACAGATACGTCACAAACGCTCGCATGCTCTGGCCGGTCTCGGTGTTTTCCGGCATCGTCGGCGGCTTGTACACGCCCATCGCTTCGAGTGAATAGCCGCGCCGCTTGCCTTCCCGGGCGATTTCCTTCAGTGACATTCGCTTGCCGGGATGCATGAAATTGTACGCCTCGCCGTTCTCAATCTTGATTTCGTAAACGAGTTCCTTGAGATGCGTGCCGGCAATGTCCTGCAACTGCTTCTTCAGCTCCGCTGCCGCGATGTGCACTGCCGACCCGGTAAAGTAGGTTTGGCGTGTCGCCGATGAGCTGCCGGACTCCGGTGTGCGCGCCGTGTCGGCAAGAATCGGCCGCACTCTCTCGAGCGGCACGCCGATTTCCTCGGCGGTGATTTGCGAGACCATGTTGATCAACCCCTGCCCCACTTCGCAGCCACCGGAGTACACCTCGATGATCCCATCCGTCGTCAGTCGGCAACGCGCGCGCGACGCATCCGGGAAGCCGTCCCCGTATCCGAGTCCAAAGCACACGATGCTCACGCCGTAGCCGCGCTTGAGGTGTGGTGCTGGCGTTTCGTAGCTGCGGTTCTGCCAATCGATCTTCTTCAACACTGCGTCGAAACACTCAACCGCGGTCGCATACGGCACGACCTGACCGGTCGTGACTTCATCGCCCGATTTCACAAGATTCTTCCATCGCAACTCCGCCTTGTCCATGCCGAGCTTCACCGCGAGCCGATCCATCAAACCTTCGTACGCAATCGCCGTCTGCGCCGCGCCAAACCCGCGCATCGCTCCGCAGGGGTTGTTGTTCGTGAACACGCCGATGACGTCCACCCATACATTCGGCACTTTGTACGGCCCGGTAGCGTGACTGGACGCCTTGCGCATCACGGCGATGCCGGTCGAGGCGTACGCGCCTTTGTCCACGTAAAATGTGACCTGCGCAGCGACGAGCGTGCCGTCCTTCTTTGCGCCGAGTTTGTAGTGGATGCGAATCGGATGCCGTTTGTGCCGGACGATCATTGATTCGCTGCGCGTGTAGCGCATGCAAATGGTCTTGCCCTTCAGCTTCAGTGCACAGAGGCCGAGGTAGATCTGAATCGAAATGTCTTCACGTCCGCCAAACGCTCCGCCCGTGGCCGGCTGGATGATGCGGACCTTCTCGACCGGCAAGCCCAGTGCCAATGCGATGAGCCGGCATTCCTCGTGAATCCACTGGCCCGGCACTTCGATGATCAACGTCTTGCCGTCCCAACGAGCGCGACCGGCTTCGAGGTCGAGGAAGGCGTGGTCCGCCGTTTGCGTTTGGATTGTGTCCTCGACAACCACCTCCGCCCCGGCCATCGCCTTGGGCGCATCGCCTTTGCGGAGATGCTTTTCGCCCAGCACATTGCCTTCGGCGTGAATCTTCGGTGCGTCGGGCTTTAGGGCATCGTCGAAATTGAACACGGCCGGTAACGGTTTGTAGTCCACCCGGATGTGTTTCGTCGCCTCGACTGCCGTCGCTTCATCCGTCGCGACAACGATGGCGATGGCGTCACCGAGATAACGGACTTTCGTGCTGCAAAGCGCTTCCTGGTCGCGGCGAATCAAACCGTGCAGGTTCGTGCCGGTCACGTCCTTGTGCGTGAGCACCATCACCACGCCCGGCAGCTTCTTCGCCGCGGCGGTGCCGATCTTGAGAATCTCCGCGTGCGGATACGCCGCGCGCAGCACCTTGGCGAACAAAAACTTCTTCGAGAAAAGATCCTGCCCGTACTTCGTATCGCCGGTTACCTTGCCGAGCGCATCGAGCCGTAACGCGCCCTTGCCGACGACTTTCATCGGGCCGGTCTCGTAAGCGGAGGAGCTTTTGGCCGTCGTCATTTCTTCAACCCCATCTCATCGGCGGCGAGTTCGCACGCGCGCAGGATTTTGTTGTAACCGGTGCAACGGCAGATGTTGCCTTCCATTCCGACGAGAAACTCTTCCCGGCTCGGGTGTGGGTTCTCGGCCAGCAACGCCTTCGCCGCCATAATCAAACCCGGAGTGCAGTAACCGCATTGCACCGCGCCGCAATCGATAAACTTCTGCTGGATGACGTCCAACTTCTTGCCCTTTGCCAGACCTTCGATGGTAACGACATCCCGGTCCTGCACTTGTGGCGCGAGCATCATGCACGAGTTCATCGGCTTGCCGTCCACGAGCACGTAGCAACTCCCGCATTCACCTTCCTCGCACGCGCCCTTGGTGCCGGTCAGCCCCAACTCCAAGCGCAGGAAATCGAGGAGCGTTTGCGTCGGCTTGACGTTCTTCGACACGCGTTTGCCGTTGAGCCTAAACTTTAATGGCCACATAAATTCTCCAACAACCGCCGCACCAGCACGCCGGCCAGATGCGTTTTGTAGTCGGCGCTGGCCCGGTGATCGGTGATCGGTTTGATTTCCTTGCGAACTATCTCGGCGGTTTGCCTAGCGTCACCGGTGCTCGCAAAACATTCTTCCGCTTTGTGGCAGCGCAGCGGGAATGGGGCGACCGACGCGAGCGCAATGCGCGCTTCCTTGGTTGGTGTGATGGCGACGGCGGCGGCGACGACTGAGATGTTTACCGCGCCGCGCTTACCGTTCTTGAGCCAGTCGCTCCGGTAATTTGCCGGTACGCTCACTTTCGTAATCATTTCGTCCGGCGCGAGCGCCGTCTTCCGGTAACTCAGGAAAAACTTTTCGAGCGGCATCGTGCGCTTGCCGCGCACGCTTGTCAGTTCCACTTCGGCATCGAGCGCGAGCAACGCCGTCGAGCCGTCACCGGCCGGCGACGCGGTGGCGAGGTTGCCGGCAATCGTGCCGAGTTCGCGGATGCCGGGGCCGCCGACGCTCAGCGACGCTTGCGCGAGACATTTCACAGGCAGCTTGCCCGCTTGCGCGTACGTGACGTTGCCGGCGAGTTCGACGGTGCCGTTGCGGTTGTTGATGGCGCGCAGTTCGGGGATATGGCTGAGATCGATGAAGTTCTCCGGGCAAGCTTTGCCGGCGTTCATGAGCACGACAATGTCGGTGCCGCCGGCAATGAACGTGCCGCGCTCTTTCAGTGCGGCCTTGAAATCGAGCGCCTCGCGAATGCTCTTCGGCTGGTGAAACACGCGCGCATTATGTCAACGGATATGTTGACGGGCAAGCCGCAAAAAACCCAACATCGGCTCGTTGTAGCTGTCGTTGTAGCTGCGCTTCTGCGAAGCGCAGAATCCGATTTGCCGACACGGCGCTTCACAGAAGCGCCTCTACAACTGCGCCGCTACAACCTATACTCGCGCCATGAACAAACCCGGCCGTCCGCCACGCCTGCCGACCGTCTTCCAGAAATACGACGCACCGGTGTATTTCCTGACCTTCTGTGGGGCGCAACGCAAACCGCTGTTCGCCAACGACGCGGTTCATGCGATCTTTCGTGATTTCGCCGGGCGCGGCCAGCGCGAACGCCACATCGCGGTGGGCCGGTACGTCCTGATGCCGGACCACATCCATCTGTTCGTCTGCGGCCCGGCCGAGTTCGATCTCGAACAGTGGGTGCGGATGCTGAAAGCGGTGTTAGGCAAGCGGCTCAAGGAGTCGGGACACGAAGGCGAAACCTGGCAGCGCGGGTTCTTCGATCATCTGTTGCGCAGTTCGGAGAGTTACGGGCAGAAGTGGAACTACGTGCGGCAAAACCCCGTGCGCGCCGGTTTGGTGGCGCGGGCGGAGGATTGGTCGTATCAGGGTGAGATTGTGGTGATTGACCGGGTGTAGCTGCGCTTCTGCGAAGCGCAGAATCGGATGGAACGACACGGCGCTTCGCAGAAGCGCCTCTACAACGGAACGGCTGCCGGTACGCCTGCTTGACGCCCGGTTTGCGTTCGTTGCATACTCGCGCCATGAAAACCTCCCCCGAGCTTTTACGGCGTACTGTCAAATCCTACGAGAAAGAGATCGTCAAATTTTCCCGCGACCTGATCGCCATCCCGGGCTTCAGCGGTACGGAAGGCAACGTCTGCAAACGCATCGCCAAGGAAATGAAGAAGGTCGGCTTCGATAAAGTCTGGTTCGACAAGATGGGCAACGTCATCGGCCAGATCGGCCGCGGCAAGACCAAGATCATGATCGATTCGCACGTGGACACCGTCCACGTCGGCGACCGCAGCCAATGGAAGTGGGATCCGTTCAAGGGAAAATTCGAGAATGGCAAGATTTACGGCCGCGGCGCGTGCGACCAGAAAACTTCCGTCGCTTCCATGGTTTACGCCGGCAAGGCGATCAAGCAGTTGAAACTCACCGGCGATTACACACTGTGGGTTGTTGGCAGCGTGATGGAAGAGGATTGCGACGGCCTCTGCCTCCTGCACGTCATCGAGAAAGAGAAGATGGTGCCGGACTACGTCGTCATCACCGAACCGACGCACCTCGGCGTTTACCGTGGTCATCGTGGCCGCATGGAAATCAAGGTCACCGTGAAAGGCCGGTCGTGCCACGCCTCCGCGCCCGAACGCGGCGACAATCCCATCACCAAGATGGCCAGCATCATCACGGACATCGACAAGCTCAACCGGCGCGGCCTGAAGTACGACAAGTTTCTCGGCATCGGCACCGTCGCCGTCACCTGCATCGAAGCCAGCACGCCGTCGTTCAACGCCGTCGCCGACGAATGCACGATCTATCTCGACCGGCGCATGACCACGGGCGAATCGCCGTCCTATTGTGTGAAAGAAATCCAAGCCTTGCCGTCCGTGAAGAAAGCGAAAGGCAAAGTCGAAATCCTCAACTACGACGCCGTCGCCTGGACCGGCCTCAAGGTCGGCCAGCAGAAATATTTCCCAACGTGGGTGCTGGCTGAGAGCCATCCGCTCGTGCGTGCCGGCGTTAAAGCCGGTACGATCGCACTCGGCAAAGCGCCGCGGGTGGACAAGTGGACGTTCTCGACCAACGGCGTCGCCACGGCCGGTCGCCACGGCATCCCGACCATCGGCTTCGGCCCGCAATATGAGATATTCGCGCATCAAACTAATGAAGAAGTGTCCGTGGACGCCCTCATCAAAGCGACGACCTTCTACGCCGCGATTCCGCAGGCCATCCTCGAAGCCACCCGGAAGAGCTAACATCAATATTGGTGTTGCCTCGTCATGGACTTCAGTGTAGAGTTCTACGAATCAGCGGCGGGGCGATGTCCCGTGCGAGAGTTCCTTGATGAGTTGAAGGCCAGTGACCCGGACGATTACGCGGGAGTCATGGCGGGACTGGCGAAGTTGCGCAACCGGCAGTATCACCGCCCGCCATTGTCGAAGGCGATTGGCGACGGCTTGTTTGAATTGCGGCACGTCGGGAAGCTGAATGCGCGGGTGCTGTACTTCTTCATGAAGGGTCGTCGCATCGTGGCCGTGCACGGCATCCGCAACAAGGCGCAGGACATCCCCGCGCGGGACCGGGCCGTGGCGCTCGAACGGATGCGCGATTGGCTGATGAGATAGGACAGATGAAAGCGACGAACTTCGATCTCTATTTGGAGCAGCAACTGAAGGACAAAGCCTTTGCCGAGCGTTTCCGGCAAGCGGGCGAGGCGTGGGACGTGGCTTTGCAACTGGCGGCTCTGCGCCAGAAAGCCGGTCTTTCACAGAAAGAATTGGCGAAGCGCGTGGGAACAACGCAGCAACAGATTTGCCGTTTGGAGTCGCCTACCTACGAGGGTCATTCGCTCGGCATGCTGCGGCGTGTCGCCGAGGTGTTGAATATCCAAGTCCGCGTGATTCTCGAACCATCGCTGCCGCGTCGCCGTTCTGTCGTCGCCGAAGCGCGCGCCCGGTATCGAACGCGCTGACGGCCCGCAATACGAGATCTTCGCGCATCAGACAAACGAAGAAGTCTCCGTGGACGCGCTCATCAAGGCCACGAGGTTTTACGCGGCGATACCGCAAACCATCTTGGATGCGGTAGGGAAGAAGTAGCGGGCGATTGCCGCGTATACTTCGACGCGGCGTTTGCTGCCGAAACAACGCTGACAGCGTCTCGTCGGCTTCGGGCCGGCTGTACAGCCCTCGGCTCTGGAGACGACGCGCAAGCGCTGAGTAGTCGGTGGCGCGGCCAACGTCCCGTCGCGCTACGATCATATCCGCCTCGTGCCGTAAGCAGCGTGGGTGGATTTCCATCGCATGTCGGCGAATTATCTCGACCCGGAGGCTTGATTCTGTTTAGATTGCAGGCAGATAGGCGGGTCGCACTGCATCTTCCAAAACTGTACCCGGAGGTTGGTCGTGAGAAAACTATGTAATCGTGGTCTGTTGACTGGCTTGGTGGTCGTGTTCGGCGCGTTATTCGGTACTTTCGATGTTGAGAATGTCGAGGCGCAGACGACGAATTCGTGGACAAATTCCGCCAGCGGCTTTTGGCATACGGCGGCAAACACCTGGTCGCTCGGGCGCATTCCGACGAATACCGATTCGATCTTCATCACTAGAGTCTGTCATGCACTTTTGGTGAGTCGCGGATTCGATGACGAAATGATGTAAGTGTTTTTCTCTGGCTCCTTTGCACGGAATGTGTGAAAAGCTGGGGATGACGAACAGACGAAAGAGTTATCCCAGTGATGTGAG
>CAZMKD010000267.1:0-18253 GCA_964566575.1 uncultured Verrucomicrobiota bacterium
GTGTCGCTTGCGGTGGCGAAATCAAGTCGTTGGCGAGTGCGCCGGCTGTCGCCGAGAGAAAAAACCACCCACGCCCCGCGACCCGCACCGTCTCCGCGCCATGCCTCGCTCAGAAATCGTGCGTTTTCGGCCAAATACTAACGATTAAACGTGTCTCGACTACGGGTGTGCCGGCTTGAGATCAGCCGAGAAAAGGCCCGCTATCGTCCTTCCCAGAGAGACTTGCCCTTTGTCCCCGTGACGGGGAAGGCACTCTTCGCCTGCGTGAAAGACACTGGGCGGACGCTACCATCGAAGAACAAAATATTCATCGAGTCTTTGTGCCGGAAATCCAGATAATAACAGGCAGACGGACCCGCTGAAGACAGATCGGTCGATGCGTACGGAGCGCCCCAACCAAGGTTGGAGCGGGCATTAGCGCTGGATGAACTGGGGTTTTTTTTGCTCTCGACCACCAACGGCGTCTCCGAGGGGTTAGTTCCGACTGTGGCCTCCTTCCGCGGTTGCATGGCGGTCAAGCCAGTGCCGGCAGCGTTGAATCCAATCATGGCCCCGGTGCATGAATAGGTCAGATTGATAGCTGTTTTTGCAAATCCTGGAAAGATGGTGCTAGAACAGGTGAAGACCCTGTTGGGTGGAGGGTTGACGCCAGTAGTCCGCCGGGGCATGTATTTAGCCAAAAGTTTTGGCCAAGGGCCAATCGGGTCGCCGAATTCGTCGACTCCGGCTCCGTAGGATGGGGTCGGCATGTAGCCGCCGTTGTCGTCCGTGTAAAGACGGATGCCCAGATTGATCTGGCGCAGGTTGGACACGCAGGTTGCGGAGCGCGCCTTCTCACGAGCCGACGATAGAGCTGGCAAGAGCATCGCCGCCAGGATGCCAATGATGGCGATGACCACCAGCAATTCGATGAGCGTAAAGGCGCGGGCCTTTCGGCCGGCGAGACCGCGTCGTGGACGGGTGTGGATATGCGTCATGGTCTTGCTCGTTCGCGAATCTACCACGGTATTGTCCTTTACCATATCGAAGCCACTGTTTGCCGATACGAGTATATTTAATCGGATTTTTCCCTTGCCGTCAACAGGTTTTTTGATAATTATAAACCCATCGTGCACAGCAACCCGCTGCCAGCCCTGCAACTTGACCCCAATCCTGTGTGGAGAAGTTACCTGGGTGGCTGCGTTCTGCGCGTTTTCCGAGGCCAACCCGACACCGGGGATGACCATTTCCCCGAGGACTGGCTAGCCTCCACCGTGGCCGCGCGCAACGGCCCTTACTCTCAAAAACCCGATGAAGGTATCAGTTCGGTTTATTGGAACGAACGAAGGATCACCGTCGGAGAACTTCTGGGGATGCCGTTGGGTGTTCTTATAAAACTGCTGGACGCGTCGGTACGGTTACAGGTGCAAGCGCATCCGGACCGGCAGTTCGTGCGGCGGTATTTGTCAGGCGACGCCGGGAAGACCGAGTGCTGGTACATTTTGTCCACGCGCGGGCCGGCGCAGGTTTACTTGGGTTTCCAACGGCCACCGGAGCGCGCCGAGTGGAAGCGGTTGATGCAGGAGCAGAACATGCCAGAAATGCTGGCGTGCTTTGACCCCATTTCGGTGCAGGCGGGGGATTGCTTCGTGGTGACAGCCGGCGTGCCGCACGCGATTGGGGCGGGGATCCTCATGATCGAACTGCAGGAGCCGAGCGACTGGGTGGTGCGGTGCGAGGCCCGTAACGGAGAATTGGTCTTGCCGGAGGCACAACGCTACATGGGGCTGGGGTTGGACGCCTGCCTGGATATTTTTGATTATCAGGCCTACCCTCTGACTACAGTCCGCACGCGCTTCCAGCAGCAACCGCGCGATGTCGCACGCACTGCTACCTTCACGGAAGAACAGATCATCGGCCCGCGTTACCAGGAATTTTTCCGCCTCCGGCGGCTTCGGGGGACAGGACCGGCTCGCTGGCAGGGCGATGAGATCATGGTGATGATCATTACCAAGGGCGAAGGAGTCCTTTGCCCGGGAGAACCAGAGCAACTTGTGCGGCAGGGACAGACCTGGCTGTTGCCGGGTTGTGTGGCCGAGTGGCGATGGGAAGCGCACACAAACGATTGGGAGATTCTTTTGGCCCAGCCGCCGCTGAAAGAGGTAGGATGAATGTGATGAAAACAGCGATGTGTTTGGCCGGTCTGATGATCGCCTCGGTGTCGTGGGCAGGGGTGGTCGTGCACGAGCAGACGAATTCGATCAGCGAGGGCAACTTCGGTTCGGGCGCAATCGGCGGACCGCCGCTCAAGCCGTGGCAGTGTTCGAAGAATACAGAGAAAACCCGTGTCGCGATAGAAACGCCAGCAGGCCGGCCCGAAACAGAACGGTGGGTGCGACTGGTGGACGGCGGCGACAAAGAGAACGCAAACATCCGACAAAGTTTTGCACCGGTACCGAGCGGATGGTTTCAAGTACGACTGATCTCGAACAAGGATGGCGGCCGGCTGTTCTTCAATCTGGGCAGCGGCGCTGCCTCCAAACCCGAGGAGCGCCCGGTGCAATTGAGCATCGATTCTGACGGTTCGTTAGTAGCGCGCGGTGAACAAAAACCCAAGACTTCGATGCAAATTAAAACCGGTGAGGTATATCTGGTGCGATGCGACTTCGAACCAATCAAGGACGGCAAGATCCTTCGAGTCCTAGCCGAACTGATTGAGGAAAACACTCAACGCCAGAGCCGCGTGGAGACAGAGGTCGAGACGCAGATGGTGATCACGGCCGTGCGGGTGACGTCCACCATGCCGGACACCGGCGTCGACTATTATGTGACCGACCTGAGCTTGGTGGGCCGGTAACCCGATGCTCTCGAAATACGATTATCTGGTCATCGCGTTCTATTTCGTTTACATGACGCTGATTGGCTGGATTTGCCGGAAATTCATCCGGAACACCAGCGACTATTTCCGCGGCGGCGGCAAGATGCTGTGGTGGATGGCCGGCAGCGCGGCGTTCATGATGCAGTTCAGCGCGTGGACGTTCACCGGCGCAGCGAGCAAGGCCTTCGAAGACGGCCCGGTGATCATGATTCTGTTCTTTGCCAACGCGGTCGGATTCTTCTTCAACTATCTATTCTTCGCGCCGTTGTTCCGGCAGACGCGCATGGTCACGGCATTGCAGGGTGTGCGCGCGCGCTTCGGGGCCGGCAACGAGCAATTCTTCACCTGGCTGCAGATTCCGCTCGGTGTGCTCTACGCCGGCATCTGGCTCAATTCATTGTCCGTGTTTATCTCGGCGGCGTTCGGTTTCGATCTGCAACACATCATCATCGTGACCGGTACGGTGGTGCTGATCATGGCAGTCGTGGGCGGTTCATGGGCAGTGGTGGTGGGCGACTTCGTGCAGATGCTCATTCTCATGCCAGCCGCCATCGTTGCGGCGGTACTGGCGATTGCGCATGTCGGCGGTTGGTCGGCCTTTGTCTCAAAAGTGCCGTCGCACTACTTTCGCTGGTCGGAAGTCGCGCGCCCGGAAATCATCGGGCTGTGGATCATCGCGATTCTGATCAAACAATTCATCTCCACCAACAACATGCTTGAAGCCTCGCGCTACCTGAACGCGAAAGACAGCCGTCAGGCGCGATGGGCGGGGATGCTCGGCTGCGTGCTGTTCATCGTGGGCCCGCTGGTGTGGTTCATTCCGCCGATGGTCGCCCGAATCACCCATCCCGATCTTGCACCGATGTTCCCGCATCTAAACAACCCCACGGAAGCTGCCTACGTCGCAACCTGCGTGGATACGATGCCGGCCGGCATGGTCGGACTGATCATTTGTGGCATCTTTGCCACCACGATGGACTCGATGGACGCGGGGCTGAACAGGAATGCCGGCTTCTTTGTGAAGAATTTCTATCACGTCGTCATCCGCCCGCACGCGAAGGAATCGGAGCAAATGCTCGTCAGTAGAATCGTCACGCTGATCATGGGCATCCTCGTGATTCTCGCGGCCTTGAAGTTCAGCACTTTGAAATCCATGAAGCTCTTCGATCTGATGCTCCAATTCGGCGCGTCGGTGGCGCTGCCGTATTCCGTACCGCTGGTGTGGGGCGTGTTGGTCAAACGCGCGCCCGCCTGGGCCGGTTGGTCGGCCGTGCTGGTAGGCTTCGCCTCGTCGCTCTTCGCGACCAAGTTTCTCACCGCGGAATGGATCGGCAACGCGATGAGCTGGGGGGTGCTCAACCGACGCGAACAAAGCGACTGGGAATTGCTCTCGGGCGTGTTGCTTAACACCATCGTCGGCTCGGCGTGGTTCTTGGGCTGTTGCCTGTTTCACAAGACGCGCAGCGAAACGGAGCGCGCGCGCGTCGAAGAATTCTTCCAGCAGATGAAAAAGCCGGTCGACTTCCACAAAGAAATCGGCGAGGATAACGACGCGCAGCAATGTCGGCTGCTCGGCGTGCTGTGCTTGATTTACGGCGGATTTATCGCACTGCTGGTGTTCATTCCGAATCCACTCAGCGGACGGGTCGCGTTGCTCGCGTGCGCGGGAATGATTCTGGCCGTCGGCGCGACGCTGCATCTGAAAGCGCGCAGACTCATGAAAACCAAGGCCTGACACATGGGAAACCTCAAAGGAAAACGCGCGCTCATCACCGGCGGCGGACAAGGGCTCGGTTACGCCATTGTCAAACATCTCCTCGATGCCGGGGCTGATGTGGCCGTCCACTATTTCTCCAGCGAGACCGGCGCGCGCGAATTGAAAACCCTCGCGGAAAACAAAGGCCAGCGCGCCGAAATGTTCCGCGCCGACCTCACGAAGGAAGCCGAAGCCACTGCCCTCGTGAACAACGCGGCCAATTTTCTCGGCGGCCTCGACGTGCTCGTCAACAACGCCGGTGATTTGGTCGAGCGCCGCTCGATTCAGGAAGTGGACGCCGCATTTTGGGAGCGTGTGATGAACGTGAACGTCGCCTCGGTGCTCTGGGTTACACGTGCCGCCGTGCCGTGGCTCGCCAAGGCCGGGCAAGGCAGCATTGTGAACCTTTCATCACTTGCCGGTCGCAAGGGTGGTCATCCCGGCGCGCTGGCGTATTCCACCGCGAAAGGAGCGGTACTCACGTGGACGCGAGCACTGGCAAACGAGCTTGCGCCCAAGGGAATCCGCGTTAATGCCGTCGCGCCGGGCCTGATTCTCGGTACGCGCTTTCACGACACGCATACCACGGACGCCAGCAAGCAGGCCACCATTCAGCAGATCCCGCTGGGCCGTGCGGGCACGCCCGACGACGTGGCGCGCGCCGTGGTTTTTCTTGCGTCCGAATACGACGGATTCATCACCGGTGCGACGCTCGACATCAACGGCGGTGTGTATGCGGCATGAAACTCCCCAGCGGCAATGCGCTCTTGTTCTTCATGAAAGACCCAATCACACAACCCGCATTGCGGTCAGAAACCCCGAATCCAACCGAAAAGGCTGGCTCAAAGAAACGAAGCTAAACACGAACAAGACGATTTGCGATCTTGGCCGACTTGCCTTCATTGCCCTTGCGGCATTCTTCGCCGCTGTGAATCTGGCAAGAGCGGGGCAGACAAACCAGCTCAATGTTCTCGTCATTGCGGTGGACGATCTGCGGCCTGAACTCGGCTGCTATGGCCGCGACTACATCAAGAGTCCCAACATTGACCGTCTCGCCGCGCGCGGCCTGGTGTTCGAGCGCGCCTACTGCCAGCAGGCCGTCTGCTCGCCGTCGCGTTCGAGCCTCATGACCGGCACGCGGCCGGACACCACGAAGGTGTGGGACTTGAAAACGCATTTTCGCGCAGCTTTGCCGGAGATTGTCACGCTCGGCCAGCATTTCAAGAACAACGGCTATTTCGTTCAGGGAATGGGGAAGATCTACCACGGCGGTTATGATGACGCCCCGACGTGGTCCGTGCCGTGGCAGACGCCCAAGGCGGTCAAGTATGCGCTCGCAGAGAATGTCGCGCTCGATCAGCGTCAATACGAAGGCGAGCCCGATGGCGACGCGCCGGCCAAATCCAAGAAGAAGGCCGATCCCGCAGCCACCGCCGACGGTCCACTCTCCACGGGCGTAAATTCACGCGGCCCGGCTTTCGAGGGTGCCGACGTGCCGGACAATACGTTTCAGGACGGCAAGGTGGCCGAACTCGCCATCTCCACGCTGCGCGATATGAGCAAGAAGAAGGAACCGTTCTTCCTCGCGGTGGGCTTCATCAAACCGCATTTGCCGTTCGTGTCTCCCAAAAAATACTGGGACCTCTACGATCCGGCGAAAATCCAGCTCGCGCCCAACAAGTTCCGTCCGAAAGACGCGCCCGATTATGCAATCCTGCCCGGCGGTGAACTGCGCAACTACCACGGCATGCCGACGAATTCAATTCCCGACGACCTCGCGCGCCAGCTCAAGCACGGCTACTACGCCGGTGTCAGCTACACGGACGCCCAGATCGGCAAAGTGCTCGACGAACTCGACCGGCTCGGCCTGCGCAAGAACACCATCGTCATCCTTTGGGGCGACCACGGTTGGAGACTGGGCGAGCACGACGCGTGGTGCAAACACAGCAACGTGGAGAACGACGTGAACGCGCCGCTCATCCTCTCCGTGCCTGGCATGAAGAACGCCGGCGCGCACACCGACGCTTTGGTTGAGTTCGTGGACATTTATCCTACGTTGTCCGAGTTGGCGGGTTTGCCCCTGCCGGGCCATCTGGAAGGCACGAGCTTCAAACCGTTGCTCGACGATCCGAAGCGTCCGTGGAAGACCGCGGCGTTCAGCCAGTATCCACGCACGCAGAAGGGTGGTCTGATGGGCTATTCCATGCGAACTGACCGGTATCGCTTCACCGTTTGGGCCAGCCGGACTGACCACTCGAAGGTGGACGCCATCGAACTCTACGATCACCAGGCCGATCCGCAGGAGAACGTGAACATCGCCAAAGACCCGGCCAACGCTGACCTCGTCAAGAAGCTCATGGAGCAATGGGAAAAGGGTTGGCCGGGCGCAAAGCCGCAGGCGGCAAACGAATTGAAAGCCAGCTCTTGAAACGCCCGTCATCGAGATTTTCCAGTGGCTGTACTTGTCCTCGCTTGCGCGGAGGTCATACGTGCGGCGCCAAGTGGTTTGCGACTGCGGCCCTCATGATTGCAGTGCCGCTGCTCGCTGGAACCACGAATTACCGCGCCGCGGATGAGTTGCTGTCGCGTATCCCGGCAACGTTCACCTCAGCCGCCCGTCAGTATGAGTTCCTGTTGGAGAGCCTCCAAGGCCAGACGAACTTTCCGCGGACGGTTGTGGATGGGAAAGTGAAGTTGGTGGCTACGAAGGACTGGACCAGCGGATTCTTCCCCGGTTCGCTCTGGTATCTGTACGAATTAACCGGCAAGGCGTCGTGGAAAACGGCGGCGCAAGACTACACAGCGCGGTTGGAAAGCATCAAGAACTATGGCGGTAGTCACGATGTAGGTTTCATGCTGAATTGCAGTTACGGCAACGGCTACCGGCTCATGCGTGACCCGCACTATCGCGAAGTGCTGATCCAAGGGGCGCGCACTTTGAGCACGCGCTTCAAACCGGAGGTGGGATTGATCCGTTCGTGGGATCACGGCAAATGGCAATACCCGGTCATCATCGACAACATGATGAACTTGGAACTGCTCACTTGGGCGGCGCGTGAGACCTCCGAGCCGCGTTTGCGCGACGTCGCCCTCTCGCATGCGGACAAGACGCTGAAGAACCACTTCCGGTCGGACGCGAGCTCCTGGCACGTGGTGGATTATAACCCGACCAACGGCGCTGTCATTGCCAAGCGCACGGCTCAAGGCGCGGCAGACACGTCCGCTTGGGCACGTGGCCAGGCGTGGGCGCTGTATGGGTACACCATGATGTACCGCGAGACGCGCCGTCCGGAATATCTGGCGCAAGCCGGGAAGGTGGCCGGCTTCCTGATGAATCATCCCCGGTTGCCCGCGGACAAGATTCCGTATTGGGATTTCGACGCGCCGGGGATTCCGGATGCGCCCCGGGACGCATCCGCCGCGGCGATCATGGCCTCGGCGTTGATCGAACTCAGTGATTACGCCGAGCCGGAGTTGGGTCGCCAGTATCTGGACGTGGCCAGGCAGCAACTGCTCTCGCTTTCGTCCCCCGCCTATCTCGCGAAACGGGGTGAGAACGGCGGCTTTCTGCTGCGTCGTTGCGTGGGCAATATGCCCAAGAAATCGGAAGTAGATGTGCCGCTGAACTACGCGGATTATTATTTTCTGGAGGCGCTGTTGCGTTATCGCAACCACGAACTGCGGGGCAAAGCTTTGCCGGAGGAACGCGCCAAAGAAACTTTGGAACACGCGACTCAAAAATGAAGACTGGATGGGGATCGGGCACGATATGAGAACGATGGCTGCAGAAAAATGGAACGACGGGATCAAGTTCATGGGGCTGGTCCTGCTCACTTGGGTGGGATTGGTTTCCGCGAATGCCGCCGAATTGAGCCGCCAGCTTGATGGCGGCTGGGAGTTTTATCAGGGCACACTCGGCAGCACTTGGGAAATCTGGCGCGGCGACAAGGCCACGGATAATGTCACTTGGACGCCCATCACACTGCCACACTGTTTCAACGCGCGCGACGCCGTTGATCCCGATGCGCGCTATTATCAAGGGCCAGGCTGGCATCGCATACGGCTCAAACTCGCGAATCCGTTTCCGAACGGCCGCACGCTGCTGCATTTCGATGGCGCGGGACAAAAATCGCAGGTCTTCGTGGGGTTGAAAAAAGTCGGCGAACATCTGGGAGGCTACGACCAATGGGATGTGGACATCACCGACGCCGCGGGCAGTTCTGGCGAAGTGCCGTTGGCCATCCTCTGCGACAACTCGCGCGATGCCGAAAGCATTCCCTCCGATCTCAGCGACTTCAACCGCTACGGCGGTCTCTACCGCCATGTGTACCTCGTGTACGTCCCAGAAGTTTCTCTGGAACGTCTGCACGTGGAGCCAAAGCTCACCGCCGACGGCAAAGCTTCCGTGAAAGTGCGGGCGCGACTTTACAATCCGAAGGCCTGGCTGGGCGAAGTTGAACTCGCGCTCGAAGTCCGTGACCCACAAGGCAAGGTCGGTCAAAGTGCGACTAAGCGAATCGCATCGTGGTCGGGCGAGAAAGAAATCGCCGCGTTTGAAATTGCCGCGCCGAAACTATGGTCGCCGAAGTCACCGTCGCTCTACAGTTGTACCGTCAGGCTCAAGTCACCGGCGGGCGAGCAGCGGGTGACGGAAAAGTTCGGGGTGCGTTCCTTCGAGTGGGTCGAACACGGGCCGTTCAAATTGAACGGCGAGCGGTTGCTGTTGCGCGGCACGCATTACCACGAAGACCACGCCGGTGTGGCCGCCGCCGTGCCGGATGATGTCGTCCGCCAGACGCTCCAACAGATCAAAGACATGGGCGCGAATTTCGTTCGCCTCGGCCATTACCAGCAAGCGCCGCTCGTGCTGGAGTTGTGCGATCAACTCGGGCTGCTGGTATGGGAGGAAATCCCGTGGTGTCGCGGCGGTCTCGGCGGCGAGCGTTATCAACAACAGGGCCGCGACATGCTGCGAAACATGATTGACCAGCATTACAACCATCCGTCGGTGATTCTGTGGGGCTTGGGCAACGAGAACGATTGGCCCGGTGATTTCGAAACGTTCAACACCAATTCCATCCGCGCTTTCATGACGGAATTGAACACGCTCGCGCACCAACTCGATTCGTCGCGCCAGACGTGCATCCGCCGCTGCGATTTCTGCAAGGACATCGTGGACGTGTATTCTCCGAGCATCTGGGCCGGCTGGTATTCGGGCCGGTACACCGAGTATCGCACCTCGACGGACAAATGGACTGGCAACGTCCCGAGATTCTTTCACGCCGAATGGGGCGGCGACAGCCACGCGCGCCGACATTCGGAAGAGCCGGAGAAGTTTCTGGGAAAGGTCACCACCGGCGAAGGCACGGCGGAGACCGGCAAGGCATACAAGCCGACCGGTGGCAAGCCGCGCGCGTCCAAGGACGGCGACTGGTCGGAGAGTTACATCGTCAATCTCTTCGACTGGCATCTCAAGGAACAAGAGCAGATGACGAACCTGACCGGCGCCGCGCAATGGATTTTCAAGGACTTTGCCACGCCGCTGCGCGCGGACAATCCCGTTCCCCGCATGAATCAGAAAGGCGTCGTCGAGCGCGACGGCACGCCGAAGGAAAGTTATTACGTTTTTCAGAGTTACTGGGCTGAGCAGCCGATGATCCATATTTACGGACACACCTGGCCGGTCCGTTGGGGCCAACCCGGCGAGGAGAAGCTGGTGAAAGTGTTCTCCAATTGCCGCGAGGTGGAATTGTTCGTCAACGGCGTGTCGGCCGGCACGAGGCAGCGTGATGTTGCGGATTTTCCAGCGGCAGGTTTGCGCTGGCCAGTCAAATTCAAGGAAGGAACCAACACGCTGCGCGCCGTCGGCCGCCGTGACGGGATGGAAGTTACCGACGAGATTTCCGTTGGTTATCAAACCGCAGTTTGGGAGAAGCCGGCCAGGCTCACACTCAAGGAAATTTCGCGGAGCAACGAGGTCGTTACCGTCGAGGCGCGCGTGTTCGACAAGAACGGCGTGCCGTGCCTGGACGCGAGAAACCTCGTCCGCTTCGGTCTGACCGGCGACGGGCGTTTGCTCGACAACCTTGGCGTATCGACCGGTTCACGCGTGGTGCAACTTTACAATGGTCGGGCGCAGATCAGCCTGCGACTCACCGCCGGCAAGGCCGCCGTCAGCGTTGCGAGTGACGGTTTGGAAACGCAATTCCTGAACGTGACCAACGCGCCCACCGCCGCCGCGAAGCTGACGCTTGACGTCGACGCGGTCGATCGCGAGCGGATTTTGAAAGCCGCCACCGCCGCGCTCAGCATCGACCCGCCAACCATTACGAAGTTCCGTGCGAAGTTGAGCGAAGGCGGGCCGAATGATTTTTATTCCAACGGCGATTACTGGTGGCCGGACCCGACAAAGCCCGATGGTTTGCCATACATCCAGCGCGACGGCGAATCGAATCCCGACAACTTCTCGCAACACCGGCTGGCCATCCGTGATCTGCGCGACGCCGTGGCCGCGCTCGCGGCTGCATACAAGGTCACCGGCGACGATCGTTACGCGACCAAAGCAGTCGAGTTGCTGCGGGTGTTTTTTCTTGATCCACAGACGCGGATGAATCCGCATTTGAAATATGCCCAAGCGATTCCCGGTAAGTCGCCCGGTCGCGGCATTGGCATCATTGACGCACTGCACCTCATCGAAGTGCCGCTGGCGATTCAGGCGCTGCAGAAGTCACCGGCATTTCCGCCCGAAGTGTTGGCCGGACTGAAGCAGTGGTTTGGCGAACTGGCTGAATGGATGGTCACGAGCAAGAACGGACAGGAGGAAGCTGCGACCAAGAACAACCACGCCGTCGCGTTTTATCTGCAACTCGCGGTCTATGCCGGCTTCACGGGCGACGAAGCGAAACTTGCGGAGTGTCGTCGGCAGTTCAAAGAAGTGTTTGTTCCGAACCAGATCACGGCGGACGGCAGTTTCCCAGCCGAACTCAAGCGCACCAAACCTTACGGTTACTCAATCTTTCAACTCGATAACATGGCCACACTCTGTCAGGTGCTTTCCAGCGACCGTGACGACTTGTGGACGTTTGAGCTGGCCGATGGTCGCGGCATTCGACGGGCCATGGCGTATCTCTATCCGTTTCTGGCGGACAAATCGAAGTGGCCGCTTAAGCCCGACGTGCAGGCGTGGGCCGACTGGCCTTCGCGCCAACCCAGTCTGCTGTTCGCGGGCCTCGCGCTGGGCCAACAACCGTATCTCGATCTGTGGCGTAATCTCCCACCCGATCCAATCAACGCCGAAGTTCGCCGCAACATTGCCATCACCCAACCATTGCTCTGGATAAAGTGAGGATTTTCAGCGGGACACTAACCCAGGCGTCCGCATCTCAGAATCTCCGGCTAGATCAACGCCGTGCCGGCTCACTGACAAACATTGCGTGCCGTGGTTTATCTCGCTTCCGAATTCGACGGCTTCATCACCGGTGCCACACTCGACATCAACGGCGGCGTGTATGCGGCGGGAGTGTTGAGCAATAGCCGTTCGGACTACCGCGTCACCCTTGCAGGGCCAGCAACCCAGCGCATCACGACTTGAGCCAACCCCACCAAGCTTGCCCAGCAAACAGCGTCCACCAGCGCGGGGCCGACGCCCGGCACGAAAACAATCAGCTCCGGGAGCCGTGCCGCCCACGCGTAGTCCCGCAAAGTGCCCAAAATCGGCAACGCCACCATGAACACCGCCTGCCCGCGCCAACCAAAGCGCCGTGTCACCCGCCACCCGACCAAGGCGAGTGCTGCGAATAGAAGGATGACCGCTGGATACATGAGCGGAGGGCCGTAGGGTGTCTCGACGCCCGGGTATAGCCACCATCCCTGTGTATGGGAGAAGCATTCGACGCCGACGCCAACGATTCCGACCGCTATCCCTCCCAACAACGCTCCTGCAACTCGTCTCACCGTCGCACGCGTGAAATGAACGGTGACAGCCAGCGCGACCAAGTATACGCGGGTGGCAGCGATCAAAATGTTCTGTTGCATTGTCATTACTAGGACGCGCGTTGCCTATCCCAAGCGTCCGTATTTCCGAATCTCCGGCCAGATCGCCGCCACGGCGATTACCACCAAAATCGTCCCGATGCCGCCGGAGACGACCGATATCACCGGCCCCAACCAGTGCGCGACGAGGCCGGATTCAAACCCGCCCAGCGCATCGGACGCGCCGACGACGAACAGCGCGTTCACTGCTGAAACACGCCCGCGCTTCTCGTCCGGCGCGAGCAATTGCACCGACGTGTGCCGGATGACGATGCTGACATTGTCCGCCAAACCGCAGACGAACAACATCGCGAAGGAAATCCAGAACCATTGCGACAATCCAAAGCCGACAGTTGCCAAACCAAACACGGTGACCGCGCCGAGCAACGCCCGGCCCGCCCGCAACATCGGGGAACGGTGCGCCAAAATGAGCGCGCAACAAAAAGCGCCCAGCGGCATCGCCGCCTGTAGCAAACCAAGTCCTTCCGGCCCGACGTGTAGAATGTCCTTCGCGTAAACCGGCAGCAACGCCACCGCGCCGCCGAGCAAGACCGCAAACACGTCCAGCGTGATCATGCCGAGGATGGTGCGGCTGGCAAAGACAAACTTAAACCCGTCGAACAAACCGGCTAGCGTCATCCTTTCCGGATTGGCCACGACGTGTTCCTGCCGGATGAAGCAGATCAACGTGAAGCAAGCCAGCGCCGCCACCGAGTTCAGAAGGAACACCACTGCCGTGTGGTGCGTGACGGCGATGAGCGCGCCGCCCGCCGCCGGGCCGAGGATGCACGATAACTGGAACGTGCTGCTGTTCCAAGCAATGGCCCGGGAAAGGATTTGGCGCGGCACTAAACCCGTGATGAACGCCGAACTGGCCGGTCGCAAAAATGTCAGGGCCGAGGCCGAGATGAAAAGACATGCGTAATACCAAGCCACCGGCGCTTGCCGCCACGCGATGAGCGCCAAGCCCAAACTGCTGGTCGCAATGACAAGCGTCGCTGTCTTGATGATGCTCTTGCGACCGTAATTGTCAGCGAGGTGTCCCGCCGGCAAAGTGAACAGGATTATTGCGATGACTTCCGTCAACCCCACGAAGCCCAGCGCGAGCGCGGAGTGTGTGCGTTCGTAAAGCTCCCAACCCACCGCCACCGTGAGCATCTGCTGGCCGAAGCCGGACACGAGCCGCCCCGCAAGGAAGCGCACGAAATCACCGTTGCGCAAGATCGCATACGGCTCGTGTGACTTGGGGGGCGTACCTTCAACGCTGTCAACCGCGCGACCGTCTTCCATCGTGCTCAATCGGACAACTTGCGGCGCATGAATTATTTTGCCGTTACCGGCAAAACTCCCTGTTTCGTCAAGAATTCCTCCACCGCCAACCGGGTTTTGTCCTTCCATTCGGGCAACTGGCTTTGGAAACCGTGGTTGCCGCCGGGTACTGTGATGAGTTCGCAAACATTGCTGCTCGCGACAAGCTTGTCGTGCAACGCGATGGATTGACGGTTCGTCACGGTCGTGTCGGCGTCGCCGTGAAAGACAAGCACTGGCGGCATCTTTGCGTCGAGTTGATGTACCGGCGAGAGCGCCTCCGCTTTGTCGCCAAAACGTTTGGGCGTGTAACCGGCGAGCGACGAAGTGTCGGAAACGGGGCTGACCAGAATCAGCGCGAACGGTTTGGCGCGCGGTGCTTCGTTGGTGGCCGAGCCGGGCGGCGTGCGTTCAATCGCGGTCCACAACGCGACGTGACCGCCAGCAGAAGATCCCCCGACCACAATCTTCTTGGAATCAATTCCCAGTTTATCCGCGTGGTCTTGAACCCAGCGCAACGCCGCGCGTCCGTCCGCCACGGATTCCAACGGCGTCGTGCCGAACCGCTCATTTGTGCGATAGTCGGGCGCGATACCGACCATGCCGAGCGTGGCGGCCCATTTCGCGTAACCAGCCGATCGTTCCGGTGTGCCCTTAGTCCAGCCACCACCGAAAAAGAAAACCAACGCCGGTCGGCGGTCGCTTTCCTTCCATCCTTTTGGTTTGAAAACGTGCAACCGCATTGGGTCCGGCTGGCCATCCCGGTAAATGTATGTCTCAGCGCCGGGAAGCGTAGCGGGAGTTATCGCAGCAGCGTTGGTCGAAGATTCCGGCGAGTGCGGCCAGACGTGCGCGGCTTGATCGAGAAGTGGTTGCAGGAAGCCGGGTTCGAGTTGTTTCAACTGACTGTGCGGCCAGGTTGCGGGAGCGGTGTTGTAGGGACGGAGAAATTCGAGCCCACGGCGCAGGTTGTCCCCATTGGCTGCCGCATAGTTCCACAGATCCACGCCGAGTGGGGCGGCTAGTTTGGCGACACAGAACTGTGCTTCGAGATTGAAAGCGCAATAACCTAGACTGTCCGCACGCACAAGCTCCAACGGTTGGCTGCCGTCGGGCGCGAACTGGTTGGTGATGCGCGCAAAATCTTCGCGGGCAAACTGGCGTGCTTCTTCCTCGCGATCCAGGTAGCGGGCAATGGCAATGATTTGGGCAAGATACCAAGTGCCATGATTGTTGGGAGCTTCGTGCTCCAGTTTGCCGTTCCTGCTGGTGGTGAGCCAGTGCAGGTAATCGGAAAACCACTGGCGAACCTGTGACTCATCGTTGCCGGTAAATGCTGGCGAGCCGTGCAGCAACCGCAGCGCATCCATCAGGTTGATGAAGTCGCGGGTGTCAATCAGGCCGGAGCTTGAACCGCGATTGTCGTCGCGGCCAAGGCGGATCTGGGCATACTCAAAGGCCGTGTTGACGCGCGTGGCCGGCGTGACGAACCACGCGCGAATCCACTCACCCGCGCGGCGCGCGCATTCTTCGCGGTGCTCGAGATGCCACGCTTGGGCCAGCGTTTCGACCGTCTTGATCATGCGACCCAGTCGCTCCTTGTCGCCGAGGGCCATCTGCTCGCGATTTGGGTAGCCGTCGCGGCGAATGAACGGCAGACCGTTCGAACTCGCGGGGTCGGGCCACCAGTACCGGCCATAGCTGACGTAATCGCGCGGATCACCGCTGGGAGAAGGACGCACCTTATCAACAACCGTGGCGACGGGAAGATCGAGGACTTTGCCGGCATTGCTGGCAACAGCCGACGCGTCCAGTGTCTTGATGTCGAGCAGGAATGGTGGCAAAGACTCTGCGGCGTAGGCGTGCCAGATAAGCGCAGACAACAGACCGGCGAACAACATCAGTTGGCGCAAAACTGTGGACGGATTCGAGACGATCATTTCAATTCCAGCGAAGTGTCCGTCAGCACGATGAGATCAGTCTTCCCGTCCGGACGAGTAACTCGGAGCGCGCCATCATTGAGTGCGGCCCTGAGCGCGGCCGGCGTGGACGACGCGCGCTCCGGCCAGAGCACCGCATAAACCGTGAACTCCGTGGCAGCCTCGGTGCTTTCAAGGGTGAGGTGGCTTTGGTCTGACCATTTGCCCGTCACATAACTGCTGCCCGCCTCGCCGCTTACGTATTTGCGATCGACCGGAACGGGGAATTTGTCAGTGACGCTTCCGTGCCACGTGACGCCCGGCGCGACAAGTTGCGTCGTCAGCGTGGCTTTGTCGCCTCGGATGAACGCGGTGGTGTTCGTTTCGGTCCAAGAGAGATTTTTCTCTGCGTGTAGCAGCCAGGAGAGTTTTCCCGGCGTGGCGAGCACCACGCGGTCGCGCAACACCACGTAGCGTTGATCAACAAAGACAACATCGCGCGTTACGCGGCGAATCCTGCCGGGTTCCTTCTGGCCCGTTTGATAGGCGACAGTGGCGTCGCCGGCCGTCCAAACGGAGCGCGGCGACGTTTCAAAACGCGTGATCTTTCCCGTGGCCGTCTTGTCCTGCGGTTTCTGCCCAAGTCCGTCAATGAGCAGGTCGTTCTTGGACTTCGTCTGCCACGTCCATTGCTGGTGGTGCGGCGAGCGATGGAATTCCCGGTAGGCGGAGTTAATGGCGAGGCTTTCGCCGAAGGCGTTCAAGATGAATGCATTCTGGTCGGCGTGACTGTGGCTGAACGAACCGTAGGGCGATGATTTGAAAGTGATCTGGAGGTCGTCATCGGGGCGGCCAAGCGCGCTGTGCAGCGATACCCAACCGACATCACGAAAGAAGCGATACGGTGGCAATTCGTTGAGCGATTTTGCCGGCGGCAACGGCTTGCTTGAACCAATGAAGTTGCGCACGAGAAACTCGCACGCAGTCGGGTACGTGCGGTCCAAGCCGCCAAGTCCCTTGTCAATGGGGCGCGGACGTTTGTCGGTGCACAGTTCGGCGTAGGCGCGGAAATAGCCGTTTTGTTGGACGCGGGCGACGTGCTCCATGTAATCGGCGACAACGGGATCCAGATTGAAACGGCCCGCGTTGGAGGTGTCTCCGAAAATCGTGTGGAGGTAGGGCTGCACATTGTAGAGCGCGAAATAGGGCGAGTTTTTCCAGAACGGCAGCGAATACGCGAGCGGGTCGCCGATGGCCAGCAACGCGTCCTGAAACGCTGCGTGCTCGAACGTGCCGCGCCAATAGGAATTGCCCTCCCCCCAACCGCCATCGTCGCCGCCCCACGGACTGAACTGATCGCGGTAAAACACGTAGGCAAACCGCCACCACTCGCGCGCTTCCGGCAAGTCATCCCACAACGCGAGCCCGGTGAGTCCGACCATGGACATGAATCGCACCGGATGGCTCGCGGCGTTCTCGTCGAGCGAATTGCGCTGAATCTTTTCTACTTTCGCGGCTTTGATCCATTCCACCGTGCGATCGCCGCGTTCCTTGAAATGCACGAGAATGATTTTCTTTTCCTGCGGCGTGAGCTTTGCGCGAAGCTGATCATAGACCAGTGGGAGTTTGCGCCAGAGGCGAAAATTCGCCTCGTCATTGTAATAAATGTCGGTCGCTCCCACGATCGGACCGCTCTTCCAGTCCGGCGCAAAGTGCCAGGCACAAGACTTGAGCACGAACTCTTTGGCTTTAGTGAAATACTTTTCCTCACCGGTGACAATCCAGATGAGCGTGGCCGCTTCGGCGACACCAGAGACGCGACCGCAGAGGTCCTGAACGTCCCGCCACTTATCGGCTTTGTCGGAATCGCGTTTTTTGGGGTCGGGATCGCCGTAAGTCACAGGTTCGTCGGGAAATGGGAACGAGAGATAATCCTTGTCGAAGTCGACCTTGATCTTCGAGAACGCCTTCGCGCCCTCACCTGTGGTGCAATAGACGCGGAAGTCTTTCTGACGACCTTCGACTACCACGGTGCGCGGCGACCGCGGAGGGACATGGGCGGCAACATCTGCCAAAGATTGAGCCATTAGCGAAACACAGCCGACCAATGCTCCGCTCATTACCACGCCCAACCATCGCCAGCGTCGAGTGCAGACAAATGCAGTCATGCGGAATAACCTTCCTTTCCGCATTTTCTTGATAGGTAACAAATCCGTCAATCGTTTTCCGATTTTCCTGTCTGCCTAGTGTAGTGTCCAATAAGTGATTGATAGTATTGGTGGGCGGTGTAAACTCCCTCCATGCCGCGTTCCGCACCATCACTGATCTTGACCGTCCCCGAACAGAAACAACTGACCGACCGTGTGCGGGATCGCCGTTCGA
>CAZMKD010000268.1:0-7536 GCA_964566575.1 uncultured Verrucomicrobiota bacterium
CTGGCTCGAGTGACCAACCCGGTCGCGCCCGGAAGGGCGCTCCCACAACAGCCCGCCCGGATTCTGGTGGTAATGTCAAGATGCGCCCCTTTTTATCTGGAGCCATTGACAAGGAACGAAATAGTAAAGGCCGCGCGCCGCCAGGCGTTCTTGTCGGGCGCATCTTGACACTGTTACTGTGGGAGCGCCCTTCCGGGCGCGACTGGCTCGAGTGACCAACCCGGTCGCGCCCGGAAGGGCGCTCCCACAACAGCCCGCCCGGATTCTGGTGGTAGTGTCAAGATGCGTCCCTTTTCGTCTGGAGCCATTGACAAGGAACTGAGTTTTGGCGAGACTCATGTTGGAAATTGATTTGATGTGGATCGGGAAGCGAGAATTGACATGTTAACAACTACAGGACGTGGTTTCCGAAGTCTTACGCTGACTGTTTGGGCGGGCTTTGCGACCTCGACGGCGATTCACGCACAGTCGACCACTGGGCTGTTTACAGTGCCGCCGTTAACGCTCACGGAGACCGCCATGGTCGCGTCGGCCGCAAAGTATCTAGAAACACTTGTGGAACTCAGGCAGGCAGTTCAGACAGCGCTTGATTCGAAACGCTACAAGACCGCGCTGGAATACACGACATTCGGTTTGGCCGCAAGTCCCAAGGACTTACAATTGCTGGCGGCTTACGCGACTGCTTTGATACGGCTCCAGCGTTTCCCGGAGGCGATTGCCGCGGTCAAGGACGTCTTGGCGGTGGACCCGGCCAACCCGGATGCGGTGAACAACCTCGCGGAACTCCTGTTGATCACCGGTCAAATCGACGAATACCGAACCTTTATGTCTCAACACAAGCTTCAGATCGACGCAGTGCGTGGCGGCATGCTCTCCAAGTACTTTTTGGTTCTCGAAGCATACCACACCAGCGACACGGAACAGTTTCGCGCCGTTGTGACCCAGGTTCTGAAGTCGTTACCGGCCCAAGCCGGAACATTTCTTAGTGACTGGAGTTTTGCTGAGCTGTTCTCAGTCGTCAGCCAGCCACCCGATTCGCCCAAGAAGTCCTTGCTGCGTGTCTTCATTGCGGCCCTGACAGAGGAAGTCCGCCGTGGGGATGCCTTGAATGCCCTTCAGAGATACTAATCTGTCATTGCAATGGGGTCATGGAGCTCCAGCCTGATTCTACACTCTACATTGGTGTGGGGACGGTCTCAAAACGAATGGCGTATCGGTTGAGGGGTTTTCCTTTGGGCACCTGGATGAGAAAGTGGTCGGCGTAAAGCTGGTTGGTCGTCCACTGAGAAATCGGCCAGATGCTCTGTCCGAAGAATTGCGCTTTCGAAGCGTAACTGCTGGTTGTCTCCGCGCCTTCCTTGAATTCCAGCGTGCATCGGCCTGCCAGGTCGGCGTTGGCAGGATAGGGGACGGCGATCGTGCTGAAGATGGTAACGCGGACTCGATCAAAATCGTCCCCCGGTTCAGGCAACTGAGGAGCGACGCTGCAGCCGATAACGGTGATGCCGCTCTCCAGATTCATTTCCCCACGGACCGCATCGGGCGGCAGGGCGTGCCGTTCCACGAAGGCGCGACGGTCAAGGGGTGTGCCTTGGCGGGCGTACAACAGCAGACCGTCCTCGGCGGCCACAAGCTGCAGATCGGGTCGCGCTTCCACCTGATACTGAAAATTCCGCGTCACCCCGAGAGTGAGAATCGGATCGTGCAGGTCCAGCAGCACGTAGTCAATTGGTGCGGTAAGGGCTGGGTCGGTGTACAGATACTTCTGTTTGATGAAATGAGCGGCGACCCGCGGCGTGGCGAAGAGCGAAGACTCGGGATCGATCTGCCGCGCCATCCGCTGCACTGCCGGCAAGCGCCCCGGCGACATTACCCGTGACCAGTCGGACTTGCTCCAAAATGTGTTTCCGAAGAAGATGGATAACAGCAGACCCGCCGCGACAGCCCCGCAGAGGGTGGCGCGCCTGCGTCTGGTATCGGCGTCCTGCAAGGCGGCCGCCAATGCCCAAAACACCACCGGCAACAGCGCGGCCTGATACCAGTAACAGATGCTGTTGAGCATCATTGGCGGCAGACAATCGAACACGAAAACCAGCGAGCCAACCGATAGGATGGAGGATTTCTTCAGCGGCACGAACAACACCGGGGCCAGCAGCAAAGCCCCGAAGTAAAACGTCGAGGGCGACAACAGTCGCCCCCAGAAGAAACGCGGTTTTGTCCAGGGCGACAGGAAAATCTCCCATTGGGTCGTGCCGAGGTCGGAGAAGAAGCGCTGCATGTAGAATGGCTGATGGCTCATCGCGGGGACGATGACCGATGTGATCAGGAGAAAACAGCCAAAAGCAGCGACTGCGATCACGCTGCCCAACAACCGGCGGCGTTCGAACAAGGCGACATAGACTCCGAACATGCCGATCGGAATGCAGGCTTCTTCCTTGATCAAAATCGCCCACATGGCGACGGGCAACGCCCATCCGGGGCGGCCATGAATCCAGAAAGCGAGCGCGACAAAGTACAGCAGCGGGCACACGTTCCCCCAGTGGAAGCCGTACCCGCCGCTGTAAATGAACTGCGAAGTCGAAGGGTAAACCAGCCACGCCACCACCAGCAGCAGCGCGGCAGCCTTGTCTTGAAACAGGCGTTTCCCGATCCAATAGAGCGGCAGTACGGGGCCAAGGGCGCAGATTACCTGAAGAAGGATGGTCAGTTTCAAATCCGGCCAGACCAGCCAGAGCGGCACCAGCGGCACGATACCCGGCTGGAAGTGATCGTCGAACAACAGCCGTTCTGGATTGATTCGGAGGAACAATTCGCGCGGATTGGAGAATGTGTTGTACATGAGCCGGGCCGGCTCGCCGCAGTCGGGGTAACCCAGCCCGAGATTGTTGAGACACCCGATTTGTTGCGCCATGTAATAGATGAATAGACCGACTGTCGCCACGCAAACGCCCAGTGCTAGCAGAGTTGCCGGCTGGAATTTGGGGGATGGTTCGGAATTCGTCTGGGAACTGTGCGGGCGTGTCGCCCTGAGCAACGCGAAGGGTCTCCTCAGTTGTTCGGCGAGGCGAACAGAACACCAGAGATTTGCCGTCAAGACGGCCCGCTGCGGTTTCACTCCGTTCAGGATGACACCGGGTAGGCACTGGCGCAACCACAGGGCGATGGTCCAACCGCACGCTGTGGCAAAGAGAATTGGGTCGAGACATAGGACAGGCCCGCCCAGCCAGCGTTTCACCAACACGATGAGTGACGCCGTTGTCACAATGAGGCCGGCGCGAGCGAGTTGACGGCACGCGTCCGGTCTGCGGCGCAGGCCGATCAACAGGGCGGCGACGGCGACCCAACTGACGTATATCCATGTCCGCGCCACGGAGTCGTATTCGGCGGAGGCAGCCTGATAGGTTTCAGGGGAGTAATTGCCACGGAGCAGGAGCCAGAAGGCGGCGAGGTTGATCGCCAGCATTGTCGCCACGGTCGGCCACGGATGGCGCATGGGGAAAAAGCCCGACCTTCTGGGAGATGCTGTCGCGGCAGGTGACATTTCAGCGCAGAGCGTAGAGTGGAGCGGGGGCGGTGTAAAGCCCGGAAGGAGGAAGGGGTGTAGCTCGAAGTTTTGGGCGGTTTCGGGTTGTGCACGACTGTAGCCGAGGCGTGACCGCTGCGGGCCGTCCGTCGTGTGGCGGCAACCTCGGCCGAAGCTTCACCCCGCTCCAAGCGGGTCAACGCTTCGGCTGCAGAATTGGGTCGATGCCCAAAGGTCTTGCACCTGGCAGATTGTTAAAAAATGCGCCGCGTCGGTGACGCGGCCTACAACGGCCAGCGGGTTACTTCGAGAATGTTGTAGGCCGCGTGACCTCACGCGGCAAAATTCAGAGCGGCCTGCCAAAAGCAAGAGGCCAGTCTTTCGACTGGCCTCTTGCAGCATGAACAGTTTGAAGTGCGAATTAAGCGCTGCGACGACGGAGCGCTGCCATGCCGAGCAGGCCAAGGCCGACGAGCACCAGCGTCGAAGGCTCGGGAACCACTTGGTTGGCAAGAAGGCTTCCATCCGCGAGGGAGCCGCCGTAGCTAACTGTGAGCGCGTTCAGAGCCAACGACGCGCCAGTATCTGCCGGCAAACTCCACGGGGCGCCGCCGTCAAGACCCACGTCATCCCGATAGGAACCGAAGGGGTCACCATTAGAAAGCACTGTAGAACTTAGTGTCAACGTTGGGAACCAGTACAAGATCATCTTGTCACCGGAAGTAATAGTTCCGCCATAGGTCACTGTGACGGCACCTAGATACAAACCGTCTGTGCCGCCCGCAGTCAAGTCTTCTATTTGCAGGACTGTGTCGTTGCCCCACGAGGCACCAATCGTTAGTGATTCACCTCCATTTAGCGGAGCGAAGCCGTCGCCAGTTGAGTCGATCACCAGAACGGCGAGAGACAATTGTGGTATTGCTACGGCAGACGCATCATCTAACTCTGCCCCGGCTATCGTGTAGAGCGTGGTTGCGCGCGCTGTTACACCTATCGCGCTTGCGATCATTAGGGTTACTATCAGTTTCTTGTTCATGTTGTTCCCTTTCTCCAGTTCCTGTTCTTATACCTGTTGGTGGTTATACGATGTTTTGCACAAATTTGTCAAGTGCCAATTTTAATAATTTGGCAGATTCGACCAGATTGCCGTGGTGGTCGTGTTGGTCGCCCTGCGCACAATAAAGCCCTCGCCCGGGTTAAATACATTGGAATTGCCGTAATCAACCGTAACAGGCGCTGACGGAGCACTTCTCCGCCACCCGTTATTGTAGAAGAAGTACTGCGCAGAGGGCGCCTTGTTCTTCGCCTGAACGGCGTTGTTGAAGAACAGCACTTCGTCTCGCTTGACGGTCACTATGGTTGTCGTAAAGATTACACTGACCAAGGCGGACTGGTTGAAGGTCTGAACGGCTGGCCGGTAGATGCTGAGGAAGTTATCCTGCTTGGGACCGGGCGATGCATTCGCGTACAGCGGGATTCGGGAAGCGTTCACCATCACCAGCCCCGGCGCCGTGTAGGTGGACGTGGGAGCACCGCCGCTCTGACGACCGACGATGTATTGATCCGGCAAAATCACAACGTCATTCCAATTCGTGGTCACTGGGGATGAGGGAGCGCTCCTGCGCCAAGCACTATTGTAGAAGAAATATTGAGCGCCTGGTGCAAGGTTGATCCCGACCCCGGCGAGGTTCGGAAACAGAAGCTCGGTCTTCTTGACTGTGACGATGGTTGTGGCGACAACGCCCGTGCCGCCCGGGAACACAGTGCCCAGCGTCCAGTACGGGATGATCCGTACACGATCAGGGCTGCCAACTCCGCTCAAGTTCTCAGGGGCGAGAACGACTCTGAGTGTGTTGCCGACCGGGTTATTGGTGATGGTGTAAAAGGCACCGGCCTTTGACCCGTTTTCCAGTCGCACATAGTACGGGTAGAAGCCGTTCGCGGTCGGGGTCGCCCACTGGTTGAGCGTCCAATTCGGATTGCCATTCACGGTGATGACGTTTCCAGCGATGGATGAGACCGTCCCATGAAACTCTGGCATCCTCGTAAAGGGGACCGAAGTATACGTATCGGAGTTGGTCAACAAGTCCACCTTGTAGAATCCGACCGGCTCGGTAAAGACATCGCCGAGGGCGACGGTGGTTAATTGAGCGGCGCCGATGGCGGCGACCGAAAGAAGAATGGCGAACTGTTTGGTTGCTGTCTTTCTCATAAGCTTGACTTCTCCTCGCACTAGTTTTTTTCCTCGTCCACAACCTGATGAACCGAACCCCTATACACTGTTCACATCCTGATGAACTCTACCTAGGCGTGAAAGTAGCAAAAGAAACCGATAGTGTCAACGAGTTTTTTTCACAAAGATTTGCCGTCCCCCTGGCTGGCGGAATCGGCCCGTTACATCGCTTGACTTCGAAAACACTCACGAGCGCACCATACGTAAAATGAGCCTTGCGGTCAAGCATGAATTTATGCTTTCACATAGCGCCGGATGAATAACCGAGGAGCGACAGAATTATGCCAGAACTGAGAAAAGACCCCGTGATCGGGCGGTGGGTGATCATCGCGACGGAGCGCGGGAAACGGCCGAGCGATTATGTAACGCCGCCGGTGGAGGCGCTGGACCCGGCCAAGAATCCGTTTGCCGAGGGCAACGAGCATTTGACGCCGCCGGAGATTTTTGCGTTTCGAGATCCGAAGAGCAAACCGAATGGCCCCGGCTGGCAGGTGCGGGTGGTGCCGAACAAGTTTCCGGCGCTGCGGATTGAGGGCGATCTCGGCAAGGAGGGGCAGGGGATGTACGACAAGATGAACGCCGTGGGCGCGCACGAAGTCGTCATCGAAACGCCGAACGCAACCCTGCAACTCGAGCAGCAGCCGGTCGAAGGGATTGCGCGGGTGCTCGAAACCTATAAGACGCGGATGTCGGATCTGCTGCGCGATGCGCGGTTCCGGTACATTCTGATCTTCAAGAATGTCGGCAAGGAAGCCGGGGCGACGATCAGTCACCCGCACTCACAGCTCATCGCCACGCCGGTGACCCCGAAGCGGCTCAAGGAAAAGCTCCTCGGCGCGATGCAATACTTTGCGTACAAGGACCGCTCGATTTTTGAGGACATGCTGAAACAGGAACTGCGCGAAGGCCAACGGCTCGTGTACGAGAACGGCGGCTTCGTGGCGTTTTGTCCGTTCGCGGCGCGCTTCCCGTTTGAGATCACGATCCTGCCGCGCCGGCAGACGGCGTACTACTCGGACATCCATCCGGACGAAACGCTGTTGCTGGCCGACGTGCTGAAGGTTTCGCTGCAAAAACTCGCCAAGGCGTTGAACCAGCCCCAGTACAATTTCCTGATCCACACGGCCCCCTCCCGCTATGCGCATCATGGCTACTGGACGACGATCGATCAGGATTTCCGGTGGCACATCGAAATCCTGCCACGGCTGACGTTGATTGCTGGATTCGAGGTCGGCACGGGGTTCTATATCAACCCGACGCCGCCCGAAGAAGCGGCGAAGTATCTGCGCGAGCTGCCTGTCTAAGTTTGCATTGGGAGCGGTCAGCCGCGCTACTCTACGGAGTGATTCTCGCGCCGAAAGGCAGTTGCCGGAGAGAAGCCGGGTTGGCCGGGACATTGCATCAACAAACCGCCGCGTGAGGTCACGCGGCCTACAACGGCGCGGCGTGTCGGCCGCGTCACCCGACGCGGCGCCCCGGGGGCGACTTGCCGGTCGATGACGCAGCTCATGCAGTTTTCGGGCTAGCAGGCTGCTAAAAAAGTGGTGTAGCGGCGCTTCTGTGAAGCGCCGAGTTGTGAGTTTCCGAAGAAATCGGCGGCTCGCAGAGCCGCCGCTACAACGAAAAGAGGCTTTTTTAGCACTGCTAGTGTAGTGTCCAATAAGTGATTGATAGTATTGGTGGGCGGTGTAAACTCCCTCCATGCCGCGTTCCGCACCATCACTGATCTTGACCGTCCCCGAACAGAAACAACTGACCGACCGTGTGCGGGATCGCCGTT
>CAZMKD010000269.1:0-16929 GCA_964566575.1 uncultured Verrucomicrobiota bacterium
TTGAATCGTTTCTCCAGCTCGGCTTTGAGGGCTGGCTGGACCGTCAGTTTGAGATGTGCACGTGCCATGTTCCGGTCATCGCACACCCCGGTCAGATAATCAACCACATTGTTATGATTATCGCAGAGATGTGGTATGAGTCAGTGCTCTCGCCCTCCAAGGCCCCCCGCATCCGTTTCGACCGCCTTTCCCGTATCAATGGCATGCAAATCCTCTTTGAGGGTCTTTTGTTGGGGAGCATCCATCGCCTTATACCACTCGAGAATGTAGGACTTTCTTCGGAAATTGCGGGACGCAATCAGACCGCGCCTGAATTGAGTTAAGTCACTCCAGTAATCTTCTCCACGCTCGAAATGCGTCCATGGCTTCGGACACAATTTCCCGTCGTATGGCCGGTAGAGCACACCGCCGGAGGCTTGTCGATACCCGACGGTCCGGTACGTCGGTTCGATGTATACATTTACAACCTCAGTAGGAGTTCTCCCTTTTCCATGTGCGAGAAAGTATTCAGGTAGCTCGACGTTCACAAGAACTATTGCGATAGTCTGGCCCACATGGAGAGAACGCTTTTGGATTGGGTGCTGGAGCAGTTCCCCGACACGCCGCGCAAACGCGCGAAGGAATGGATTCTGGCCGGGCGGGTCAGCGTCGCGGGCACGGTCGTGCGCAAACCGAATCAGATGTTGGCCGATTCGGCGACACTCGAACTGCAAGGCCGACGGCTTGCTACGCTGGCGCTCGACGAGGAGTGGCGAATTCATGCGCGGCTGAGTTTGGTGCACCTCGATCCCTCGCTGGCGATCGTCAACAAAGGGGCCGGGTTGCTCTCCGTGCCGGCGCCAATCACCGACTTGTCGGCGTTGAGCATTCTGGCGGATTTTCTGGCGGGCAAATTGCGCGGGCTGGGTCACCGCACAGCCGAGCGTCGCCTGCCGGCGGCGTTTCGAAAGCTCACGCCGTTACCGGTGCATCGGCTCGATCAATTCACCACGGGCGTGTTGTGTCTGGCGATGAACCCGGCCGCGCGCGCGTCGCTCATCGAACAATTCTCCGCGCACACCGCGTCGCGCCAGTATATGGCATTTGTGGACGGGCGACCGAAGACGCCACGCGGCACGTGGCGGCATTGGCTGCGGTTCGACGACGACGCGTTGCGACAAAATGTTTCCTCCAAGGCGGGTGGACCGGACTGGGTAGAATCGGTCACGCACTACGAAGTGCTCGGCGAATATCCCCTCGGCACGTCCGGGCGCGTGGTGTCCAAGATGCGTTTCAACCTCGAGACGGGACGCACGCACCAGATTCGGGCGCAGGCCGCGCACGAAGGGCTGCCGTTGATTGGCGACCGCACGTATCATCCGCTTTATCACGCGTCGAAGCGGGAGCGGGCGTTTGTGCCGATCGAGTTTGAGCGACAGGCGCTGCATGCCGAGGAGTTGGAACTGGCTCACCCGGTCAGTGGCCAACGGATGAAATGGCGCGTGCCGTTACCGGCTGACTTGCAAAAGCTCGAACGCATTCTTCACGGCAACAAACGCGCCCGGTACGGTTGAGATCAGTCGCAGTGCTCGCAGTCGCAATCGTCCTTGCAATCCACGATGTTGCCATACCGGTCGGTCTTGAATTTGCAGCAGGCGAGCAACAATTCTTTGAGTTGTTCCCGGCCGCGCTGGACGCGGGATTTCGGGCCGCTGAGTGAGATGCCAAGGCGCTCGGCGATCTCGGCTTGAGTCAGACCGTCATATTCGCTCAGGCGCAGCGTGTTCCGGTATTTGGGTCGAGATGTTCGATCATTGCGGTCACGCTGGGGACAAGTTCGAGCGCGCAGCGGTTGGGAGCGGTGGATTCGTCGGCAAGCTCTTCCGGTAACGGCTCGCTCGGACGACGCGCACGGTAATGATCCACAATGGCATTGCGCGCGATCCGGTAAAGCCAGCCTGCAGTTTCTCTGTCTCGCGTAGCGAACCGAGTCGCGTCTGAATCTTGACGAAGACCTGCTGGAGAATGTCTTCGGCATTTGTGCGTTCGAGACGCGTTTGTGAATGAAGTCGTGTAGCGGTGCGGCAAAGTCGCGCCAGATGGTTTCGATTGTGGTCGTGGTGTTCATGGACGGTGTCGGCATCGCGCTGGCGATTCAATCGCGCAGCGCGATGCCGTTGTCAACCGGTCACTTCTTCGGTTTGCACTCGCAGCAGCAGCAACACGGCGTTGCCGGCCTGGGTTGCGGTTTGGACGGTTTCTTCATGGGTTGTTCCTTTCTCACATGAAGACGGCGCAAGGGCAAAAAGGACGCAGGAAATCTTCAGGTAACTTCCCAGCTCAGCCTCGTCACCTTCGGTGACAAGATATAGGTCAGGTGGCTGGCGGTCCAACTGGCCGTAGTGATTTTTCCGTCCTTGGTGAATACTGGCGTGGACGCCGATGCCAAAGGCAAGTCGCGTTTCCGGCAGAATGCCGATTGCGACCGGAATTTCCGGGCGGTACGGTCTATCTGAACGTGACGATGCCGAACTGAGTGGCGGCGATTACGCGTGGAGACTATGGCCGAGACGCCCCGGCCTTCGCATTTTTGTGGGAAAGCCAGTGACGACTTGGTAGCATGCCGGCATCATGAAAGCACTCGTTGTCGGAATTGGCATTGTGGTGTTGGTCGTGGTGCTGGGCGCGATGAGCTACAACCGGCTCGTCGGCCTGTCGCAAGCCGTCGAGAAACAATGGGCGCAGGTGGAAAATGTTTACCAGCGCCGCGCAGATTTGGTCCCCAATCTTGTCGCGACCGTTTCTGGCGCAGCCAACTTCGAGAAATCCACGCTCGTCGAAATCACCGATGCGCGCGCGTCGGTCGGCAAGGTACAGATCAACGCGAAGGAAGTGCTGGACGATCCCGGCAAGTTCGCGCAGTTTCAACAGGCGCAAAACTCGTTGTCGTCGGCGTTGTCGCGGCTCTTGGTGGTCGTCGAGCGGTATCCCGAATTGAAAGCCAACGCCAACTTCCGCGACCTGCAGGCGCAACTCGAAGGCACGGAGAACCGCATTGCCGTCGAGCGCGGACGGTTCAACGATGTGGCACAGGCGTACAACACCGCGATCAAACGCTTGCCGGCCGTCCTGTTTGCCGGCGCGATGGGTTTCAAGGAGCGACCGTATTTCACTGCGACTGCCGGCGCCGAGAAACCGCCGAAGGTCGAGTTCAACTTCTCGAAGTAGCGCGCATGAGAGCGCTTTGCTTTTGGCTGGCGCTGTTCGCGTCGTGGGGGCACGCCGCCGAAGTCATGCCACCGTCGCCCGCGCAGTACTTCAACGACGACGCGCACGTCGTCTCACCGGCGACCGCCGCGCAGTTGAATCGCCAACTGGAAGAATTCGAGCGGTCCACATCCAGCCAGATTCTCGTCGTCGTCTTCCCGAAGATGCAGTCGGACTCGTCGATCGAGGATTACACCTTGCGCGTCGCGCAATCGTGGCGGGTTGGGCAGAAGGAGAAGAACAACGGCGCGGTACTGTTTGTCTTCGTGCAGGACCGGAAGATGTTCCTGCAGGTCGGCTATGGGTTGGAGGGGGCGATGCCGGACGCGCTGGCCAAGCGCATCATCGAAGACGAGATCAAACCGCATTTTCGGGCCGGCGATTTCGACGGCGGACTGCGCGCCGGTGTGTCCGCGATCCTGCAGGCTGCGCGCGGCGAGTACAAAGGAACCGGCCACACCGTTGCGGAACGGTCGAGTTCTGGTGGAGTTTTCTTTTTCGTATTCATGACGATCATTTGTATCGCCATCATCGCGTTTCGTTTTGCTGGAGGCGCGACAGTTTACACCTCGTCCGGTCGCATGGTTCGGCGGAGCAGTTGGGGGTACATCGGCGGAGGGTTCAGCGGCGGTGGCGGCTCGTCAGGAGGCGGTGGTGGTTTCTCGGGAGGCGGCGGCAGTTTCGGCGGCGGTGGGGCTGGAGGGAGTTGGTAGCGTATGAAGACGCGAATATTCTTTAGTCAACTTGATCACGACAAAATGGTCGCGGCCATCGCCGACGCCGAGCGACGCACCTCGGGCGAGATTCGCGTCTTTGTCAGCCATCGCAAAGTCATGAATGCGCAGCGGGCCGCCGTTCGGGAATTCGAGCGCTTGGGAATGCACAAGACCAAACGACGCAATGCAGTCTTGATCTTTGTCGCGCCGGTTTCGCAGCGTTTCGCCATTATTGGCGACGAGGCGGTGCACGCGAGGTGCGGTGACGCGTTTTGGCAGCAGGTCGCGGCCGGAATGGCGGAGCGATTTCGACAGGCGGAGTTTACCGTCGGCATCGTGCATGGCATCGAGGCGGCTGGAAAGATTCTGGCGGAGCATTTCCCGCGTTCGCGAGGTGACATTAACGAACTTCCTGATAAGGTTATCGACTAATTATGAAGACTGTGGTCATCGCGATTGGCGGCAACTCTCTTATCAAAGACGACCAGCACATGTCCGTGCCGGACCAGTATGCGGCCGTCGTGGAGACCGCGCGGCACATCACCGACTTGATCGAGAAAGGCTTTCGCGTAGTCATCACCCACGGCAACGGGCCGCAAGTCGGTTTCATCTTGCTCCGGAGCGAACATTCGCGCGGGCTCCTTCACGAAGTCCCGCTCGATTCGATCGGGGCCGACACTCAAGGCGCGATTGGCTACCAGATTCAACAGGCGATGGGCAACGAGTTCCGCAAGCGTGGCCTGAGGAAATCAGTGGCCACAATCGTGACGCAGACGCTCGTGGACCGAAACGACCCGGCATTTCAGAAGCCGAGCAAACCCATCGGCCAGTTCTACAAGAAGGAAGAGGCCGAGGACCGGATGCGTGTCGAGAAATGGACGATGGTGGAGGATGCCGGCCGCGGCTGGCGTCGCGTCGTCGCGTCGCCGAAGCCGATGCGTATCATCGAAGCCGATGTCATCAGAAAACTGGTTGCCGAAGGCTACACACTCATCGCGGCCGGCGGCGGTGGAATACCGGTGATCGCCGACGAAGCCGGCAATCTGCGTGGCATGGCCGCGGTCATCGACAAAGATCTCGCTTCCGCTGCGCTCGCCAAGGAAATCGGCGCGGACCTGCTCGTCATTTCCACCGGCGTGGAGAAGGTCTGTTTGAATTTCGGCAAGCCCGACCAGAAGACGCTCGACAAGATGACCGTCGCTGAGGCGAAACAATATATGAAGGAAGGTCACTTTAAGCCCGGCTCGATGCTACCGAAAGTTCAGGCCTGCATCCAATTCCTTGAAGCCGGCGGCACCGAAGCCCTCATCACCTGTCCCGAAGTTCTCCCGGCCGCCCTGGCGGGCAAGACTGGGACGCACATTCTGCGCTGATTGTTGCGCGTATTTGGAGGGTTGCTTTTCCCGAGTCGGTTCGCTAGTGTCGCTGCGGGTGAACTAAAAACCGGGAGCCTCGATATGAAACCCTCTTCAGTCGGTAGTACCCGCATCCGTCTCGTCTTGGTGGTGGTGCTTGCCATTGTTCCGGCCCTTGGACTGATCTACTACAACGCGCGTCAACAACGCGATGCCGTCGTCGCTTTAGCCGAGGACGATGTGGGGCGCATCGCGCGTTTGACCGCCGTACAGAACACGCGCATTTTCGAAGGCGCGCGGCAACTGTTGGTCGCGCTGGCGCAATTGCCCGAAGTCCGCAGCGGCGATTCGTCGCGCTGCGCCGAGCCGCTGGGACGGTTGCTGACAGAGTATCAATTCTACTCCGACCTCGGAGTGGCGTCGCCCGATGGCACGGTGCTCTGCAGCGCAGTGCCACTGAAGGAGCCGGTGTCCGTGGCAGGCCGGCCGTGGTTCCGGCAAGCGATGAAGACCGGCGACTTTGCGGTGGGCGAATACGAAGCCAAAAGTTTCACTGGCTTACCGGCGTTGACGTTCGGGTATCCCATTCGCGGCACGGATGACCGGGTGCAGTACGTCGTGTTCGCGTCGCTGGATTTGTATTACCTCTCCCGACAACTGGGCCTGGCCATGCCGCCGGAGGGCGAGGAGTTGGCGATGGTGGATCGCGCCGGCATCGTGTTGGCTCAGACAGGCACGACGGAAGATCGCGTCGGGCGCGTCTCACCGGAAGCTGCCAAGATCAAGGAGGTCACGGCGTTTCGCGGCCGGGGGACCGAACGGACGCGTGACGCTGCGGGCGTCGATCGCATCTACGCATTTTACCCGATCGGCGGCAAACGCGAGGGCGCCGACACCTACGTGACCGCCAGCATGCCCACGGACATCGCCTTTGCCGCGGCGAATCGCCAGCTCAACCGGAACCTCATCGGATTGGCGATCGTTGCGCTGCTAGGTTTGGCAGCGGCGTGGTACGGCGGTGAGTCCATTCTCTTGCGCCAAACCAATGCCGAGCTCGAACGGCGAGTGCAGGAGCGCACGAGGGAACTGACCCACGAGCAATTCCTGCTGCGGACACTGCTGGATAACATTCCGGACAGCATTTATTTCAAGGATACGAAGGGGCGCTTCCTTCGATCCAGCAAGGCCCAGGCGCAGCGGTTCGGTCTCACCGATCCTGCCCAAGCTATCGGCAAGACAGACTTTGATTTCTTCAAGAAGGAGCACGCCGAGGAGGCATTTGCAGACGAGCAACAAATCATCCAGACCGGCCAACCGCTGGTCAACATCGAGGAGAACTCTCCCTTGGCTGACGGGACGGAAAGATGGGTCTCCACCTCCAAGCTGCCGCTGCGAGACAAGGAGGGTAACACCCTCGGCACATTTGGCATCTCGCGCGAGATTACCGAGCACAAGCGCGCCGAGCAGACGCTGGCCAAGGAGCGCAACCTACTGCGCACACTCGTGGATAATCTGCCAGATCTCGTTTCCATCAAGGACTTGAAAGGCCGCTACCTGTTCGACAACGCCGCCCACCGTGCGATCCTGGCGGTCAGCAGCCTCGACGAGGTCGTGGGTAAGACGGTGTTCGATTTCTACCCGAAAGAACTGGCGGAGCGCCTGCACACCGAGGATGTGACGGTGTTGTCAGCGGCTGTGCCGGTCCTTCACCATGAAGAGGACTTGACCGACCGCAAGGGACGCAAGACTCGGGCGTGGACCAGCAAAGTTCCGTATCGCGACGAGCAAAACAAAGTCGTCGGCCTTGTCTGCATCAGCCACCTGCTCGGCGAATTGAAATAAGGTTTGATTCGCCCGGCGCGCGCCCTAAGATTGGGGCATGGATAGGGTCGCGTCGGCCGCAGCGCGCATCGTTTTCACACTCAACGGCAAGTCTGTCGAAACAGGCGTTGACGACAAGTCAATGCTACTTAATCTCCTCCGCGACCACTTCAACATCGTCTCGCCGAAAAACGGCTGTCAGCCGATGGGGCAATGCGGTTGTTGCGCAGTAATGGTGGACGGCAAAGTCGTTCTCTCCTGCGTCGTGAAGGCCAAGACCGCGGCCGGCAAGAAGGTCACGACCTTGGAAGGTCTCGCTCCCAAGGAACGTGATCTCATTGCCCGCGCGTTTGTCACGACGGGCGGACTCCAATGCGGCTTCTGCATCCCCGGCATCGCGATCCGCACGAAATGGATGCTCGATCAGAATCCGGCAATGCCGCGCGAAGAAATCGCCCGCTGGCTGGGCCCGCACCTTTGCCGATGTACGGGTTACACCAAGATCATGGATGCCATTGAGCTTGCCGGCAGAGTTCGTCTAGGCGGGAGATTCCCCGAACTTGATCAGTGCGGCAAGGTCGGCACATCGCTGACGATGTACGAAGGCGCGGACAAAGTACTCGGCAACAAGAACTACATCGACGACATGAAAGTGCCCGGCATGTTGCACGGCGCGTTCGTGTTCTCCGCGCATCCACGCGCGAAGGTGTTGAAGATTGACGCGACCGGCTTACCGGACGGAGTCAGGGTCATCACGGCGAAAGACATACCGGGCGAACATAAGGTTGGGCTGGTTTACAAGGATTGGCCGGTATTCATCGGCGAAGGCGAAACGACGAATTGCGTCGGCGACATCATCGCGATGGTCGCGACCGAAGATGAACGCACCGCGCGCAAGGCGGCGAAGCTGGTGAAGGTCGAGTACGAAGTGCTCAAGCCGGTGCTCACTCCGGAAGACGCGCTCTTGCCGGACGCGCCGATGATTCATCCGCCAAAGCCGAACAAGCTCTGCTCGACCGGCCTGACACGCGGCGATTTCGACGACGCGTTCAAGAAATCGGCGCACACAATCAATCTCAAGTGCGAGACGCAGTTCGTCGAGCACGCGTTCCTCGAACCGGAATCGTGCGTGGCGATCCCGTTCATTGGTGAACGGGTTGTAGGAGCGCCTTTCCAGGCGCGACCGGAGGCGGAGTCGCGCGCAGAAGCGAGCTCCTACAATTGGATTCGTTTGGGCAATCTGTCGAAGGAACAACAAGCCGCCGCGCTCACGGCGGTCGCCAACGGCGCGGAACTCATTTTCTACACGCAAGGGCAGGGAGTCTTTGACGATCGCAAGCAAGTCGCAGCCGTGCTCGGGTTGCCGGTCGAGAAAGTGTCCGCCGAGCTGGTCAGCAATGGGGGCGCGTTTGGCGGCAAGGAAGACTGCGCGATGCAGCCGCACGTGGCGTTGATGGCGTGGCTCACGAAGCGGCCGGTCAAGGCGACATTTTCCCGCGAGGAGAGTATCCGGTTTCATCCGAAGCGGCATCCGATCAAGTTCCAGTACTGGGCGGGCTGCGATAAGGACGGCCATCTCACGTGCGTCCGCGTCCGCGCGCTTGGCGACAAGGGCGCGTACGCGTCCGTCGGCACGAAAGTCATGGAACGCGCCGGCGGGCATGCGTGCGGACCGTACAAGGTGCCGGTTGTGGACATTCAATCCATCGGCGCGTACACCAACAACGTGCCCTGCGGCGCGATGCGCGGCTTCGGCGCGAACCAGGCCGCGTTTGGCATTGAGACCGTGCTCGACATGTTTGCTGAGAAGATCGGCATCGACGGCTGGGAGATCCGCTGGCGCAACGCGGTGGATGTCGGCGACATGTTCGCGACCGGCCAGGTCTTCAAGGCGAGCGTCGGATTGAAGAAAACTTTGCTCGCGGTGAAGGATGCTTACCGGAACGCAAAATTTGCCGGCATTGCCTGCGGCATCAAGAACGTCGGCATCGGCAACGGCGGCGAGGACGGCGGCCGCGCGATGATCACGGTCGAGAACGACGGCACGGTCGTGGTGCGCACCGGCTTCACCGAGATGGGGCAGGGCTTGTTCACGGTGCAAATCCAAACGCTCTGCGAAGAGACTGGCCTTGATCCGAAGCTGTGCCGGGCCATCACCGACACCCGGTATCAACTCAACTGCGCGCAGACGACCGGCTCGCGCGGAACACTGCTCGGTTGTCAGGCGGTGAAAGCTGCGTGCGTTGAGTTCAAGAAAGATTTGGCGAAAGTAAATGCCGATCTGAAGAAACTGGCTGGCAAAGAGTGGTACGGCGAGTTCATCGTCAAGGACACGCATCCGCTCGGCTATACCGGACCGGATGTGAAGACGCATATCACCTATGGCTTCGCCACGCAGGTCGTAATCCTCGACGACGCCGGGAAGCTGAAGAAAGTGATCGCCGCGCACGATGTCGGCAAAGTGATGAACCCGGTGTTGCTGGCCGGTCAGATCGAAGGCTCGATCCATATGGGTCTCGGTTACGCGCTCACCGAAGAGCTGCTCCTCAAGGACGGCTACATCGCCAGCAAGGATTTGCGCGCGCTCGGCATCCTCCGCGCCAAAGATGTGCCGGAGATCGAGTGCATCTTCATTGAGGACGAAGAACCTGCCGGGCCGTACGGCGCGAAAGGCGTCGGGGAAATCGGCTTGGTCCCGACAGCTCCCGCGGTTGCTGGTGCGCTCTACAAGTATGATGGCGTGCGGAGAACTAAACTTCCCATGAAGGATAGTCCAGCCGCGCGAGCTATCTTAGGTAAGAAGTAGTGTGCGCTCGAAACCGCGGGTCACATCCCGAAATGCCTTGCCGCATGTCGGACTATCCACTAGCATTCGTGCCACAAGGAGGCGTTCGCATGAAATTCGTGTTGGCGGTGTTGCTCTCATTTCTCTGGACCGGTCTGACCATTGCCGGGGAGGCCGCCCCGCCACAACCCGGGTCACTGGCTTATCTGGATGCACGCTACGGTTTCCGCGACCTCAAGTTCGAGCAGTCCATTACAACGTGCAAAGACATGGCGCTTCTCGAAGACGACGGCGACTTGAAATTCTACACGTGCAAGAACGACAGCCTCGAACAGGGCGGAGCCAGGCTGCTACGCATCGAGTATGGTTTCTACAAAGGCAAGCTGGCTAATGTGACCATCACCGCATCCGACGACGCCAATGCCGCAACGCTGCTCAAGTCATGGGAAGCGGATTACGGCCCCGGACGCAAATCCCCGAGGAACAACAACAAACTTTATTGGTTCGGCCAAAAAGTATTGGTGGACTACCTCCCGAGCCCGACCGGCCCGGCCAGTCTGGGGATGTGGAGCAAGCCGTTGCAGGCGCTCCAACAAGCCGACAAACAAGCGAAGTCCAAGTAGCGCTGTTTCGCGGCCAAAAAATCTCTGGCCAAGAATTGGCCTGCGCGCTAATCTGCCGGCAACGCGCGAGGATTGATTCATGTTTGCCAACGTCCAAGAATACCACCACGCCACCACACTCAAAGACGCGCTCAAGAAACTCGGCAAGAATGGCGAGCAAATCGCCGTGCCGGTGACTGGTGCATTTCACCTGATCTCCAGCAAACTCCGGGCAGCCACGTGCCTCGTCGACATCTCCGCAGTCGGCTTGGACACCGTCAAAGTTGACGGCAAGAAAGTCACGATCGGCGGCGCCGCCAACTTCCAACAAATCGTCAAGGGCTTGGGCGAAGTGCTCAACGGCGTCGTCTCCAAGTCGGCGCGCGCCTACTCGACGATCATTCAGCGCAATACCACCACGCTACAAGACGCGCTGTTCGGATACGCGACGTATTTCGATTTGTTGACGGCATTGCTGGCGCTCGACACGCAGGTCACGGTGCAAGGTAAGGCCAAGAAAGTTGTGCCGCTGGCGCAGTTCTTCTCGAAAGAAAATCGCGCGGTGCTCAGCAATCAGGAAGTGGCGACCGAGTTCTCATTCAAACTGCCAAGCGGTGATACCGGCGCGTCGTTGCAGCGACTCGCGCTGACCGACGGCGACGCCGTCGCCATTCTCAACGTGGTCGCAGTGCTGAAGATGACCGGCAAGAAATGCGCCGAGGCACGGATTGCCGTGGGCGGCGGATTGCCTGCGCCGGTACGACTTACGGCAATCGAGCAAGAGCTTGCCGGTAAATCTCTGGATGCGTCGCTGGTGGAATCGGTGTCCGGCAAGGTGGCCGGTATCATCGAGCCTGTGAGCGATATTCGCGGCAGCGCGCAGTACCGGAAACAAATCAGTGGCGTCCTCGTCCGCCGCGCGATTGAAGAGGCGTTTCAATTTGCCAAAGGGAGGTCGCTGTGAATCTTCACGTCACCATCAACGATCAGCCGAAGGAATTCATCTGCCAGCCGACCGACACCTTGCTCGACGTGTTGCGGCGCGAAGGGTACTCGGGCGTGAAAGTCGGCTGCTCCAACGGCGATTGCGGCATCTGCGCCGTGTTGTTCAACGGCCGCACCGTCAACTCCTGCGTCGTGCTGGTCGCGCATTGCGAGGGCAAGAAGATCGTGACCATCGAAGGCGTCGCCAACAAGGACGGCACGCTGCATCCGCTCCAAAAGGCGTTCCTCGATGAGGGCGGCGCGCAATGCGGCTTCTGCACGCCCGGCCTGATTCTGTCCGCCAAGGAAATGCTCGACGAAAACCCGAACCCAACCGAGGCCGACGTCAAGGAAGCGCTCTCCGGCGTCATCTGCCGCTGCACGGGTTACGTAAAGCCGGTCGCCAGTGTATTGAAAGCTGCCGCTGAACTTCGCGCACTCAACCCGGCAAAAGCGTGATGTCAAGCCGAGTTTGACGAGACGCGCCCACGATGTTCTGGGCGCAACCGATCGCCGCCGTCCTCGCCGCCGCCGCCGAACTCCGCCAAGCCAAAGGAGGCGCTCCGGCGTGAGGTGGAAGCGATGAGTCGATCGAAACGAAGACACCCGATTGCTGGAATGTCCCCATCCGCCAGCGACAAGCGCGAGAAGCGCGACGCTAACCGCAAGGAGCGGAAGCGAGTTCGAGTCGTTCTCGCCAAAGAGCCAAAAACCGATGTACTGCCGCACAAGCGGGAGGTTAGCGACGTGTGGAGTATGCCCAAAGACGGTAAGGGGCGTTTCGACGACCGGAAGTACCCGAAGTTGATGCGTAAATAGCAGCCCGGGACGCTTGAAACTGAACGCCGTTGCCGTTAATATGTTCCCGTGACTTACCGAGGCAAATATAGCAGGGGAACGGTTACCCTCCCGCGTGACGTGGACATTCCCGAAGGCGCGGAGGTCGAGGTAACGCCCGTTGCGCCGACTCCGAATGGCGAGGGGCAACCGGAAGGCTCGACCATTTACGAGCGCTACAAGGAATTCATCGGTTCTTTGGACGGCCTGCCCAGCGATCTGGCGGAAAATCACGATCATTATTTGTACGGCACTCCCAAAAAGAAGAAATGAGCGCCGTCTTCGCCGACACCTTTTACTGGCTCGGCTTGAATCATCCCGGCGATAGCGTCCACGCCCAATGTCTGCATTTCGCGCACGAGTACCGTGGAAATCTGGTCACCACGACCGCCGTGCTTCTCGAATATGCCAACTCGGCTTCCAAACCTCCGTATCGCGCACGCGCGGCAGCGTTTCTCGCAACCGCTGAAGCCGACCCACAACTGAGAATTGTCCCGTTGACGCCGACGCTTTTTCAGCGCGGGCGAGCGTTCTACGCGCAACACAAGGACAAAGATTGGTCGCTGACCGACTGCATCTCGTTCGTCGTCATGCGCGACGAAGGAATCACCGAGGCCGCCACCGGCGACCGCGACTTCGAGCAGGCCGGCTTCACTGCTTTGTTGAAGTGAGCCGCCGGCCATTCTCAGCGCCAAAAGCCGAGTCTGACGGAGCGGAGTTAGACGACACGCCACACGCCGTAATCCCGTGGCAAACGTGCTGATGATGTTTTGAGCGCAACCGAATGCGGCACTAGCCGCATGAGCCGCGACCGTGTCGTATCGGGCGCAATTGCCGGGAAGCCTTCCGGTAATGTGAGCCAGTAACGCCGGACGGAATCGCAATGTAGTCTTACCGGGTAATGCAGCCCGCGTCTTAATGCACGGGCGGCCAGTCGCTTGTTCCAGACCGGTACTGTATGAGGACGGCTCGCATTTGCTCCAACGAGTAATGCTCCGTCTGTCGCCAAGCGCGATAGACCGGCGAACTTGCTTTCTCCAATGCCAGAAACGTCTTTAGCAGCCGGTCATCACCTAGGCTCTCCAACAGCTTGTAAGTGTAGTATTGCGCTATGGCTTCTTGCGGTTGGTTGATCTGTTCTTCAGGTGAATCAGCCACCAAAGCAGGGCATCCGTCCCACATGCGGTTAACTAAATCGCGACCGATGTGCGAATAGGCGTGGACGCTTTCGTGCACATAAACCACTGTCGAAACAGAATCTTCATCAACCCCAAGTTCGCGGGCTGCCAATCGAATTGTGCGATTGTAGAGCGATACTTTTCTGCTTTGCGGCTCGTATGAGCCAAGCAAATTGTCGATGACATAATTTGATCGCTCTGCGGATAAATATTCGTGGAGCATATTGTCTGATTCAAGGAGTTGGGCAGCGCGCTTCCGGCTCTCATCCCATCGCACCTCGCCAGATTCGGAATTGTCCCAATCTGTTCTACTCGTCACAATGCGTCTGACCAGTTCTGGAGGGCACTCATCCGAGATCAAATACTTCAATTCCCGATCCCGCCACACTTCCTGAAGCAATCTCGGTTCGTATTCATCCCGTTCCCCGGGACGGCGGTAAGTTTCAAGCGAGCGATTAAATTCGCGGCGAAAATCTTCGTCGAGGTCGTAGTGCAAGCCCATTAGGTTCTCAAACAAAAATTCCTGCCCCGTCCAACTTCGATCACGTTCCGGGCCGCGTCCTCTGTAGCAATGCTTAAGATACTCTATCCGCATCTCGCTTGAGTAGCGCCACCAAAGAGGATTGAGGATTCCTTTACGCAGTTGTTCGGATTCTTCATCACCATGCGGGCCATGTCGTTCAAATATTCCCCAGTGATTGATGTTTCTGATTACTAGCGACTGCTGGCTTGGCTTGCGAAGAGATCCCAACGCATCAAGAATTGCTCTCGCCTTAGTAGGGTTATACGCTGAGGAGCTACCGTGGAGGTTGAGATACGTGCAATGCGGATACGAGCTTAACAGCGTCCTTAACTGTTCGCTGGCGAGTATGCCAACGTGATCCGCTGCCGGCAAGCCTGACGGTAAGACTGCGCCGCGATTCCCGTAAAAATCTCTGGTCAAGAAATAGGCTGCGGATGTAGGCTTGCCGGCAGCGAGGAGCTACGACAGCACCGTATGGGACTCATCGAAAACGCCAAAGAGGTTGCCGACCTCGTTAAGAAAATTGGAGACATTGAGCTTTACCGCAAGATTGTGGCACTGGAAGGTGAGATTATTGATCTGACGCGCAAGGGGCGCTTTCTGGAAACAGAGAACGATGAACTGAAGAGCGCTCTTAAAAAGAAAAAAGATTTATCTTTCAGCGCGCAGTTTTTTGTAGATGCCGAACAGAAGAGAAACTGTTGTCCCCATTGTTGGCAAGACGACCAAAAAATTATCTACGTCATCGGACCTCAACATTACGAAGATGGAAGGAGCAGCTACACATGTCCTACATGTGGCCGATTTTATAATTGTGAACATGGCATTTGGAACGTGAGCGGCGGAAGGGTAACGTGAGCGGAGGAAGCGTATGAACAAATCCACAACAATTCCTTTCGAGAAAACATCAGTCGGCACTAGCCCGTGGAGAGTTGACGGTGTTGGGTTAGTTACCGGCAGCGCGAAGTTTACGGATGACATTTTTCTGAAAGGGATGTTGCATGCGAAGATTTTGGGGAGTCCGCATGCGCATGCGCGGATTCTCGACATCGATACGTCGGAGGCGGAGAAGCTTCCCGGGGTGGTGATTGTGTTGACGCACAAGAATACGCCGCGGGTGGCGCATACGACGGCGGGGCAGGGGTATCCGGAGCCTTCGCCGTATGACGCGTTCATGTTCGATACGAAGGTGCGGTTCGTGGGCGACCGGGTGGCTTGCGTGGCGGCGGAGTCGGCGGAGATCGCGGAGCAGGCGCTCAAGCTGATCAACGTGAAGTACGAAGTGTTGCCGGCGGTGTTCGATGTGCGCGACGCGATGAAGGACGGCGCGCCGGTCATTCATGATGAGACGGACTCGGACGGGATTCACGACCGCAAGCACAACATCGCGGCGCATTACGATGTCGAGATCGGCAATCTCGCCAACGGGTTGAAGGAAGCGGATTTCGTGGTCGAGGAGGAATTCGAGACGCAATACGCGCAGCATTGTCCGCTCGAACCGCACGTGTGCATCGGTTATCTCGACGACAATCACCGGATCGTGTTGCGCACGGCGACACAAGTGCCGTGGCATTGCCGGCGCATCGTCGCTCAGTGTTTGCAGATCCCGGTCAACCAGATTCGCGTCATCAAGCCGCGCATCGGCGGCGGGTTCGGTTCGAAGCAGGAGATCATTCTCGAAGATTTGTGCGCGTTGATCACGCAACGCACGCGTCGGCCGGTCAAGATCGAGATGACGCGCCGGGAGGAATTCATCGCCAGCCGCACGCGCGATCCGTCCATCATCCGCATGAAGATCGGCGTGAAGAAGGAGCCGCCTTCGGATGGGAAAGCTTCGGCGAGCCAAGGCGCGACGTTCACGGCGATGGAGCAAATCGTGACGAGCTGGACGGGCGGCTACGGCACGCATTCGCTGACGTTGCTCACCAACGTCGGCAGCAAGACGTTGCCGTTGTATCGCTGCAAAAACGTGCGGTTCTGGGGCGACTCGGTGTACGTGAACCTGCCGATCACGGGCGCGTACCGGGGTTACGGCGCGACGCAAGGCGCGTTCGCCATTGAGCAGATGATGGACATCATCGCCGACAAACTCGGCATCGACCCGCTCGATCTTAGAAAGAAGAACCACATTCAAACCGGCGAGACGAACCCGGTCTTCACCGCACTCGGCGAAGGCAAGGAAGGTCACGAGAACCCGATCGCGAGTTGTGGCCTACCGGAATGCATCGAACGCGGCGCGGCCGCCATCGGCTGGAAACAGAAACACCGGCTCTATGCGAAACGCGACGCGAACGCGAAAGTGAAACGCGGTATCGGCATCGCTTGTCTCATGCAAGGCTCCGGCATTGCCGGTATTGATATGGCGTCGGCCCGCATCAAGATGAACGAAGACGGCTCGTTCAATCTATTGATGGGGGCGACCGACCTCGGCACCGGCAGCGATACCGTTCTCGCGCAAATCGCCGCACAAGTGTTGGGCGTCACCGCCGACAAGATGCAATGTTACTCGTCTGACACCGACATGACGCCATTCGACAAAGGCGCGTACGCATCGAGCACCACCTATGTCTCCGGTGGCGCGGCGAAGAAAGCCGCCGAAGCCTGCCGGGATGTGATCCTGAAAGTCGCCGCGGAGATGCTGAAGGAAAATGTTGCCGACCTGTATTGCGAAAACGCCACCGTCATCAGCCGCAAGACCGGCAAGAAAGCGCCGTTCCCGATGATCATTCAACGTTCCCTCTACGGCCAGAGCCAAATTCAGATTCAAGGCGAAGCCTCGCACATCTCCTACGTCTCCCCACCGCCGTTCGGGGCTCACTTCGCCGAAGTCGAAGTGGACACCGAGACCGGCAAGGTCCGCGTGCTCGATTACGTCGCCGCTG
>CAZMKD010000270.1:0-11768 GCA_964566575.1 uncultured Verrucomicrobiota bacterium
TGTTGGCGCATGGTGAATGTTGCCAGTAGAGACACCGAAACTCCTGCAAACATTCAAACCCAGCGGCCAGATTCGCGCGTCTTCATACCCACTTCATTCCACGCCAGCCGACTTCAGAAAAGTTCTCCGCCAACCACTAAGTAGTAGGTCGTCAGTCCCCAGCGCGTCCAAATCTCTGCCGTGAAGAAGTCCGCCGCCCACGGAACGTCCTGGTGCTGGCGAATGAAACTCGCCCAAGTGGTATTCCTCCGTCGCTCAGGCGATACCCCAAGGCCGTTCCGCGGAGAATTTTGCCAACGGTCTGGTCGCTGATGCGAGGCCCCCAGATTGTGGATCGCACCGGCGATTCGATCATAGCCCCAAGCCGGATTCTCGCGGGCCACCCGGACGACGAGTTCTTCAATTGCAGCCTCGATCGGTGGTCGCCCGTGCCGCTTCCGAAATCGAGAGCCGTCAAGCTTCTTGGCGACCAATCGGCGGCGCCAGTTGAAGATCGTCTGCGGGCTGACGATGGTGACCGGCCCGCCATCAGTTTGCCGAGGGCGACGGCTCTCTCGGCGAGGCTGCGGCGCTCGTGGTCGGTCAGGAGAATGCGCTTCTGAATCTGGTTCCGCAGGACGCGGTTTTCTTCAAGCAAGTACTCGATTCTCCGCAACAAGTCTTCGTTCACACTGCCAGTGATGTTAGCCAGCATTCGTTTCCAAGGCATAGGAGGTTCCTCGCGGCGATGCTAACTGACGAAATCTAGCGAAGACGAATTTTTGGACCATGCGATAATCCGCGGGAATTGCAACCGATAGTTGCGTGGATTATGGCGGTGAGTTTCACTATTGACCCGCCCGATATACCACCGCATCATTCAGCCTCTATGAAATCCAAAATTTTCTTCCTTCTTGTTATTCTTCGTTTCCAAACAATGATCGCCAGTACATCGCAACGATGAATGACAAGAAATCAGGAGAATCCAGTGATGCTGCTTATTGAACGGGCTGCTATTGCTACGATCATCGGATTGTACGCCAGCACTCAGTTGTTACTCGGTCAAACAACCAATCATTCCGCTACTGAGCCTTCCCCGATTCCCGCACTCGATCAGGATTCTGACCGCGACGGGCTGCCGGACGACGTAGACCCAGATCCACTGATTGCAAGTTACTCGACCGTGAAATGGGAGGTCACATCTGTCAGGTTGGACTATGATGTGAGCCAACCGATCCGCGCCTCGGCTGGAGGAAGCCGGGAGCAAGCCCCGATGGAATTATCCAAAGGTTCATTCAGTTGGCTGTTGGGTGCTGACGGCAGAATTGAAGGAGGAGTTAGAGCCAAATCTTCACCATCGGCCGATCCCCTGGAGCTCTTTGGTGTCGGAGAAACGGGCACAGACATTAGCACACAAATCGCGGGGAGTGCGTCTGTTCGCTCTCAGCGGGAGAGGATGACCGACGAGATGGCACAGTCGTCTATGAAAACGTTTCTTGCCATCACTGATGAAACTGCAATGGGTAACTTCCAACTAAGTTTCTCAGTGAACATCCGCAGTCCATCAGGTGTTCCGCTTTCGGTGCGGTTGGCCTCCATCCCAGTGCTGATCTCAGGCCGGCAAGTCGCGAACGCCGATCCGAGTGATGTCGGATCTCCTGATAGCTCAGATCCAAACGAAATCTCCTCGTCGCGACTTATTGGCGACCGGCAAGATTGGAGAACCAACTCGACCGGGGATTTTGATCGCGACAATCCGATAAAAGAGCTGGCGCAGCCCTCGCCATTCCCGTCTCACTCGTATCGGATGTCGTCGAGGTAAAATGTGACCGGTTTGCCGGTGCCGCGCGCGCTCCAGCCAAACCCGGTCTTGATGCAACTCAGATCCTTGCCGGTTAGGTCGATGGCATACTGTTTCCACTCCGTCGTCAGTTCCGCCCCGACCTTTCCATCGGAACTGTCAGGGAAAGGTCTGTCCGGCCGGATGCCACCGTAGGAGAACTCCACTTTTTCGCCGCCGTCCTCGCCACGCGCCCAGAAGGTCAATTTCTTGGCGCCGGTGAGATTGAAGCCGCCCGGTTTGTCACCCCAGTCGTTCGCGGGGTTCTGCCATACGATGCCACCCCAGTCATTCGGTGCGCGGTATTCCAGCTTGAGACACGTCTTGCTGGAACGTGGACTGGTGGTGCAGTCACCGGCGTAACCGACGGCCGCGTAGTTGCCCACCCAACCCGAGGGGGCGTACGGCATGTCACTCTGATTCGGCCCAAAAATAACCAGAGGGAGCGCGACTTTTTGTGCTGTCGGTTTCGCCGTGGGGCCGTCCACGTAGAGCGACAGATTTGCCACAGCGCTGCCGTTGTGGGCCGTGCGAACGTAGGCGTAGAGGCGATATCCGCCGCCTACGGGCGGCATTTTCAATTCGACCTCATTGTTTGTCGCCTTGACAATCGCCTCGGGAAACTCCACGGCCCCGTCGGATTCTGCGGCGACTTGGTACTGAAACTGGTCGCTGTGCAATTCCCACGTGACGGTGATCGGTGCGCCATCCGCACTGCTGGCGTCGAGAAGAGCGTGAACCACGGCACCGGTGGCAACTCGCCCATCGCCGTCGCTAAGCTTTAAACTATTGATCTTCGGACAAGGGTTGCCGGGAGGTTTACCGGTCCACAGTTCGCTCATGATGTCTACGGCAGCTACCTTGGAGCCGTCGGCGAGAAACATCCCGTACCACGTGGCGGACGCCTCGCGCTTGAAACCCCAGACGAACGCGTACGAGCCAAGGCACAATCCCTTTTCTCCCAACACCGACCCCCGGTAGGTTTTCCGGTACCAGTCAGCCTTTTCCGTGCTGGTTAATTCCCTCACGCCGCCCCAAGGCTTCTTCTCCATCTCCCACTGGCCCGGCGGGCCGAACTCTGTAATGACGTACGGCTTGATTCCGCCTGCCTTCCGGTAGCGTGCGCCGACGTCTGAGCCGCCGGCGTAACTGTTGATGCCGACAACGTCGATATCCGGACAGTGCTTGTGGAGCTGAGCGATCTTGTCGCCGCCGACCTCGGCAATGACGGTCATGGTCGGATGATTGGGATCTTCCTTCTTGATCATTACGGCGATGTCTTCGATCGCCTGCCAGACGGCGGGATCACCGGCGGGTTGGTCGCTCTCCATTTCATTGCCGATCGCCCACATGAGCAGGGCGGGATGGTTGCGGTAGCGGAGGACGATCTCACGTGCCTTCTCAAATTGTGCCTTCACCTGCTGGGCGTTGTGATAATCAAATCCGTGCCGCTTATGGCCGAGCCACATTCCGGCGGTCACGGTCAATTCCAGTTTCTGCGCTTCCTCCAGTTCGGTGGCGAGACGGTCGGCACCCCACGTGCGGAAGGAGTTGCCGCCGTACTGGACGAGGAGTTGCTTCGAGGCCTCGCCGCCCACGCCCTTGATAAAGTAAGGCTTCCCGCCACGCACCATCTGCCAGCCGTCTACGGTTTTCAAGACCTCGACGCGGATTGGCTCTTGAGCAAACACAGCTGCCGCGAACGGCAAAGCCAGCGCCGTGGCGAGAGCGATTGTTTGTAGCAAGTTGATGCGTGTGTTCATTGTGGGAGTCGCACCCGGTAATAACCCGCGGAGTTGGTCGCGGCGCCGGTGTCGACGTGGTTGGTAGTGGAGCCGACGGTGTTGGTGACGATGAAGACGTCGGCAAAATGGTTGGTGTCGTAGTTGGCGCTTGCGTCGACCGCGCGCTGGAGCGTGTTCGTCCTGCCGGGGCCCGTCATCCACGTCACACGGAGGTCGTCGCCCTCGGTCGCGATCCCGGTAATGCCGAAGAGTGAGGCACTATTGGTCGGATCAGTGCCAGCCAGAAACTCCGCCATGTTACCCATGCCGTCGCCATCGGGATCCGCCCCGGCAGCAGCCGATGGATTGTTGGTGCTGCCAAAGTGCTGAATCTGCCAGTTCTGGAACAGTGTCAGCGCCGCTATAGTCACATTCGTGGCGCGGCCTGCAGTCTGGGGATTTGAGCCGTTCTGGAGCGCCGTGAAGAAATACAATCCTACGCTTGAACCACTCGCAGGCGTCTGCCAGACACCGCTGCCGTTGAGAGGCGGACTGTTGGTATCTGTATATCTCCCGTAGTAGGTGTTGCCTAGAGTGGTCGCAGCCAGAGTAAGCGAAGGAAACCAATACAATTGCAGTTGCTGTCCCGGGGCGATGCCGTTCGTGGAGACCACGACCGTTTGGTCGACCAAACAGCCGTCCGTTCCGCAAGCGGACAGGTCCCACAAGCCGGCTACCTTATCATCAGTGCTCCAAGTGGCGCCAAGGCTCAACGAAAAATCCGACTGCAGATCTGCAAACCCGTTGTTGCCCGTATCTGCCACCAGCACGGCCACGCTACTGGCGGGCATCAGAGTTCCAAATCGGTCCTGAAGATCTGCCGCCGCAAGGGTGATGACGCTGGGCAAGTTGACGGCAAGGCTGACGCTGCGGCTGGTGCTGCCGGTGGTGGTCGAGAGGTTGGTGAATGTCACCGTGTCACTGTAGCTGCCGACGGGCAAAGCGTTGGCATTGGCGTTGATCGAGACCGTGACATTGGTGGAGGTATGCGCGGCCAAGGTGCCGGCAGCGGGCGACAAAGTCACCCAAGCTGTGGTGTTGGTCGCCCGCCAACTTAGGATGTCGGTGCATACGTTGGTCAAGGTGTAAGTCGTGTTCGACGGCATGAATGGACCACCTTGGAGACCCTGCGAGGCAAGACCCGCACCGGGGGTTACCACGAGAGACGGGTGCGAGCCGGGATTCGCAGGGTCAGTCCCGGCGAGATACTCCTGCAGGTTGGTAAAGCTGTCGCCGTCATCGTCGCGTGCGGCGTCGGCGGGATCGTTCGGATTAAGTCCATGCGCGAGTTCCCACCAGTCCGGCATGCCATCAGCGTCGGCGTCCGGTCCGATGAACACGAACTTGTTCACAATGACTTCCGCTTCCTGGCCGTTGATCGGACCGCTCGGATTGTTCAGCCAGAGGTTGAGCCGCACATTTTCGTCGCAACTTGGCGGCACGGTGCCAAATCCGCTGGTGTACGTCCACGAGGCGACGGTGGTTGTGCCCGTCACGGCGGTGAACGCGATGGAGTCACTCTGCCAGTTGAACGAGTGCATTGAGTTGATCGCGCTGGGGGGAACCCGATAGCGCACGAGATGGTTCGAAAAATTGTAGGGCTGGACGACAAACTGTGCGTTGTTGTAGTCGCCAGAATCGCCCCAGCGGCCGCCCTCGACGTCAATCTCGCGGTGCGTAAAATCCGGTGCGTTGCTCCACGTGAACAGACCCAAAGTGATATTCGGGTCAAGCGCGTCCACGGGCGTGTCGAGATAGAAGTAGTAGGAGCCAAGTCCAAGTGTCCGGTGCGACACTATTTCCGAGCAATACCAGTTGCCATTGACGTGGGTGATGCGGAGGTGCAGACGACCTTGGCCGTCCACGAAGACGTTGTTGGTGCTGTTGGTGAAGAAATTCGGGCCGGGACCCCAATAGACTGACTTGAGCCACCAATCGAGGCCCGACCATTGAATGGTACGCATGTTGGGGGCTGATCTCGTCGCGATGGTGCTGGCGACAGACTGCTGGAGTATGCTGGCGGGCAGGCAGGCGGAACTCGTCACGCACGGCGGACCGGAGGTGGCGGGCACCACGTACGCCGCAATTTGAGTCGCGTTTGTGTCGCCGCTGACATTGGTTATGTCCGCGGTCCATGTGCCGTTGGATTGGATTGTCGTGAAAATCGTCTTGCCGCTCGCACAGCCGGGTTCGCTTGACCAAGAGGACAAGGAACTGTCGTTCTGTTGGCCCTTGTTGATAAAGACGACGACGCGATTGCTGAGGGTGTTCACCCCGTAGACTTTTCCCTGCAGATTACTGAATGAGCCATACGGTGGGACATAGGTAAACTCCACGCTGGTGGCCGCCAGTGAGGTGGTTGCCAATAGGCAGGCGGCGCTGATGACCCTAAGAAGGTCCGAGCCGCGCATCAGTATGAACTTGGTAACCAAAGCTGGCAACCCGGTCCTTTGCTATCCGTGAACTCTGGGGCGGAGGTGCGACAGATTTGCGCCGCACAAGTTTCCCCGGTAAGACCCGGTGCTCGGTAACGATCTCAGTTGAAGGAGTTCGGACCCGGCTGCTTAGCATTTCAACAGCCGCCCGGCCCATCTCAATCGTGGGTTGACGCACGGTCGTCAGCGGGGGCGAGACCCGTGCCGCCAAACGTGAGTCATCAAATCCAACCACGGATACTTCTTCCGGGCACGCGATCCGTTCTTCGGCGAGTTTTTCAAGGACGCCAAACGCCATTTCATCACTGCCGCACATGATGGCGGTAGGGCGAATCGAACGTTCCTTCAGCGTAAGCCAGGCACGGGCTCCACCTTCGGTGGTAAAAGACTCCTGAACGATCGCCAGTTGGTCGATTGGCATCCGATATTCGGTTAGTGCCTGAATGTATCCTTCTTGTCGTTCCCACGCGTCCCGCATAGTACCGGGCCCGTTAGCCAGCGCTATATTGCGATGCCCGAGTTTCAACAGATCAAGCGTTAACTCGTAGAAACACTCCCGGTTATTCAGCCCGACTGTGCTGACGGCGACATCCGTTAGATCTGTGTTGGGCGGCAAGCAAGCATCCATCACAACGACCGGCCGATTCAGCTCCTCGATCTTCAGTAACTGACGGTGCGATAGCAATTTACCGATAAACACAAGCGACCCGGCGCCGATCGCGGCGTGTCTTGCCTGTCCAACAATGTCGTCATTGTTCAACTCAAGGAGGGAAATCCGCGCTTCCATTTCCAGATCCCGGCAGGCAGTCACCACACCGGCCAAAATGCCGTTCATATAATCGCTGATGAACGAGTCGGTGGAAAGCGGCATCAGTACCGTGAGCAAATGCGGCCGTGGTTTGCGCATCAACTGCGCGGCGGGATTCGGGACGTAATTCACTTGGCGTGCGGCTTCGAGGATCCTGGCTCTTACTTCAGGAGCCACCTTCTCGCACGTGTCCTTGCCGAGGGCTCGCGACACGGTGGAAATAGAAACATTGAGTTTCTCAGCAATATCCTTGAGTCGGGGGTTCCCGATCTGTCTAATTTGGACTCCCATAAGCCCGCTACAAGTAGCCGATATCACAAACGATTGCAAGAAAATTCTCTGTTTGCACTGGTCATTTGCAACCAGCGGAAGCGTCTGGTTGAGAATATTAGATTGTTATGGTGCCCATTCTATCGCTCTTCACGCAAGCCGAGGTTAAGCAGCAAATAAAAAGCAAATCGTTGTTGACACCTGCGGCGCTTTCTGCAATCATTTGCAGATACGGCGAGGGAGAATATCATGACCACATATTTGGAAGGAAGAGAGTATCATATGGAAAAGCGTGTTATGGGAATCTTTGGGCGGACGTGTCTAGTCCTGATCGCATTTGCTTGCGCCGCGATCACGGCGAATGCAAACGTATTAAACAACCCCGGTTTTGAGTTTGGTCAAACAACAAACACCATATTTCAAGATACCCAGGGCAACATTGTAACGAATCGAGAGCCGCTTCTTTGGTCGGTTAATAATTTTGGGTTCCGGACCATGACCAACAGCCCGGTCGGCGGCACATATCAGGATCCAGATTATTGGTTTCTGCATTCTTATTCGGGTATCAACAGTTCAGCAGCTCCAATCACGGCTCTCTCCGGTAAGTTTTCCGCGAGAATCATTGGCCCGTTCGAGCCTGCGGCCCCCACCCTTGCATCCTTATTCCAAGTGGTCACGAACCAAGTCGGTCAATTGGTCTCCAATACTCAGGTCTGGGTAATCAATGGATATGGCTTGAACTGGTCGGGCGATCCGCTAACCAACATTGATGGGGTACTCGAGAGCGAGAATTTCGGAATACTACAGCTTGAATTCTTTAATGCCGCTGGCGTCAGCCTCGGCACGTCGCCAGATAGCTCCCCGAAAATTCTCACAAATACGTTATTGGACACGTGGATCAGTTGTTCAGCCACCGGAACCGCGCCGTTGGGAACAACCTATATCAGGGCTCACGCGGCGCACGTGGGAAAACAGGGGGCTTTGGGTTCCGTCTTCTGGGATGACATTGACGTGACGAATATCGGCTTCGCCACGCCCCCGACACCGGTGCCGCTCGAGCCGGCGGGTATCCAACTGGGAGTTCAGGTTTGCTGGCCGACGCTCGTCGATTCGTCCTATCAGCCGCAGTATAGCGATGACAATGCAACCTGGGTGAATATTATCTCGTCCAACGCTGCGCAGCAGTTGTTGCCGGGCGATGGCTTGACGAATTGTACCTTTAGCACCATCCACAAGTTTTACCGGGTCTTGCGGCAGCCGGGCACCGTGACTTCACTGCCCAACCCCGGTTTTGAAACCGCGGGGGTCCCCTACGTGTACGCCGGTGTAACGAATACTTCTGCCGATAGTTGGACGCAGTTCAATTATGGATTCCGATCGGGAACCAACGAGAGCGGATTTGGGATCACGGCCCGCAACGATAGCGGGTTCTCGCTGAAGACCTTCGGTCCGTACACTAACTACCTTGAAGGCTCGGGCGCCTACCAGGACCTTACCGCCAGCGCGGGTCAGAACTGGCGACTCACAGGGTACTGCCTGAACTGGCAAAACGACAAGTTGACCGGGTCGAACGGATTTGGCGTCGCGCAACTCCAGTTCCTCGATTCCACCAATGGAGTCATCTTTACCGCAGAAGGTTCGCGCTTCGGCACTGATGTTCCGTTTCCGCTCGATACGTGGCAGTTCTTCGAAGTGGAGGCAACCAATGCCCCGTCGGGAACTGTCAAGGTGCGGGCCCAAGTGTTGCACGTGGGCATGGCCGGCGATAACGGTGCCGTGTACTGGGACGACTTGACGATCTATCAACCAATCGGGGGCTCCAGCGCAACCACGTCGACCAACCAACCGGCCGTGCAAATCTACTGGCCCACCGCTCCGCCAAGCAACGGCGTCCTTTACCAAGTCCAGTCAATCACGAATCTGGTATTCATCACCCCGCCCATAGTGGGGAATGTGCTGACCAACGAAGGGTTTGAAGCGGACGCAGTCAGTAATGCCGCGGATACGACCACGATAACCATGTGGAATACTGGCGGCAGCGGCGCCAAGTACACATCGTCGTACCCATACCCGACGCATAGCGGGATTGGTGCGCTGAAGCTCAGAGATACCACCGCCGGCGCGAACCCACCGGTAGCGTGGCAAGGCGCCTTTGGCGCCCTCAATCCGGTCCCCGCGACCCCGGGCCAAGTTTGGGACTTCTCAGGATACGCGTACAACTATTTGGATGACCAACCGCTGACGGGACCATCTTTTGGAGTGCTGAAGATTGTCTGGAACGACAGCCTCGGCAACTCCATACAGGTGCAGTCTACTGATCCTAACCGGATCGGCACGCGGGTGACCGGCACGTACCCCGGCATTGAGTCGACCCACATAACCTCCTCGTCACTCAATAGTTGGGTGCGCCTCCAAGCTCGCGGGACGGCTCCAGCGGGCACGGCGTATGTGCAAGTTCTCCCAATCGTTGTCGGGACTGGCGGGCCTTGCTCGGTCAGGTTCGATGATGTCGCGCTGACTACCAACCTCTACTCATTTGGTTGGCAGAGTCTTGGACCCGTGTACCCGGGCCATGGGAATACAAATCAGGTCTTCGACCCGATCGGCTCAAACACGCGGAAGTTCTACCGGGTCACTACTCCGTAACAAGGCTTGGCGCAATTCGGCCTATTTTGTCGGGTCATATCGTCACAGCGCTGGAGTCGATGATTGGGGCATGGCAAACGATTGCAAACAAGTGTTTGTCCGTCGAGCAGAATTGAGACATAATGGAAGTTACGCAGCTGAAAGTTCTAATTTTGCATGGTTCTAAGCGTTTGAGCCGGCAGACGGTCAGACGCGAGAAAAGTTTAGAAATAGTATTGACTTCATTTCAAAAATCTGCAATCATTTGCACTAGCGAGTAAGGAAGTATAACAACTAACAGGGTGAAGGGAGATAGGTATGGATAGGCGAGTAAAAGTAATTGTTTGTACAGCGTGCATCGCGTTGTTCACGCTGGGTAGTGTAAAGGCCGATACAACGGTCACAGTGGATCCAAGTGCAACTTGGCTTGGCTACATGAACGTGTTCGCCCTCGGTGGTCCGGGATACGGAGCAGGGGGCGCGGGTGGCTACGTGTTCGGCAGTCCTTGGGGTACGGGGGACTTGGTCGCGTTTTATACGGGTCCTGTCCTGACGCTGGCCCCGAACACGATCGGTGATCCCGATCCGTTCTGGTACATCCCGAGCGGTGGACCGGGAGCGATCGGGAATAAGATCATGGACGCCAACATGTACGTTGAACCAGCTGGTTCGTTGCCCGGACAAGTCGTGACGTTTACCGGCACAGTGCTGGCAAATTCGTTAACAACAGGCGGTACGGATCCTCTTGGACACGGTTGGACGAGCGTGGCGTTCATCAAGGACTTTGCGCCCGACTTCTCGTCGTTTGTCCAGACGACCGTAGCGCTTACTCCGGGTGTGTTCAGCATTAGTCTCGCGACGATTGCTGACCCGGCGCGCCATGTTCAATATGGATTCGAGACGATCGGTCCGGATGTGTGGTTTACGGATGCTCCAGCTTATGGTCAAATCGATATCGGTCCCGCCGTCATACCCGAGCCGAGCAGCATTGGCTTGGCGTTGACTGGTTTGTTGGGTCTCGCGGCGTTAGGTTGGAAGAAGCGGAACGTCTAACTCGCTGTTGGCGTACGTTACGTTATCCCCCGCTTATTCAGCTCCCTCTGGATAGGCGGGGGAATAACTTGGACTGACTAATTCAGCCAAGGGTGGTTTCCGATAGCGAGGCGGTAGCAATCAAGACGGGTTGGATGTATCGTCTTGAGAGTGGTGGAAAGTTGATATCGGAAACTATGAAGAGGTCAGTGAAACTCATCATGCTCACTACAACTGTGCTTGCCGGAGTTTTTGTGTTTACGGGGACGGCGGCGGTGAAAGTGCTGCCTCAACCGTCAACTCCGGTTGGGGAGCTTTTAACAAACGCTGACTTCGAAGCCCCCGCCGTCGAAGTCGGAGCTCAAGATTCGATCCACCCGGCGGGCTGGCTGACTTTCACCAGCGGTCCGTCCGAGCTGATTTCCCTTTTCTCCACCTCGGCACATTCAGGGAATCAGGTAGTCAAATTTGTGTCGCTTGGAGATCCGAATTTCTATCAAGGTTTTTTTCAGGCGCTGCCCGTGACGCCTGGAGAAACCTATCGGTTCAGCGTCTACGTCAAGAACGATGCCGCTCGCCCGCTCAAGGGCTCTGTAACCGGTCAGTTGTCGATCGAATGGCATGGCGAGACGGGCAATGAGATGGGTCGCCTTTGGAGCCAAGCGTGGAGTGCGTCCCTCGCTGCGACGGACTGGGCGAAATTCGAAGTAACCGGCGAAGCGCCGCCGAACTCTGCGAAGGGGCATTTTGTGATTGTGGAGAAAGGCGACCGTCAGCCAATGGCCGGCGGCGTCTTCCATGTCGACGACGCCTCGGTCGTGAAAGTGACGAAGCCATGAGAGTTTGGTAATGAAAGCAGCAATGAGTCCGGGAACGGGGTATAGAAAACAACGCAGAGAGCTGGAGGCTTTTTGCCAGATCAGGAGTTCAACTATGAAACAGGTTCGCAGAGCCGTGAAGGGCTTTACGTTAATCGAATTGTTGGTGGTCATCGC
>CAZMKD010000271.1:0-2584 GCA_964566575.1 uncultured Verrucomicrobiota bacterium
CTCTTCGCCGGGCCCGATGGATTCGAGACACACATTCAAACACCACGTGCCGCAAATCATGCGCGTCAACGCGCCACTGGTCCGCCATTTCACCAACACGCCCCAGTCCTGGTCGATGCGGATGATGTTCGTGGGCGACATGCCGCCATCCTCGTGGACGGAAGCAAAGATTTCGCCGTCAAACAATCCGGCAACCGGAATCGGCGTCTCAAAATACCCTTTCGCTTTCAAAGGGCGGTTATTAACGACCGGAAGATAAGCCGGCTCTTCGGGAGGATACGTTGAATACGGATCCGGCGTCGGCTTGGGATATGGCGTCGGATAATGGTCATGGTCATAACCTGGCTTATTCCAGCCATAACCTGGTTTGTCCGAATCATAACCCGGTTTATCCGAATCATAGCCTGGTTTGCCCGAACCATAACCCGGTTTATCCGAGCCATAACCTGGTTTGCCCGAACCATAACCCGGTTTATTCGAGCCATAGTGGCCTTGGTCGTGGCCGCCGTTGTTGACGACGAGCTCTTCGGCGCCAGCGTTTTCCGCGAATTTATTCGCCATGATGTTACTCCTACAGTTAAAGGTTAAAGTTAATTTGAGTTAATTTTTTTTACAATTTTGTTTCTATTCTTACAGACACAAAAACATTTTTAATTATACCATGTTTTAATAAAATATTTTTATTTTTAAAACCGCCCGGCCGCCGTTGCGATGCCAGCCCCGCCGTGGCGTCACGGCGGGGCCAATCATCACGATCACAACAATTGCGACAGATTACAGCCGGCATTACGGCTCGTAGAATTGGAGAATTTGACCTTCCACGAAGCCCGCGAGCGGGCCGGGCGTGCCACACGGCTCGAGATACGTGAGGGTCGTCACGATCTTGTAAGGCGTGGAGCAATGCCGCGGTTTCACGCAGCCGCGCGGAATCTCGATGTAGCATTTGTAATTGCAAGTCAATGGTTTGCCCTTTGCGGAGCAAGGATCCAATTCGACTTTCACCGGTTTCAGCGGGAGACTGAGTTCTTCGCCGGGCCCGATGGATTCGAGACACACATTCAAACACCACGTGCCGCAAATCATGCGCGTCAGCGCGCCACTGGTCCGCCATTTCACCAACACGCCCCAGTCCTGATCGATGCGAATGATATTCGTGGGCGACAAGCCGCCATCCTCATGGACGGAAGCGAAAATCTCGCCGTCAAACAATCCGGCAACCGGAATCGGCGTCTCAAAATACCCTTTCGCTTTCAAAGGGCGGTTCTTAACAACCGGAACATAAGCCGGCTCTTCGGGAGGATAATTCGAATACGGATCCGGCGTCGGCTTGGGGTACTTGCTCGGAAAACAACCACCATTGTCATAAACTGGTTTATCCGAGTCATAAACTGGTTTACCTGAATCATAATCGGGTTTATTCGAGCCATAACCTGGTTTGCCCGAACCATAACCTGGCTTATTCGAGCCATAGTGGCCTTGCTCGTGTCCACCGTGGCCGCCATTGTTGATGACGAGCTCTTCGGCGCCAGCGCTTTCCGCGAATTTATTCGCCATGAGGTTACTCCTACAGTTAAAAAGTTACAGTTAATTTGAGTTACTTTTTTTTACAACTTTTATTTCTATTGATATAGACACATAAAAAATTCTAAATACCCCATGTTTTGATAAATAAATAAAAACATATTTTTCATTCTTTATTATAGACATTAAAAATTTTATGCGTTTCTTATTTTTCCGTTTTGCCGTTGTGTCTGGAAAGCGGCGATTTCTAACTTACGCTGATCTTTCTTTGTCGTCGTCGCGCAACAGTTTATTCAAACGCCATGCCAGCAGATTTGCCAAATTTTGGCATGCGGCTTTAAAACTTGAAATATCAAAATGCTATGGCGCGAAAACCGGCAGTGCCACTCCTCAGCGCGAAATCGTTGGCAAAAAACAATTTCCAAATCTCAACGAGATTGCAAAATGTGCCGAAAAAACTTTATGTCGATAATTTCGCTAAACATAATAACGCTAAAACGAGGCGCCCGCGTCGAGTTGCAAGCGGGATTTCGGAAATAATAAAAGGCGCGATTTCCACGGCAACGAGCATATGGAAATCCGGAAACTGCGGCCAAAGAAAATTTCCAAATTCATCCATCGAACTAAAGATGCCGCGGGGTTAAGTCTACTAAAATCCAAGCTGGATGGGCAAAACATTTTCTAATGGGTATCTGGAATTTTGGAAATTCTGCCATTTCCAAAACTAAAACGCATTGGGGGGAATCATTTGCCCTCTCGCAACTTATTGATTTTTATATCCATTTTTCTACGCCGGCCATTTCCAAGTTTGGAACGCCTTTTGTCTTACTCATTTACCAGGAAATTTCCCGTTCAAATCATGAAGCAACCAGGAAACTTCAAAAAACTCACAGGGAAGGTGAAGGCATATGAAAATGTTTGCAGCGAAACGCCCGCTCGAGAACATTCCGCACGATGAATTGATTCGCCGGTTAGCGGCGGATCCGCAGAATCGGGTGCTGGCCAATGAATTTGTCTGCCGCTACGACGAAGTGATTCGGCACACCGTCGCGCGCGAGATATA
>CAZMKD010000272.1:0-3457 GCA_964566575.1 uncultured Verrucomicrobiota bacterium
GACGTTTCGCGCCGTGAGCCACTGTTACCGGCGGCCGTCGTATCCGGATTGGCCGTATAACATTTTCACGATGGTCCACGGCAAGTCTCAGGAAGAATGTGAGCAGACGCTCGCCGCCATCGCCGAAAAGGCTGGCATCCGTGACCGCGGCGCGTTGTACTCCACGAAAGAATACAAGAAAGTCCGCGTCCGCTACTTCACTGGTGAAGAGGACGAGTGGGAACGCAAACATTTGTAGCCGCTGTGCTGTCTGTGACCCACAAGTCAGAAAGAGTACTTCGCCTTGTCACAGCGAAAAAAACGCGCTTTGACTTTCTGACGGATAGGGCGTTTACTGCGCTCGCTCTCCGCAGGGCGTTGTTCACCCCGACAACTGAATAGAAAAGAGACTCGTCTGATGAGCAAGAAAGTTTTGCTGACCAGCGTGTGTCGTCCTTTGGGGCCAAAGTACGGCGACGCAACGTCGGTGGGGTATGAGTTATTGTACCGGCAGGTAACGCGCGCGCAGGGCATCTTCAGCCCGCGCACGGTGAACATCCAGTTTTCCATCGAGTACATCGCGGAGAATCTCGATGCGCCCACGGTGGTCTTGCAGTATCCATCCCGGCAGGAGTTCATCCGCGAACTCAAGAAGGGTTACGATTACGTCGGCATTTCCTTTCTGATGGCGATTTTCCACAAGGTGAAAGAGATGGTCGCGTTGGTTCGCCAGTACGCGCCCAATACCAAAATCGTCCTCGGTGGCTACGGAACGGTGTTGAGCGACGAGGAACTCCGGCCATACGCGGACTTCATTTGCCGGGAAGAAGGCGTTGGGTTTATGCGCCGGCTGTTGGAAGAGCCGGAAATCCCGATGCCGTACAAGCACCCGCTGATCGTGAGCCATCTGAAGGTGTTCGGGTGGAAAGTGTCGGGCACCGGGAAAATCTTTGCGGGGCTGGGCTGCCCGAACGGCTGCGACTTTTGTTGCACGTCGCATTTCTTCAAGCGCAAACACATCAAGCTGCTGCCCGACGGCAAAGACATCTTCGCCGTTGCCGAGCGGTACCATGCGATGGATCCGAGTCTGGTGTTCCTAATCATTGATGAGGATTTTCTGCTGAACAAGAAACGCGCGATGCAGTTCCGTGAGGCGGTCATGCAGAGCGGGAAGACCCTCTCGATCTTTTGTTTTTCCAGTATCAAGGCGATCAGCCAGTACACGGTCGAGGAAATCCTGGAGATGGGCATCGACGGTTTCTGGATCGGCTACGAGGGGACGCGCTCCAATTACGCGAAACAACAAGGCCGACCGGTCGACGAAATCCTCACGGAGTTTCGCGAACACGGCATCACCATTCTGACCTCGATGATCGTCGGGTTCGATTATCAAACCCCGGAGGTCGTGGCGCAGGAATTCGACGGGCTGATGAAGCTCAAGCCGGCGCTGGGTCAGTATCTGATTTACGGCCCCGTGCCGGGCACGCCGTTCAATGAGCGCGTGAAAAAAGAAAAGCTGATGCACGAGAAATGGGTGCAGAACCCGACGCTCATGTACCGGCGCGCTGACGGCTTCACCACGATGATGAAACATCCGACGTTGTCGCCCGAGGAAATCGAGGGACTCCAGCAGTGGTGTTTCGAGCAGGATTTCCAACGGCTCGGCCCCAGCATCTTTCGCGTTCTCGACAACCAATTTCTCGGCTACCAGAAACTCAAGCATTCTCCCAATCCCTTCTTGCGCCGGAAGGCGGCGATTTACGCCAAGGATTTGCGCTGCGCGTATCCGATATTTCTCGCCGGCCGGCTCCTCGGTCCGAACCGGACGGTGCGGCGCTGGATTGGCGATCTACAGCGGCGTCTCCACACGGAGTTGGGCCGACCTAATTTCACAGAGCACTGCCAATCCGTGTTGGCGGTCGGCGCCGCAGTCTGGACGTGGCTGACGTTGAAACTGGATCTGTTCCAGCATCCCAAACTGATACGCACGACATACCGGCTGCCCAGCAAGAGTTGGAAGGCGTTTAATCTCTGGGAAGAACTTCCGCAAAAGTTCGCATTGCCGGAGTTCTCCCTCCACGTCGATCTCCAGCACGCCAAGAAACAAGTGTGGCTGCGACTGGAGGGCGCCATTTCTAAGGCCAATGCCGAAGGTTTGGCGCAACGCATTCAGGATTCCTTGGCGCGCAGCAAGAGCCGACTGGTGCTCGATTTGAACAAGCTGCACTGGGATAAAGTGGACGACCTGCAACCGCTCCGCGACAAACTCGCCGCCTATCGTGGCCGGATCCGGTTAATTCTGCCCAAACTCTCCACCGCCCATCCGGAACTCATTCTGTTAGCCGGGATGTTCCCGCACGACAAGCGTTGATCGACTGCGATGAATCTGACGATCTTACTCAAAAATTGCCGGCTGTTCTCCGACTTGGATCAAGCGGAACTCGCCCAGATCGAGGCGATGGCGTCGCGAAAAGAGTTTCGGAAAGGGCAACTCATGTTCGGCGAAGGCGCGCCGTCGCGCGGCTTTTTTCTCGTCGTGTCCGGCGCGGTGAAGATTTTCCGCCTCGCCCCGGACGGGCGCGAGCGGGTGCTGCACGTCGTGGAAGCCAACGAATCGTTCGCCGAAGCCGCGCTGTTCATGGCGGAGTATCCCGCCAGCGCCGAAGCGCTGGCCGCGACCACGGTCATTGCGGTGGACAAGAATAATTTCAAACAGCTCCTCGCGCACGACGCGAAGCTGAGTTTCAAGATCATGGGCTCGCTGGTGAAATGGCTCGCCCAGATGCGCAACGCGTTGACCGACCTCACCACGAAGGAGGTCCCGGCGCGTTTCGCGAGTTATGTATTGAGCCTGCCGGAACCCAAGACGGTCCACATCAGCAAGACCACTCTGGCCCAAGTACTCGGCACGACCAAGGAAACACTCTCGCGTCTGCTGCATCGCCTCGCCGAGCATCGCATCCTCACCTACCAGGGAAGTCAGATCAAAATCCTCAACCGCAAACGCCTCGAAGCCATCGCCCGCAGCGACGAAAAGATTTGAACAACGCCCAACACTTGACGAAACTGCAGACTGGCATTCCGCGACCGTGGCGCGCTCTACTCGACGAAAGGTTCGCGTCTGCTATTTCACGCCCGACGAAGAGGCGTGGGAGACTTTGTTGACCTGAGTCAACACGCCGCTTGATCGCGCCGGGTAGTCTCATGGCTCGCTGACAAGTTGTCCATTCTCCGACGCGCCTCTTTTGGTCCGCAGCGGGGGCTTGACGAATCAATCAGATGAAGTGAAGATCAATCAGATGAAGTGAAGACTATGAGCCAAAAAGTCCTTTTGACAAGTGTGTGTCGTCCTTTGGGGCCAAAGTATGGTGATGCGCCGTCGGTCGGTTATGAATTGCTGCACAGCCAGGTGACGCGCGCGCAGGGCATCTTCAGCCCGCGCACGGTGAGCGTTCAGTTTTCGCTGGACTATATTGCC
>CAZMKD010000273.1:0-4874 GCA_964566575.1 uncultured Verrucomicrobiota bacterium
ACCTGCCCGCGCAACCCGGCACTGCCATCGGTGATGCCCCAGCCTTCGCCGTTCTGATTTTTCTCCCGGTCGAGAGCGATGCCGTCCAAGTGCAGTTCTTCCCCGGATTGCCACACCAATGTCCAGCCGCCGTTGCTGGCGATGCGCTCGCGTTTCCGGTCGGCCTGAGCCGTTCCGTGAACTTCCGTGCCGGCGGGGATGATGAGCCGGCCATCGTGGTAGATGTCGTCGGTCACGAGACCGATGATCGGCGTCTGGATGGACGACGAATCAATGGTCACAATGAGTTCGCATGGAATCAATCGTCCAAATGGCGCGTAGAACTTGCCCAGTGGTTTGCGCTCCGGCTCGGTCGCGGGCGGTTCGGAGTAGAGACTGATTGGCGTGAAACCGTCGTTGATCTGCTGTGCCGGCACATCAGCCGTTGGCGCTCGCATGGTTGAGGGAGTGGTCCGGGGCGGTTTGAACGGAACGATCTCGCGCTGGATTGTCTGCAACACCTGCGTGGTTCGGTTCGTCTTCTCGGCCGGAGTCGGCGCGGCAACAGGTGCCGGTTTGTTCTGGCTCGGATCGTAAAAGCCTTTGACGAAGACAATCGCGCCGATCAACAGAACGACGAATACCAGAAGCACGCCGGTCGGGCTGCGTAAGAAGGTGATGGCGTTACGCGGATTCATTTTGCCGGTGTCGCTTTCGGCTGCGGAAGCGCGTTTGTCTCCACGCGATCAATCAGAATGACGAATTCGTTCTTCAACGAAAGATCGTTGCGCCCGCCGTTGGGCGTGCCGGTGACGGCGAAATAGGCCGGCGCTTCACCTTTGGGCGGAATCGTGCCGGCGGCGTCGCTGATGGACTGTGGATAGGTGCGGTCGCCGGCACGAAGCGCAAACCCGTCGGGCCGGTACTGGATGGGCTGGTCGGTCTTGTTGCGCAGCACAATCCGGAAAACGAGCGTGTCCTCGGAGTTGAACCGGAACACCTCGTCGAGTTGAACCTCGTAGTCCTTGTAGTCCATGACGCGCGGGTTCTTGGCGAGGCTGGTGTACTCGACTTGGGCGATGCTGTTTGGGTGATACGCCTTGAGAAGTGGATACGCTTTGGCCTTGTCCAGCAACGCCAACAGCCGGCTCGGTGTGACGCGGGTTGTCGCGGACCGGATTTCGGCATCGGTGTCGTACTGGAAGATCACGGAGTAAATCGGCAACGGACTCTCCACCAATTCGATCACGTAGGTCTTCTTGTTCCACCGGATGTTCATGTTGGTCGCCGCCTTCTGGACCAACGCTTTCACCGACAGGAAATATGCGCCCTTGCTGTGGGCGATCTGGAACAGGCCGGAGATTTTGGGATCGCTGGTGACGTTCGCGGCGTCAATCGCCGAGATCGGGCCGGGAAAGCTGATGGTCGTTACGCGAGTGCGGGAGACCGGGATCGTGTACACGGTCTGTTCGTCCAACCGGTATTCCGCAATCGGACCGGCATCCTTGGCGATGCCGGACTGGATCACGACCAACGACAGAATTGCGATGTGTTTAGCGAGACGTTTCATATTTGAAGTCTGACACGGCGGTTGGGAATCGGCCGTTCTGGACCATGTTGGGGTTGCGCTGGAACTTGAAGGCGAGTTTGAAGGGAACGGCTTCGGCGAAGGCTTTGTCCTGAAAGATGCCGGTGCGGATGAGTTGTCCGGTCACCTGAGTCAGTACGAAATTCTCGCGCGTTTGCAGAATCGTGATCTTGGCGATCTCCGCCTTCTGGTGCAGTTGCTTCGCTGCGAATTCTGGTTCTTCTGCCGTTCGGGCCGCCTGTGCTTTGGCGAGGGCGTTCTTCAAGAACATCTGCTTCAACAGATCGTCATGGTCGAAGCCCTTGGGGTTGCGTTCCAAGAAGGCGACCGTGGCCAGCGTGCTTTGCTGCGCGTGAAGGTCCTTGGCCTCCTCGAATTTCAGCAGCGGTGCGACATGGAACGTACCGGATGGGTCGAGAATGACGACGCGCTCACGCTGCTTGAATGTCTGCACCAGAATAAAGCGGTCAATGGCCGCCCCCACGAGGATCAGCCCGGCCACGATGAACCAGAACCACGCGAGCCGGTCGCGGTCCACGAAAATGCGGGTCGGATCGAATTTCTTGCGGGCGAGATTAGGCCGCTCGGATTTTGGCACCGGGGTCTCGCGAAGGGATGTTTCGGCGGCGTTCATGTTGATGGGGAGTGCGGGTTCTTGGTTTTGCGCAGCAAGGCTTGCACGGCGTTGTCGCCGCTCATGTCCATCGAGGATGGGCTGGCTGTGGTTGGGGTCTTCTCGGCATTGTCACGCTTGCTCGCACCGGCGCTTGTGCCGCGCATCTGGCCCAGCGCGGTGATCATCGAGCCGGTCGGCGAGTACGTGCTGTCACTGAGCGACGAACCAATCAACGTCGCGCCGGCTGCTGTGAGGCCACCGGCGGTTGCCATCGCCGCGCCGGCAATGCCACCGCCCGCGCCGAACGTACCGGCGGCGATAAATCCACCGGCCGCCGCCGTGGTGGTGGCGGTCGTCACGCCACTGATGAGGGCAGCACCGGCTTGTATGCCGTGCGTGATGGTTCGTTGAATGATCAGGGGCGCAGCGATGGTGCTAAAAATCAGCCACACTCCGAGGACGGCAACCCCGATGAAGTTCTGGAAGGCGTATCCGGCCGCGCCGCCGACAGATTGATTCCAAAGGAAACTTTGGTCGGTCATGAACGTGATCAGCCCACCGGTCACCAGTGAGGCGGCGGCCCAGCCGAGCGGCCAGAGCATCACGCCGACGAGTGCCAGCAGGTAATTTGTGCCGATTTGGTTGAGAGCACGAATGGCGAGGAAACCGATGAAGATCGGCGACAGCGCATAGCCGAGGTAGAGGATGAATTTCTGAATCAGGTACGCATAGAACACGATGATGCTGGCGAGCAGACCGAAGACCCACAGCAAACCGGAAATCAGCGCCTCGAAGATGGACGTGCCGACGTTGAACAACTTCTCCCACCAGCTCGCCTGCGTGGTGGTAGATCGCTGGGCCTGCAACGCCTGATTGTACTGCTGGTACACGTTGCTGGGGTCGGCGCGGAGCACATCGCGGACAGTGGTGTCGGTGATCAGGGCAATCTGATTGCCCCAATTCACCAACTGCGTGAGCACCATTATGAATACGATGGTGCGGCCAAGCGCGGTCAAGACAGCCCGTGTGCTGCGGTGTCCGGCAATAGTGGACACCACCATGCCGGTCACGAGCAGCAGATACGCCACCGGCATCAGCACCGATTTCAAATCGGCGCACCGCGCGGTGAAGTTCGGGAATAGGCTGTCGAAGTTGTTCATGGGCTACCGCTGGGGAAACTGCGGCGGGGACGTGTCGAGGTTCAGCGTCTTATTGGTCTGCGTTGCCGGGGTCGCCGGGCGTTTCGGAGTCCCTTTGCGCGCTGAGAACACAGCCACGACCACCGTGAGAATCACAAACCCGACAACGAATCCGATGAGCAGTTTCTTGTTCACTGATTGCCCTCTGGGAACTGTGCCGGCTCGGTCGTGAGTTTGACGGTGTTGTTGTACTTCTGGATGCTTTCGGAGAATTCCGCCCGTTGCTCCTCGATGCGAGCCTGGTCCTGCTTGGCTTGATCGTTTCGATTCTCGGCGTCCTGCACCTGGCTCAGGGCAAGCGCTTGGTCGAGTTCCTTGTCGGTCGCCGCGAGCGCGGCATTCTGGCTGACGAGCAAGCCGGTAAGCTTCTGCACCTCGGAGGCGGTCGTGGCTGCCCGGAGTTGGGTCGTCGTGGCCGCGATGTCCTGCTTGAGCGCCTGCCGGCGCGCGATCACGTCTGCGTACACGTCGGAGAAGTTCTTCGTCGTCTGGTTGACGGCGGCAAACTGCCGGTAGCTGTTTTGATCGCGCGCGACACTGTTGCCGTTGCGCGTCGTAAAGGTTTCGCCAATGTTGTGGTAGAGGCCGCTCGCGTCGTACCGGAGCGCGTCGACGCCCTGGGCGAGGTTCTCAAGCTGACCAATGGTTTGACCGATTCCTGTATTGCGCAGATCGGTGATCACGCCGGTGAAGCCGGCGAGGTTCAGGATTTGCGACGGGTTGCCGAAGATCTGGTTGTAGTGCTGCAACTCGTTCAACTGCGACGTGAGCGTTTGAATTTGCTGAACTTGATTGTTAATCATCTCCACGTACTTGGCGACACTCTCAACCTGATTCATGATCTGCTGAATGTTCGATGTGGGGTCGTACACGATCCACTGCGCGCGGCCGGTGGCAGCGCAAATGAAGCTGACGGCAATAATGCTGAGTATGCGTTTCATGGATTATTCCTCGATTCGTAGAAGTTTGGTTGTTGGGTTCAGGATTGCCCCGTCGATTTTCTGTTCGGGGACCGGTATCTCGAAGTAGCGGACGTTGTTTTGATTCTGTTCGGCTTTCTCCTTTTGTTGGTTGACCAGTATCCAGTACTGCTGTTTCACGGCGTCGCTGCGCCCCTTTTCGTAGCCGGCGGTGAACGCTTTGTCGGCCTGCTTCTGACTGGCATAGTGCAATCCCTCACTGACGAGCACCCCACCGGCGGCACCGGCGGCGGTGATAGCGGCATTGCCGTGGGACAACTCGCTGGCAAGGGCCGCCCCGCCGGCGCCCATCGCGAGATCGCTGATCGGTCGAGTGGCTGCACAGCCGGTGAGAAGTAATGGAACGAAGGCGAGGACGATGAGATGAGAAGATTTCATGCGGGTTCGGCTACTGGGGTTGGGTTCGAGTGGCGGATGATGCCCTCGATGATGTTGGCGCTGCCGCGCAGTTCCTTGGCGCGTTTCTCGAAGTGCTCGCCGCTGGAACTGCTGCAATACAGCATCTCAGGTGA
>CAZMKD010000274.1:0-8763 GCA_964566575.1 uncultured Verrucomicrobiota bacterium
TTCGCCGGTTTTTTCATCGTGGGGCTGGTGATTCTCTTCCTGGTCGCGGGGGGCGGCGTGGCTGGGTACTGGTTGTGGTTTCATGCCCCGGGCCCGGCGCTTCCCCCCTTGCCGGAAATCAAAGACCCCTTGACCGCCAAAGCGGCCCAAGAGGCTTATCAACAACTCCAGGCCAATCCCCGGTCGGCCGAGGCGTGGGGAGATATGGGCATGGTGCTCCAGGCCAATGAAATGGCCGATAAATCCCACGCTTTCTATGCCGTGGCGGAACTATTGGACCCCCAGGACGCCCGCTGGCCTTATTTACAAGGGCTGGATTACCTATTTAATAATTCGGAAAAGGCGGTGCCCAAGCTGCGCCGCGCCTGCGAGCTCGATAAAGAGACCATGGCCCTCCGCTGTCGCCTGGCGGAAATGCTGGTCGCCAGTGGCCAATTTGACGAGGCCCAAGATATTCTGGATCGATTGTTGGAGGAATACCCCGAACACCAATCCTCGCGATTGTTGGCGGGTCAATTGGCCTTGAACCGGGGCCAGCTGGCAAAAGCCCGGGATTTGTTAATTCCGGCGGCGAAAGACCGGGCGATCGCCAAGGAGGCCAAGAAATTATTGGCCCAGGTGTATTTCCGCCTGGGCCAGAAGGAGGAAAGTCGCAAAGCTTTGGAGGAGGCCCGGGTTTTAAAGGAAGGTTACCCGTCGTGGGACCCCTTCCTGGTGGACATGCTCAAGCACCAATCGGGGAAACAGGCCTTATCGCGGAAAATGGACCAGCTGGCCAGCCAGCGCAATTACCTCGGCGCCGCCGAAATCGCCAAAGTCATGGCCCATCATTATCCGGATTATGAAAAAGGCCATTTTTTCCTGGGTTATTTTTTGCTGCGGTCCTTGGAACAGGAAAAAAACTTCTTTCGCCGGGTGCAAGTTCTGGACGATGCCCGAAAATCCTTTGCCCGAGCCGATCAGTTGGTCCCCAATAAAGCCGACACTCTGGTGTCGATGGCCCATTGCCTGTTCGAGGAAGATCCGGCCACCAACCTGGAAAAGGCCGTGGTCCTGGCCAACAAGGCCATCGACCTCAACCCGGCCGACCCCAAAAACAACCTCACCCTGGCGTTAATTTTCCATCGGGCCAATGAGCTGGAGCGGGCCGCCGCCACGCTGCGCCGGGCCCTGGACCACAATCCGGAATCCCCAGAAATGCACGAGTACATGGCCTTTATTTATTTCCTTCAAGGCAAGTTTGTCGATTGCCTGCTGCACAATGACCACATTGGCTCCAGCGAGCATTTTAACTTGAATAGGCATTTTCTCTTGCACACCATAGGCCAAACCTGGTAAGACAATCCTTGGCGGGGTTATCGCCTAGAGAACTGCCGAAAAATAACTTTCCCCTTTTTTGTTTGCCGCTTGCCGCTTAGCAGTCGCAAGGCGCCTTGCGAACGCTAAGCCGCCAGCGGCGAAATCAGGAAGTTATTTTCTACGCAGTCATTAATCGTTTTTAATAAAAAATATGTTGCCTTTCTCCTGGTCTTCATTCCATAATATTTGTTTGTTCTGAGTAATTCCACTCTTGGGCATAAGGGGCATGGCATGTTCAAGGCATCCCAACGAAGGCAATTGGCCTTCACCCTCATCGAATTGCTGGTGGTGATCTTGATCATTGGCATCATGGCTGGGCTGACTCTGGGGGTGGCACAGTTCGCGCGAGAGAAAGGCAAGCGCTCACGTGCCAGTGCGGAGATCGCCGCCATGGAGAACGCACTGGAAGGCTTCAAGAACGACAACGGCTACTATCCGCAGCGTCTGGTCGGCCCCAACGATCTGCACAGTTCCACCAACATCTATAACGCACTCGCCGCCGGGGCGAAAACATACATGTCTTTCCGTTCCAATCAGCTCAGCGTCGTAACCATCTCAGGGCAATTGTACACGAACGTCCTTGACCCGTTTGGCATCCCCTACCGCTATCTGTCTCCCGGCACCAACAACGCAGTCAGCTTTGATCTTTGGAGCTACGGGTCGAACAATACGAACGGGTTCTTTGCCGGGGTCGACCACGACACCGACAACATCACCAACTGGAAGCAAAACTAGGAGTCACCATGAGAACAACTGCAAAAACCAATCGCGCGTTCACGTTGATCGAACTTCTTGTCGTCATCGCCATCATCGGGATTCTGGCCGGGTTACTCCTGCCGACCCTGGGCAAAGCGCGTGAGCGGGCGAAAATCACCAAGGCGCAAACCGCGATCAGCGGCTTGGCGACAGCGTTGAACGCTTACTACACCGAGTTCGGCAAATGGCCGATCGGCGACAACACGATATCGAACGTTACCTACGTCGTAGCCAGTAATCTCGTCGCGGTGTTACAGGGGGCAAATGACGTCACCCCAGCTTTTGTCCCCCCCGCCGCCCCTCCCGAACCTCCCTATCCGTCTGTGTTATCGAGCGTCCTTCAAGGCAATTCTCGCCAGATTGTGTTTATGGATATCAATGCCAAGGACATCAACAGCTATAAGGCCTTTGTTGATCCATGGGGAAGAGCTTACCGCTGCCGGTTCGATACGGGATACAACAACCAAATCGAAAATCCGTTTGTTTCTACCGCCAAAAATATTGGCGCGGGTGTACTAATCTGGTCGGACGGTCCCGACAAGAACGAGGATACAAGCGGGGACAAGTCCGGCCCGAATGCAGACAACATCATAAGCTGGTAATACCATGAGGCGGCGTGCCACAACTGCATTCACGTTGATCGAAATGCTTACGGTCATCGTGATCGTCGGGATCATTTTGGCGGTCGGCATCCCCGCGCTCACGAGCCTGATGAAATCCGGCGGCATGAACGCTGCGACACGCCAAGTCGCCAATTCGTTGACCCTCGCCCGCCAGTATGCCATCACCAAGCGGACGAACGTTCGCGTCGTCTTTCCTTATAGCGACACAACCGGAGGCGGAACAAACCTGGCTCCGCTCTACCAAAGCTACACTGTAGTCGCGATCAACGGAACAACACCCAACTACATTTCCAAGTGGGAACACCTGCCTCTCGGCACGGTTTTCATGGACATCAATGCAGGCGTCGGAAGCCCTCCCTGCCTGGATAATCTTGGGACAGCGAATTTTCCTTTTCCCACAAACACAAACGCCGCTTTGGGTCCCGGCAACTCTGCCACCCTCGCTTTCATCGAATTCAGACCAACGGGCGCGGCCCGCAACCCGGGCGCCTTCACTATCACCGAGGGCCACGTGAGTGGCGTCAAGGTGACGCCGACTTCTAAAAGCGGCAGCACGCTGGCCAATGTCGTGACCGTCAGCGTGGACAACGTCGTCGGTCGCATTCAGGTGACACGGCCATGAAGCGTCTGCTCAAGAAATCCCGCCGGCAACATTGCCGTGGCTTCACCATGGTCGAGGTAGTTGTCGCCATGGCCGTCATGTTGCTCGGCATCGTCGCCATCCTCGGCCTCTTGCCCAACGCCCTGCAATCGGGGCGCAACGCCGCTGATAACACTTTGGCGGCAACAATCGTTCAGGACACGTTTAGCATTTTGCGCACAAACGCTTTTAACAATGCGATCGTTTGCGAGGCTTGTGGACCCGGAAACACACCCTTGACCAAGAATCTGGCCACATTCGACACCACGTCGCTGGGTGTAGGCCCGGTTTCGAATGCTTACGACCAAGCAGGTTCTTCGACCACTTGGCCGGATGCCTACTACAAAGTGATGCTGGATTACCAACCGCAGACCCCTTTGGCGCTAAGCCGCGTCACAGCCACCGTCGTCTGGCCAGCACGGTCAAAAGTCCCCATCAACACAAACACTTTCGTCACGGAAATCGCGCAGTACGACCAATGAGAAAGGGCTCAACAATCAGGGTTCTTCGATTCGGTTGCCGCAAACCCGACATTGCGGCAGCTCGCGCCGCTAGTGCGTCGCTCGGTTTCACGTTGCTGGAACTGCTGGTGGCGATGGCAATTCTGGGTCTCATGGTCGCCATGCTGTTTGCCGCGTTTGGCCAAGCCAGCCGGGGCTGGCTCCAAGCCGAGAACCGCGTTGAGACCTTCACCCAGGCCCGCGCCGCTCTCGACTACATGAGCAAGGAGTTGTCTCAAGCCATGGCAAGCACAAACGTCCCATTCCTCGCGACCACGAACAGCCTCGCCTTCGTCGCGCCTGTCAGCACCGACCCCGCCGACGGCGCTGACATCGAGGAGGTGGTTTACCGCTTGAGTTCCAACGACGCGTTCACTTCACCCGATCCGAGCGGATTCTTTGTCGATCTGAATCCGCCGTTTAAGCTCATCCGCCGGGTATCGCCCTACATTTTCACAACTTGTCAAAACTATTACCTGAACGGTAGCCCTTGTTCTCCTCTTGATCCTTGGGATTTTTATGGCTCTGTCAACTGGCCTGAGACCAGCGACTCAACCCGGACTGCAATCGTTGCAGAGAACATTTTGTCGCTGGAGTTCACCCTCTTCTCGACCAACGGAGTGCCATATCCCTACTGGAATTCCACTGAGAATCGCGGGTCGCCTCCGGGCGCTGTAAACTCATACCCTCCTTGGCAGAATGAGCTTCCTCCTGGCATCGGCTATAACAACATGGACGTTAATGGCGGTCCCGGCTCCGGCTGCGCGCTGCACATGACCAACCGCGCGCCTGCAGCCGTTCAGATCGTCATCGGCGCAGTGGACAGTCGAGCCGCTGCGAGGCTCAAGGCCGTGCCGTTTGGCTCCGCAGCATGGAAGTCTATCGCCAAGCAAGCGACTCAGTACTTCACGACCTACGTTTCCATCCCCAATCGGCAGCCATGAGAAAGATCGGAGATAGAAGCCAGAAGCCAGAAGCCAGAAGCCAGAAGCGATTTGGCTCCGAGCGCGGGGTCGCTCTCATTTTGACGCTGGCGATCCTGACGCTGGTGACGCTGCTGGTAATTGCGTTCGCGGTGAGCATGCGCGTGGAAAACATGGCCTCGAAAAATTTCAACGACCTCATCAGGGCGCGGCAGCTCGCTCAAGCAGCTGTGGATGATGCGGTGGCGACAATCCGTAATGCCACGCCTACGAACCCACTGCCAATAATTAACGGGGCGTGGGTCGCCATCCCCGGTGCTATCATCAGCAATCCCACGCCAGCAGGGGTCATCAACACAAACATTCTTTATACGACGCCCAACCCTGCCAACGCGGGCACGGTCGATCTAAACGCCGGCTTGTTAATCACGGGAAGCAACAACTTTTACAACACTCTGCTTCCGTCCGGCACCGCCAACGCGAGCATCACATGCGGCTGGTTTAACGTGACAGCGCCCAGCGGCGAACTCATCGGCCGATTCGCGTACTGGACGGACGTCGAAGCGACAAAGATTGACATCAACCTAGCGGGCATGCGCACTGCCCCGGATCCCACCACGCTGACCGGTGTGATAGACCCATTGATGAACCAAAGTGCATCGAGCAACATAGATCTGCGTGCTTTGGAAGACCCATTTTATGAGAATCCAGCTCTGATAGGGGATCCGAGTGCGGCGAATACATTCGTCTGGGCGCACTCTAATCCGAGTGCCTCACCGGCTCGGCCGTGGTTTACTACAATCGAGGAAATGCAGCGTGGTCTACCGCCCCCTTCGCCGACCTATGGCAGTTACACGTCCAACAAGTTCTTCGTTACGGTGGGAACAGTGGACACCAACACCGACGCGTTTGGTAGAGACCGTATTGACCTGCAAGCTTTGAATAGCACGGCAGCGCCCGCCTATACCGCTGCACTTAACAGCCTCTCCGATGCGGCTTGGGCTACTTTTCTCTACCCGGGTATCATTACCGGGCCCAATACCTTTGCCGCGAAGTATGGCGACTTCGGAATTCACCAAATTCTGGCGAACATCATTGATTACCAACGTCCGTTCGCCAATTTGCCGACGATGAGTGCTTTGGATGCTGACGGCATCCCGCAGCTCTATTGTGGACTGAAAAAAGGGCCAATGATTGACGAGATTATCGTTCATGTCGCAACGAACGCCGTACCGGACTCAGTAGACCCCATAAACCAGACTAACCTAGAAGTACGTGTGTTCGTCGACGTGAAGCTAATTAACGGCTACGAGGTCCCCCGTGGCAATGGCTATGTTGTCCAAGTCGCACTTCAAGGCGACCCGACAATAATCTACGCAAATGCTGCAGCTGGATCGCCGACATGGACGCCATCGCCCACTACCACAGACCAAACCCGTACGCTGGGCGGCGATATCCCCGCACACGGCATCCGTTTGCTCGGTTCTGGCACTATCCCGGGCACTTACCCGCCGCCGACATACACGACAACCATCAATGGTGTTAATCCCAGCACAGGGCCTCCGACTTTGTCGTCGCTCACCCTCAAGCTACGCCACGTGAGACTCCTCAAGAGCAGTAACCCGAACGACATTGTGGATTGGATGGCACAGATGGATTTCGATCAGAGCTTTCTCGCTAGCGGGGGGGAGATGCAATTCTCCAGCGCTACGCCGCTCGCGGATTTCGTGCCGTTCGACGGGCCCGCCGGTTCGGCAACCAACTCCCCTGACTTTACAAATGGCGGGGGGCCGTTCAAACCGATCGGCCTGTTTAAACAAGACATCCGCACGCGAACGTTTCCCGGTTACGGTGTCGCTCCGGGTCCCGGCCAACTAGCAAACAACGTGGCCGTAAATCTGTACACGAATTGGTTTGTCGTGGCATCTACCGGAGTCAATCCCACAAGCCCCCAGCAGTACCTCTCTAGGATTAGTCCGGAAGTGTACAGCCTGCTTGCCGATTTGCGCTCCATCGAACCGGGCACGCTCAACAGTCCGCAGCAGCACTTTCTTATCGATCAAATCAGCGAAGTTCCGATTACGAATGTGGTGGAACTGTGCTACATCCACACGGGTTATCCGTGGCGTACGCTCCGGTTTCGTTCCGTCGTGCCAGAAACTAGTGCTGTCGCAAGCCCGTACTACGACAGGCAGATCCCTAACCCCCCGTATGTAGGCATCGGCGATCCGAACACAGGTCTCAGTGCTATCGAAGCGCACGCCATCCCGGATTGGATCCTGCTCGACGTCTTCAAGGTCGGCAAAGCAGGCACCTTCGCGGGACGAATCAACATCAATACTAAGTTCTCGGGGCCAGCCTCTGCCTTGACGCCACGTGTGCCGCCACTTCAAGCCGTCATCAACAACACGTCATCGAATTTGTCGACGTACTATCTCAACAACCCAGCCACCCTGCCCCTGAACTTTGGCACCAATGTCGATGTCATCGCCAACAACATCGCTAATCACGCGGTTTTCCTTGGTAGCCCCTATGACTCCGTCCCCGCTTATCTGACGCCGGGACAGATCTGTGAAGTCAGCAATCTAGTCTACTCCAGTGATGACACGCTCGCGGGAGCCACATACAACGACAACCCATCCAAGTCCCGCCGTCAGCAGTTGATCCGCCGCATCTCCAACCTCATAACGACGCGCTCCAACACCTTCACGATCTGGGCCATCGCGCAAGCCATCAAAGAAGTCGGGGCGCTCGACGGCCTCTTCAACGGTCAGGATTTCATCACCGGCGAAGTCAAAGTGCAGGCGATTGTCGAGCGTTACGAAGACCCGCCCGGCACCGTCAAGTTCCGCACCCGGTATTACCGGTATATTTACGAATAGAAGTTAGCTCTCGGCAGTCAGCGGTCAGCGGTCGGCAGTCAGAGGACAGTGGTGGGGGACGCAGCGGAAACGACTCTTCTTCACGCGGAGACACAGAGAGCACAGAGTTGATCTCTCAGCGTCCTTTGCGGCTCGGCGTGAGATGGCCGGTCGCGGATTGCGGGTTGCGAGAGAGCGCAAGAGTTGGTAATGTTGACCCTGTGAAATCAAGAGGAACGCCATGCACAAAGTGACGCGAGTCTCCGTGCTCACGGACTATCGCGTTGAATTGCTGTTTGAGGACGGCAAGGGAGGGGTTGTTGATCTGTCCCACCTCGTCGGAAACGGTGTGTTCGCGGTGTGGACCAATTATGAAGCGTTTCAGAGAGTCCGCATCGCTGAGTCCGGCGAATTAGTGTGGGGGGATCAGATTGACCTCTGTCCGGACTCGCTTTATCTGCAAGCGACGCAGCAGCGTCCCGAGGACGTTTTTCCCGCCCTGAAGCGAGAAGCCACCTGTGCCTGAGATTGCCCGGTTCTTCGGCATCGTGATCAAGATGTTCTTCGACGAGCATCGCTCCGCCCCATTTCCACGCGTTCTACGGCGACGAGATGGCGCTGATCGAGATTCGCACGCTCACAGTCTTTGCCGGGCATCTTCCGCCGCGGGTCCTCGGACTGGTGATCGAGTGGGCAACACTTCATCAGCAGGAGTTGCTCGACGATTGGAATCGCGCCCAACACGGGCAGACTCCCGTTAAGATTGAGCCGCTGCGATGAAGCGCCGACGTGAAATTCCGCACACGGTATTACCGGTACATTTACGAGTGATCCGCCTTCGCATGAAGCTACGGCGTGACATGTGGAGCGGGAAGCTCTGCGCGAACGACAACTTCAGCTCTCACAGAGCGCACGAAGGGCGATCACTTCAGCAACGCCGCCCGTAACTTCCGCGGGGTCTTACTGCGGATTTCGGACCAAAGTTGCCAGGCGTTTCGGGAATAAGTTTCCACTGATTTCGGAGTAAAGTTTCCAGCGATTTCGGTCTGAAAGTTTCCACTTTTTCGGGGTAGTCCGAAAGGGGTGGTAACGATGGAGCGA
>CAZMKD010000275.1:0-2026 GCA_964566575.1 uncultured Verrucomicrobiota bacterium
GCGCGTCCACCCCGAGGCCCGAGCCACAGCCCCGAGGCCCCCGAGGCACAGCGCGGTCTGACGGATGCGTGCCGCGTGTTCCCGGCCTACCGCCCCGCGGTCTTGTACGCCTTCCGATACAGCCCGTAGGCCGTCTTGAAGTCGCCGGCGGCCTTCGCCGCGTTCGCGGCGCTCAACGCCGAGTCGGCGTTGCTGACGCGGCCCCCGGCGGCCTGAACGTCGGCGATCGTCTCGGTCACGATGGCCGTGACGAGGTCGAGGTATCCGCCGTGGGCATTGGGCAGAAGGTAGAGGGCCACGACGGCGGCGCCATCGGCCATGGACAGATCCGCTTCGATCTGGCTGCGGAGGATGAGGTCCCGCAACTCGTTCTTGTTCGCGTTGGCGTTGGTCAGGATCGCGGCGGTGTTGGCGTTGTCGTTGGTCACAATCGCGACGGTGTTGGCGTTGTCGTTGGTGACAATCGCGACGGTGTTGGCGTTGGCGTTGGTGAGGATCGACGCCGTGTTCGCGTTGCTGGCGTTGACGATGGTCGTGATGGCGCCTGCCACGTCGTCGTGCAGGTGGTCGAGACGGTTGTAATTGGCGTCTATCTGGTTGCCCGTGACTTCACCGACGCAGAACGAAGCCGTGTTGAAGAGGCCGTTGGCGATGCTCGCCGCAATGGAGAAGGGCACGCAGACCAGTGAGGTATTGACCCCCAGAATGCTCGTGGCGCAGACAAACGTGGCCGCCGCCAGGATCGAGTCGGTGACCTCCTTGGCGATCAGGAGCGCGAAACGCGTCTCGGCGCCGATGTCCACGCCGTTGCAGCCGGCGGGGATGGGCGCCGGGACCGGGAACTCCGCGGACAGCGTCTGCACCAGGTCGCTCGCACGCTGCTCGCCCCGCGCCTCGGCCTGCCGGACCAGGTATCCGCTGGCCATCGTGGCGACCGACAGGTCCGGCACCCGCGTGCGGCTGTACGCCGCGGCCAGTTGCTCGTCGGTGAGCGACTGCATCGCGTCGCGCCCCCTACGGGCCTCCGCCTCCGTCGCCTTGTCGCCCCGCGACCCGGCCAAACGCTCGAAATCGGCCATCAGGGCGTCGTACTGGCTGCGCAGCGTCTGCAGCGCGACGGGATCCTGGGCAGACGCAGGCTGGGCCGTGGCCAGGCACGCCATGAGCGCGACCCCTCGAAGCATCGCCGTTCGCGAGAAATGAGGTGCGCGCATGTGTGCTGTCTCCCGTGCGGATTCGACTGTGGACGTGGGCGCGACGCGCCGGACGAGAACGATGCCCGGGGCGCTCACTTTCCTGCCGCCTTGTAAGCCCTGCGATACAGCCCGTACGCCGTCTTGAAGTCGCCGGCGGCCTTTGCCGCGTTGGCGTCGTTCAGGATGGCTGGCGCGTTGCCGACGCCGGCCCCTGCGGCCTGGACGTTCGCGATCGTCTCCGTCACGATGGCCATGACGAGGTCGAGGTATCCGCCCTGGGCGTTTGGCACCTCGTAGAGGGCCACGACGGCGGCTCCGTCCACCATGGCCATGTCCGCTTCGATCTGGCTGCGGAGGACGAGGTCCCGCAGCTCGTTCTTGTTCGCGTTGGCGTCGGTCAGGATTGCAGCCGTGTTGGTATTGTCGTTGGCGACAATCGTCGCGGTGTTGGTGTTGTCGTTGGCGACGATCGCGGAGGTGTTCGCGTTGGCGTTGCTGATGATCGTCGTCGTGTTCGTGTTGTTGTTGGCGACGACGGTCGTGACGCCGCCCTCCAGGTCGTCGTGCAGGTGGTCAAGGCGCCTGAGATTGGCGTCCACCCCGTTGCGTGCGCCTTCATCGGCGCAGAACGTGGCCGTGTCGAAGAGGCCGTTGGCGATGGCCGCTGCAATGGCGAAGGGAATGCAGACCGCTGCGCCGTTGGTTCCCAGGATGTCCTGGGTGCAGACGAAGGCGGCCGCCGACAGGATCGCGTTGGTGACCTCCTTGGTGCTCAGGAGCGCGTAGCGCGTGTCGGGGCTGCTGTCATCGCCGTTGCAGCCGCCGGGGAG
>CAZMKD010000276.1:0-2074 GCA_964566575.1 uncultured Verrucomicrobiota bacterium
TAGAGACTTTGGTCCGGATACATCTTGAGGGAGTTGTTCATATCGGCCGCCACCTGCCAGCCGCTCACGTAGATGGCCTTGAGACCGGCCCTGACCTGCTGGATGGCCTGATTCCCCGTCACGGCACTCAGGACGTGGACATAGTCGTCCTCATTGAGGAGTTTCCAGAGACGCGAGGCGCCCATCCGGCCAATGGAGTATTCCCGGTGGATGGAACCTTTCAGTCTATAAACCTGCTCCGGAGTGTAGGGACGCTTGACGCCCTTCCAGCGCGGCGACGTAGCCCACTCTTTCGTAAGACGCTCGATGAACTCGATCTTCTCCGTCTCATGGCTTTTTTTGGTCATGATTTAACTCCTTTTATGTAACTCCCCCGACCGAGGACGAAATGTTCCGAGGAAGTGCCGAAACCTCCGCGTTTCGGCCCTCCCCTCCCTCTCCCCTTTTATTAAAAAAAGGAGAGGGGAAACTTCCTCTCCCCTTGTGGGAGAGGACTGAGGTGAGGGGACGATGTTGTGTTTCAGTTAATGTACTCATAAGCTACCAAGGTCAAAAATTCAGGGAAATCTTTATGGGTCGCGACCTTCTCGAAAAGGACGGAAGCCGTCTCAAACTCTCCCGCGTCATATTTCTCGTGCCCCATCATTTCGCGGATCTTCATCAGTTCCTCGATCAGGATCTGTCTCACCAAGTCCTCCGTCACCGCCCGTCCGTCCGTGAGCTTCGCCTTGTGGTGGATCCACTGCCAGATCTGGGAACGGGAGATCTCCGCCGTAGCCGCGTCCTCCATCAGGTTATAAAGAGGCACACAGCCGTTCCCGCGGAGCCAGGCCTCCAGGTACATCACTCCCACATTCACGTTCGTCCTGAGACCTTTCTCCGTAATGCTTCCAGTCGGAATGGAGAGCAGGTCTTTCACGGTCGTCTTCACATCCGCACGTTTACTCGCGATCTGATGCGCGGTCTCCAAATGCTCGTCGAAAACTTTAAGGGCGACGGATACCAGTCCCGGATGAGCTACCCACGTCCCGTCATGGCCCGCCTTGACCTCACGCAGTTTATCCTGCCTCACTTTCTCAAGGGCCGCTTCATTGGCCGCCGGATCATTCTTAATGGGGATCTGGGCCGCCATTCCGCCCATGGCGTGGATACCGCGCCGGTGGCAGGTCTTGATAAGAAGCTCCACATAGGCGTGGAGGAAATGCTTGTCCATCGTCACCTGCGCCCGGTCGGGGAAGACGAATTCGGGGAAATTGCGGAATTTCTTAATGACGCTGAAGATGTAATCCCACCGGCCGCAGTTGAGACCGGCCGAGTGGTCCCGGAGCTCATAGAGGATCTCGTCCATTTCAAAGGCGGCGAGAATCGTCTCAAGGAGGGCTGTGGCCCGGATCGTTCCCTTTGGGATCTTGAGCGCGCTTTGAGAAAAATTGAAGACATCGTTCCAGAGCCGGGCTTCGAGGTGGTTCTCCATTTTGGGAAGATAAAAGTAGGGGCCTGTCCCTTTGTGGATAAGGGCCTGGGCATTATGAAAAAAGAAAAGTCCGAAGTCGAAGAGCGAGGCCGAGATCGGCTGACCGTCGACGAGCAGATGTTTCTCGGACAAGTGCCAGCCCCGGGGCCTGACCATCAGAGTAGCGATCTTCTCGTTCAGCTCGTATTTTTTCCCTTCGGGGCTCGTGAATCCGATCTTGCCCCGCACGGTGGCCTTCAGATTGATCTGGCCCTGGATCGTGTTCTCCCAGGTCGGCGAATGGGCATCCTCGAAATCCGCCATGAAGACGCTGGCTCCGCTATTTAAAGCGTTCACGATCATCTTCCGGTCCACGGGACCCGTAATCTCGACCTTGCGCTCTTCAAGATCCTTCGGAATGGGGGCCACCTGCCACTCCGTTTCGCGGATGGCTTTCGTCTCGTCCAGGAATCCGGGCATCTTGCCCCTATTGATCTCTTCCTGACGGGCTTGGCGTTTTTTAAGGAGGTCTAGACCGCGGGGACCGAAGTTGCGGGCGAGGTCGGCGAGGAATTGGAGGGCTTCGGGGGAGAGGATGTCAGAATATTCGGGAGTAACCTT
>CAZMKD010000277.1:0-14941 GCA_964566575.1 uncultured Verrucomicrobiota bacterium
GGCGCGGCGGAAGCCGCCGCAAGGGGGTAGGTCGCCACTACACGCCGTTTGGCAAGCGCCGGCGACGAAATCCTGAGCAATTGCGACGGCCACCGCCACGAAAAAAACGAAAACCCGGTCCGGTTGCGGGAAAGGGGTTAGAGATTCGTCCGGCAAGCTTCACATCCTGAGCAACAACCACGTCCCCTGTCTCAACAACAGCGGTCACGCCGGCGACGCCGTCACGCAGCCATGACTCGTCGACGACCGCTGATGGGGTTGCAAACCTGACCCGGTTCGTGACGATTTAATTCGCCCCCAAACACGGCGCCGCTCGGCAGAACAAGTGCGACGCCGCCATCGCTCAGATCATTACCGGGGACGTCGGCATGAGTGACGAAATCCTCGACATCGGGTCGCCGAGCAGCAACACCGTTGCGCTGGCCGTCAACCTGGCGGTGAAGAAGAGCGGCCGCACCACCGGCCTGACAAAAAGCAAGATCACTGCGTACTGACGGAGTTTTTGATTGAATATCTGCGCGCCTGGCTTGTCTATAGGGATGACGTAGCGGAAACAAAATCAACGATTGGAGCAACCATGATCAAAGCAGTTATTCGTTCAGCGTTCGTCATCGCCCTCGCAGGGGCAATTTTGTGCCTTGCGCAAACGGCCCGCGCCGAAGAGAAAAAGGCCGAGAAACCCAAGCCGCACGAGTCGACCGGCGTCATCGAGTCTGTCGACGCCAAAGCCGGCACCGTCACCATCAAGCACAAGAAGGAGAGCGTGACGTTCACCGCCGCCGCCGACATCAAGTTCGGTCACAAAGGCGAGAAGGTCGCCATGACCATTGCCGACCTCAAGGTCGGCGACAGGGTGACCGTGCATTACACGGAGGAAGGCGACAAGAAGATCGCCCACAAGGTCAGTCACGTCGAAAACAAGCCGAAGGACGGAAAGACAGACAAGAAGTAACCTCGGCAACATTGCATCGAGACGGGGAATCTGGCAGCGGATTCCCCGTTTTCTTCTTGCTCTCAGGCATGCTGAAGCACCGGCAGAATGACCGGCATAAATGCCACCGTTCAAACAGTCTGCCTCGGCGCTGCGGGTATCGAAAAACGCTTCCCGCAGCGTGACGTGCGAGATGCTCGGCCAGCCTGACGGCCCGCGCGCCTGAATCAACTCCAGGGATAGGTGGGTACATCGTGACGCCCTTTGGCTGGGTAACGGAGGAAGTATTGGCTGAGCAGTGCGCCGAGGTCAAGCGGACACCATGAGGCGATGGCCAGGTCCAGTTTCGGGTTGCGTGCGCGCAGGATCTGCAGCGGGGTCTGCCATTCTTTGTAGCGGTTGGGGCGGGCGATGTTGAAGTAGCGCCAGTAGGTGCTGATCTTGGTCCAGAATTCGGCCGCGCTGCCGAAGTCTTAGCGGTCGAAGAACTCATCCTCTTGCAGCCGATGCACCGTCTCGACATCGCTCTGCCAAGTGTGGGCCTTGGGTGGAATGTAATGATGACCGCTGCCGAACGCCCGCACGGTGCTGGGCAGACCGCGTTGGTGAGCGTCTTCGAGGAACTCCGAGCCGTTGTCGGTCTGCCACTCGAGCTGGCGCAGGTCCACGCCGTGCCAGGCCAAATGCGCACTGATCCGCTCGGCCAGCAAGACCGCGTAGCTCTTGGAGCGTTCGTCGGCGTAGCCGGTCAAACACGACCCACTGACCGGCTCGCGCACGGTGTACTGAAACGGCGGCAGCCCGAGACGGCGCATTTGCGGCCAGTAATCCGGGATGTCCTGCAGATACTTGGTGTCGGCGACCAGTTGCTGGAACAGCCGCCACTGGGCCTTGACCGCACGCAGCGAGCGCTTGGTGTGGTGCTTCTTCTTGCGGGCACGCACCAAGCCGTGGGTGCGCAAGATGCGGCGGATGGCGCTGACGCCACAACCGATCTGGAACTCGACCTTGAGCCGTTCGGCGCCGAAGCCGGTCTGGCGGCGCAAGCGCACGACCACGCCTGCGACGCTGGCACTGACTTGGTGCGGGCAGCGGTGCGGTCGAGTGCAGTGCGCGAGCAACGAGCGGGGCGCGCCGGGCCGATACCGGCGCAGCCACTTGCGCACGGTGTTGCGGGAGCAACCGAAGGTACGCGCGGTGTCCTTGATGCCGTGCGCGCGGGCATGGGCGACGATCTTCTGGCGTAACAGTTGCCGTTCAGCGTTCATGCGAATCAGTTCGTAATAGCGCAAGGCCATGGCATGACAGCCTACCCGCCGCGGCGCTCAGGGGACACCTCCGGAGGTGTCCCCTGAGCGCCCTCATCCTGAGCGCACTCACCACTTTAAGTTTCACCATAGGGGGGTCACGATGTACCCACCGGTTCCCAGCCTGAATCAACTCCCGCCTGTCAATAACACGTGAAGTTGGCCGCTGGTTGTAACAAGTGATCTGTCCGCTTTTGGTTGTTGATTGTTGTCGTTCCGCCCGCCCACCCGCCGCTCTGGGGGGAGAGCGCGGCGGGCGGGCGGGCGGCGGCGGTTCAGGGCCGCCCGTTTCAGTTTCTCCTTCAGCGCTTGGCCGTTGGCCGCGTACCAACCCAGCACGTGCGGCCCGTACCGCACCGACCAACGCCCGTCCAAGTGCTCACACACTTTGACCCGACACTTGGCGTAGCTCCACCGCGTTGACTGTGGCGCGATCTGCAACCGTAGTCCGCCCACCGCCACCGTGTTGTCCGCCCCCACCGTGCGTTCGTGTTGGACGCAGAAGATCGCCGCCAGATCCGCCTTCTCGCACGGCACGAAGGCGTGGTCGTTCTCCCGCGCCGGCTCGGTCCAATGCCGCCGATGCCACGGCAGAAACTGCTCCCGAATGTACCGATTCGCTTCCGCCACCGTCGTGATGTCCGCCCGTCCCAGCTCTTGCGGCAAGCGCCCCTGCCACGAGCCGAAGAAGCGTTCCATGCGCCCGCGGCCTTGCGGGCAGTAGCTGGGGATGTGTTCGATGCCCAGTTGCGCCAGCGCCTGGCCGATCTCGGTCAACTGGCTCTTGTCCACCGCGCCGCCGGCTTTCGGGGTGTGGAAGAAATGACTGCCCCGATCGGTGTAGAGGCTGCAAAACAGGCCTTGCTCACGCACCACCTCGGCCAGCGCCGCCAGCACGGTCAACGTGCTTTCCTGTTCGACCAGTTGCGCGTAGTAGCACTCTGTCGTGGCGTCATCGATCACCGCGACCAGATCGAACTGTGCCGGTGCCAGCGCCGGAATCCACGCGTGGGTGCTGCCATCCACGTACAGCATCATCCCCGGCAACGGGCGGCGTTCGCGGCGTTGATGATGGCGACCGTGTTTGGCGCGGGGCGCGACGGTCCCGGCGGTTTGCAGCGCGGTCTTGACCCACTGATAACTCAACGGGAGGCCGTGCTGCTCGCGCAACTGGTCGCAGAAGTGGGCCACATTGAAGCCTCGGTACTGCTCCTGGTAGAGGCGCAATACGCGCTTCACCGTTTCGACCGGCACCCGGCGCAGACTGGGGCGGCGGCGCCGCCGGTCGAACAGTCCGTCGTAACCGCGTTGCTCGTCCCGTTGTTTCCAAGGGCGCCTGGTGCGGCAAGACACGCCGAGAATCTCGGCGGCCTGCCACCACTGCAATTGCCCGCTGATCGCTTTCAGAATCACGGCTTGTACTTTCATGGCCCGCTCCACGGCGGACATCGGATAGCCCTCCATCGAACCTCCTGTGGTTGAGGGGGTATTCGTTATCCCGCCCGAGCGGACACTTCACTTGTTATTCCCAGCGGACATATCACTTGTTATCGACACCTGAATCAACTCCCGCCTTGACGCTGCCCGCCCGAAGCTGTAAAAAGACACGGAACTAATTGAACAATTTCGATTTACGTTGGGGACAATTTCTCGCAGCCAGGTCGGTCAAGGAGGTCGTGGCGGTTTCACGCGCACGTAGATGTTTGGCAAGTTTCTAAATTATTTTTCCACCGACATTGGCATTGATCTCGGCACGGCCAACACGCTCGTGTATGTCCGGGATCACGGAATCGTTTTGCGAGAACCCAGCGTTGTGGCCATCGAGGCGGGAACAACTCACGTGCTGGCTGTAGGAGAAGAGGCGAAACGGATGCTGGGTCGCACGCCAGGCAACATCCAGGCCATTCGCCCCATGAAAGACGGCGTCATCGCGGACTTCGAAATCACGGAGGCGATGCTGCGCTACTTCATATCAAAAGTGCACAACCGGCGCGCCGGCATCAAGCCGCGCGTCATTGTCGCCGTACCTAGCGGCATCACCGAGGTGGAGAAACGCGCCGTCAAAGACAGCGCCACACACGCAGGCGCTCGCGACGTTTATCTGATCGAAGAACCGATGGCGGCGGCCATCGGTGTTGGGTTGCCGGTGCAAGAGCCGGCAGGCAACATGATTGTAGACATTGGCGGTGGCACGACCGAGGTGGCGATTATCAGCCTCGCTGGCATCGTGCTCAGCCGCAGCGTGCGCGTGGCCGGAGACGAACTGGACGAAGCCATCATCCAGTACATGAAACGCGCTTACAACTTGGAAATCGGTCCAAGGATGGCGGAGGACATCAAAGTCAAAGTCGGTTCAGCCTATCCACTCGAACAGGAGCTGACCATGGAGGTGAAAGGCCGCGATCTCATCGCGGGCCTCCCCAAGACTTTGACCGTCACCTCCGAAGAAGTCCGAGAGTCTTTGCAGGAACCGATCTCGACCATTGTCGAGAGCATCCGCATCACCCTCGAACGCTGCCCTCCCGAACTGGCCGCTGATCTGGTCGATCGCGGCATCGTGCTAGCGGGCGGCGGCGCACTCATCCGTGGCATCGACAAACTTCTCTCGGAAGAAACCGGCTTGCCGGTTCACGTGGCCGAAGATCCGCTAAGTGCGGTCGCCAACGGCACCGGCGTCGTCCTGCAAGAACTGGGCTTTCTCGAGAAACTCGCCAAGAACTCATCGTAAGCGCCCGCCAGCCACCGCCGATAACAGGTCGCATTGACGGTTTTGATTGAAGCGAAAGAATTGGGTCATTATCGGACTGCTCGTGGTGGGCTGGATCTTGTTTCTGGGCCAACCCACGGCAAGCTCGACTAAGCTTCGCATGATTTTCGTACAACTGAGCACGCCGTTCGTGAAACTCGGGGACTACATCCCCGCAGTAAAGTCCCGTCGCGACCTCGACCGGCAAAACCGAGAATTGAGAACCGAAAACGAGGTCTTGCGTCAACAAGTTCGCGCCCTTGGCGAAGCCGGCCGCGAGAACCTCCGGCTCACGCAAAAACTTAACCTCACCGGCCGTACCGGCTTCAAGACCCTCGGCGCGCGCGTCATCGGCCGCGATGCCAGCAACTGGTGGAAGAGCCTTCAAATCGACCGCGGTAGTAACGACGGCGTCCGCGAAAACTTAGCGGTTCTCAACGCCGACGGCCTCATCGGCAAAGTCGTCAAAGTCACCCGCGGTGAAGCTCGCGTTCTGTTGATCACCGACTCGAGCTGCAAGGTGAGCGCGCTGTTGCAGGATTCTCGCGAACCCGGCGTCGTCGCCGGCTCGCAAATGACGTATGTGGATCGCAATGCGAAGATCAACCCCGGAGAGAATGTGATCACGTCCGGCCGCGGTGGAATTTTCCCCCCGGGCATTCTTATCGGCACCGTCGTCAAAGCTGAACTCAATCAGCAGACCGGCATGTACCAAGACGTCGAAATCAAACCCGCCGTTGACTTTCGACGGTTGGAGGAAGTCGTGGTCATCCTCGAATGAACTTGCTCCTCACCACCGTCACGTTGCTCCTGCTGACAACGCTGCAAGTGCGCTTGCCGGCAATGGTGGGTCTCCGGCTCGAATTCCTCCCAGCGCTCGTAGCGTACGGCGCGCTAACATTCCGCCATGGCAATGCGCTGCTGCTCGCGTTGGTTACGGGCTTTATGCAGGACGCACTTTCGGCTGCGCCGTTCGGCATTACCGCGTTGGCGTACGCCATCAGTGTGTTGTTGCTGACCGGACTGCGCGACGTACTTGATCGCGACATCCCGCCGCTGCAATTCGGCGCCGGGGCGCTCGTGTCGGCGGCCGCTTCGATGGCCGCGTTCCTCATGCTCGGATTCTCGTGGAAGATTTTTCTCGTCGCTGGTCTGGCCGGAGTCATCACCCCGCTTTTCTTCTTCGCCGCGGATTACACGCGATACATGGTGAAAATGTCATGATCATCAGCGCGCCCTACCGGAATAACAATCCGCGCCTCGCCATCCTCGCCGGCATCGTTGGGAGCGGGCTTCTCATCTTACTCGCGGCGCTGTTTCGCGTGCAAGTCATGCACGGCGAACACTTCGGCAACCGGGAAGACGTGCAGTCGCTTCGCCGCATTCGGATTCCATCGGCACGCGGTGAGATCGTCGATCGCAATGGCGTCGTGCTGGCGAACAACCGTCCGAGCTTCGACATCGCCATTTCGCTCGACCAGCTCGGCCGCATCTCCAAGAAACAAGACCCGATTCGCATCGCCGAGGCGAACTTGTTCTCGCTCAGCCGTGTGCTCGGCTTGCCGATCACATTGGCCGACCGGGATGTGCGACTCCATTACCAGCGCCGACGACCGATTCCGATGCCGGTGTGGCGCGACTTGAAGACCGAAGTCGTCGCAGCTTTTGCGGAGCGCGCGAGCAATCTGCCCGGCACCGATCTCATCGTGACGCCGGTTCGGCATTATCCGCAGGGAAAGCTCGGGGCGCACGTGCTCGGTTACTGCGGACGCGCCGAGCAGAGCGCGGAGGACGAACTCGAGCGGTTCTACTACTACGAAGCCGACAGTGTGGGCCGGCAAGGCGTGGAGCGGTCGTTCGACACGTACCTGCGCGGCGCGCCGGGCGGTCGGACAATTCGCGTCAATCCCGGCGGCGTGAAAGTTGGCGACGTCGGCGAGAAGGAAGCGGAGCGCGGCAACCGGGTGACGCTGACAATTGACGCGCGCATCCAGAAGATCGCCGAGGATGCGTTGTCGCGCGCACACTTGCCGGCAGGCAAGCAATTGCGTGGCGCGGTCGTAGTTCTCGATCCGCGCAACGGTGAAGTACTCGCGCTGGTGAGTTGGCCGGCATTCGATCCGAACATCTTCAATCACGGCACGGACGCCGTGCTGGTCAACGCGGTCTTGCAGAATCCGCTCAGCCCGATGTTGAACCGGGCGCTCGGCGCACGGTATCCACCGGGTTCGACGTTCAAACCGGTCACGATGTTGGCCGGGCTTGAAGCCGGCACGATTCACGTAAGCGACACAGCAACGTGCGGCGGCGGACTGCAAATCGGCAACCGCTACTTCCGTTGTCACAGCAAAGCCGGTCACGGCACGATGGAAGCGATGGCGGCGATGGCGCAATCGTGCGACGTGTGGTTTTACCAGGAAGGCATGCAGACCGGCGTCGACGCGATTTCGAAAGTCGCGAACGAGCTCGGGCTCGGTTCGCCCACCGGCATTGATTTCGGCAGCGAACGACAGGGGCTTGTCCCGACGCCGGCGTGGAAGCAAGAGCATCAAGGCGAGCGTTGGTGGAACGGCGACACAGCGCAAATGGCGATCGGCCAGAGTTTCTTGCTGACGACGCCGTTGCAGATGGCGAATTTGGCGGCGACGTTTGCCAATGGCGGTACGCGGTGGCGGCCGTTTATCGTGAAGCGCATTACCGAATTCCACGGCGCGGTCGTGGAGGAGAAGCAACCGCAAGTGGCGGCGCGGTTGAGCGCGAAGCCCGGTAACATCGAGATTGTCCGGCAATCCATGCGCGGCGTGGTGTCGCATGGCACAGGGCGTCTCGCGGCGGTGAGCGGGTTGAACGCGGCCGGTAAAACGGGGACAGCGGAGTTTCAGACAAAAGACGGGCGCATCAACCGAGCGTGGTTCATCGGATTTGCGCCATACGAACAGCCGACGGTGGCACTGGCGGTGGTGATCGAAGACGGAGAGGGCGGCAGTCACACGGCGGCGCCGGTGGCGCAGCAGATTCTGGCTGGCATTTTCCAGAAGAAGACCGAGGCAATGAGCGGAGGCGTCGATGTCGATTAAGCACTACGTCGCCGCGTTGAAACGGATGAACCTGCCGCTGGTGATCGCGATGGTATTGCTCGCGGTGGGCAGCATCGCGTTCATTTACAGTGCGTCGTACAACGGACCCGGTCAGCCGATGCGGAGTTTGTACAAATGGCAGGCGATTTGGTTTTGCGTGGGAGCGGGGGTGTTTCTGGTGACGGCGCTGGTGGATTACCGGATGCTGTGCCAGTGGGCGGCGGTTTGGTATGCGCTGGCGATGGGGTTGCTTGTGTTGGTGCTCGTAATGGGCAACCGCGTGCACGGGTCGAAGTCGTGGCTCGGCATTGCCGGGCTCGGCATCCAACCGGCGGAGTTTGCGAAGTTGGCGGTGATCGTGGCGATTTCGTACTACTTGTTTCACCAAAGCAACGAGACGAAAAAGCGCTGGGCGACAATTGCCGGGGCGTTGGGACTGGTGTTGGTGCCGGCGGTGTTGATTCTGGCGCAGCCGGATTTGGGCTCGACGCTGGTGTTGATCCCGATTTGTTTCGGGTTGATGTTCGTGGCGGGCGTCCGTGTGAAACACTTGGTAGCCGTGGCGTTGATTGGGTTGATGCTGATGCCGGTGGCGTGGTTAAAATTGAAGACCTACCAGAAGAATCGTCTGACCGTTTTCCTGAATCCGAATCGCGATCCGCTCGGCGCGGGGTGGAATTTGAATCAATCACTCATCGCGGTGGGCTCCGGGGGTTGGTCCGGCAAGGGCTATTTGCAAGGGACGCAGAACCAGCTCGGCTACATGCCGCGGCCGGTCACGCCGAGCGATTTTCTGTTCAGCGTCATCGGCGAGGAGAAAGGATTTGTCGGGAGTTTGTGGGTGGTGGGGTTGTACGCGGTGATTTTGCTGTCTGGCCTGCGGATCGCGTCGGAGGCGCGCGACCGTTTGGGAATGTTGTTGGCCACAGGCGTGGTGGCCATGCTGTTTTGTCACGTCTTCATCAATATGGGCATGACCGTCGGCTTGATGCCGATCACGGGATTGCCATTACCATTGCTCAGCTACGGCGGTTCGTTTGTGTTGGCCAGCATGACGGCACTGGGGCTGTTGCAAAATGTTTGGATTCACAGGAGGGTCTACTAAATGGAAGTCATCAAACAAATCATCCGAAAAGGCGAGGAATTGCTCGCACAACGAAGCAAGAAGTTTAACAAAGAAATCGTCGTCAACGCCGAGGCGCTCGAAAACCGCGTGGCGGTGATGGAGAATGGTCAGCTCGAGGAATTCACCATCGAGCGTACGACCGAGAAGCAGATCGTCGCCAGCATCTTCAAGGGCAAGATCAGGAATCTCGAGCCCGGACTGAAGGCGGCGTTCGTGGACATCGGCTTCGAGAAAAATGCGTTTCTGCACTACTGGGACATCATCCCCGAGTCGCTCGATCAACGCGTCGACCTCATCGAAACGCCCAGGGGCCAGCCGCAAAAGCCCCAGAAGAAAATCAGCCAAAGCGATATTCCCAAGCTGTACCCGCCGGGCAGCGAAGTCATCGTCCAAGTCGTCAAAGGCCCGATCGGAACGAAAGGGCCGCGCATCACGACCAACATCAGCATTCCCGGGCGTTACCTCGTGCTCATGCCGTACAACCCGCAGCGCGGCATCTCGCGCAAGATTGACGATGACAAGGAACGACGGCGCTTGAAGGACATCGTCGCCAGCCTCCGCATCCCGGAAGGCATGGGCGTCATCGTCCGCACCGTCGGCGAACACCAAAAGAAGCGCTTCTTCATTCGCGACCTTGAACTACTGTTGCAGACCTGGCGCGAAGTCGAACAGAAGATCAAGACCGGCCCGATGCCGTCATGCGTGTTTCAAGAGCCCAACCTCATCGAGCGCACCGTCCGCGACTTCCTCACGGAGGAAATCGATCGCGTCGTCGTGGACAATGAACCGGCCTACGAACGCATTCGTGACATGATCGGCCAGATCAGCCGCCTCTCGCGGGGCCGGGTCCGGCTCTACAACGAAACGATGCCGATCTTCACCAAGTTCAATGTCGAGAAACAAATCGAGAACGCCTTTCGCCGGCAAGTCTGGCTCAAGAGCGGCGGCTACATTTGCATCGACGAAACCGAAGCGCTCGTCGCGATCGACGTGAATACCGGCCGTCACAAGTCACAGAAAGATCTGGAAACGACCATCGTCCAAACCAACCTCGAAGCGGCCGAAGAGATTTGCCGGCAACTCCGCCTGCGAAACATCGGCGGACTCATTGTTGTCGACTTCATCGACATGCGCAGCCGGGGCGACCAGCAGAAAGTCACCAACCGGATGCGCGACGGCGTCAAACGCGACAAAGCCAAGACCCGCATCCTCAACATCTCGCAACTCGGCCTCCTCGAAATGACCCGGCAACGCCACAGCGAAAGCATGGCCAGCGCCGTCTACGAAGATTGCCCGAACTGCAAAGGCCGCGGCATGGTCAAGAGCGCGCTCTCGATGTCCGTCGAAATCCAGCGCAAGATCAGCGAAGTCTTGCGACGCCTCAAGGAACAGGGCAAGACCGAGCAACCGCACATCCGTATCTACGTCCATCCGGAGGTCCTAAACCGCCTGCGCACCGAGGATGAGGCTCTGCTCATCGAACTGGAGAAGAAGCTGCAAGGTCGTCTCAGCTTCCGCGCCGATCCGACGTTCCACTTCGAGCAATTCAAGGTCACTGACGCAATCTCCGGCGCTGACTTGGGGTGAAACATCTCGTCCTTCTGCTTTGGCTCGCGCTGGTCATCCCGGCGCGAGCCGAAGAATCGGTGACACCCTTGCCCGGCGCGGCCGACACGTTCCGGCAACTCGCGAACATACTCGACGCACTGCAGAAGCATTACATCGCGCCCGATCAAGTGCGGCTCAACGAACACGCGACACTTGCGTTCCGCGAGTTTGTCCGCTCCCTCGACCCGGAAGCCGACTTGCTGACGCCCGAACAATTCGTCGCGACCAAACAGCCGGCTCCGTTGCCGGTGACCAGCCCCATCCAAGTCACAAACCTCGCGCCCAGCATCGCCTATTGCCGGCTCGCGGAGATCACGTCTGCCGGCGCGAAAGAATTGCGCGGGCAACTCCTGCCCGGCAGGAAAGGTCACCGGCTGATCCTCGACCTCCGCAACAATGCCGGCGGCTCGTTTGACGCGGCGCTTCAATACGCGCGGTTATTCTTGCTGGCCGATACCCGGATTGTTGCGCTCGATTTCGCGCGACCGGAGCAGCGCGTCGGGTTCGTTAGCGATGGCACTCCAAAGTTCTCCGCGCCGGTCGCGCTGCTGGTCAACGGCGGCACGGCGGCGGAGGCGGAGATTCTGGCGGCGGCGCTGCGCGACAACGGACGCTCCGTCCTCGTGGGCGGACGGACGGCCGGGCGCGGGTTGCATTATGAAATCGTGGCGCTGGCGGACGGCTTCGGGTTGAAGATCCCCGTGTCCCGGTATCTGCCGCCGTCGAAGCGATCCTTCCACGGCACCGGTTTGACACCGGATGAGATCATCGACACCAACACTGTGCAGAAAACCGACTTGGCGTTGGCCCGCGCGTTGGAGATACTAAAACGATGATGCGGGCAATCCTGGCACTGGTACTGTGGGCAAGCTTGGCCGGCGCGGAAGGCGTTCCAAAGCTCCACTTCGACCAGACGGTATACGACTTCGGCAAGTCCACCGAAGGTGACTCTCTCGGCGGCAAGTTCACCTTCCGCAACGATGGCGATGCAGTGCTGAAGATCGGCACGCTCGACCCGTCGTGCGGTTGCACGGATGCGCGGGTCACGCCGGACACGCTCCAGCCCGGCGAGACGGGCGAAATCACGTTCACACTGGACTTGACCAACGCGCGCGGCGCGGTGGAGAAGGTCATCGCCGTTCCCTCCAATGATCCCGACCAGCCGAAAGCGAAGCTGACCATCAAAGGCGAAGTCAAAGCAGTGTTCGAGTTTGATCCAGCGATGGTGCTGTTCGACGACCTCACGTTCGGCGGCACCGGGCGCGAAGTTATCGAGGTCAAGCGGTTGGACGGCAAGAAGCTGTTGATCGGCAAAGCGGAAACCACGCACGAACTTCTAAGCACATCCATCGAACCGGTCACCAACACGCCCGGAGACGAGGCTCGGATCGTGGTTCGAGCCAAGGCCGGCGACAAGGCGGAGCAGTTCACCGACATCCTGAGCGTCTACATGACGAACGCGCTCAAGCCGGCGTTTCTCATCCCTATCGCTGGCCGGGTTGTGAGTCTGGTCCACGTCGAGCCGCCAGCGTTGACTTGGGACATCTTCAATCCACAAAGTTGGCCCGGCGACGACCCCGATCGGAACACGTTGCGCCGGCTCATCATCACGGCGACGCGCCCCGATCGTCCGCTCATCATTGGCGATTTTGCCAGCACGTTCGACGGGTTACTCGCGAAGGTTGTGGAACTGGAGAAAGAAAAGAAGTTTGAAGTTGTGGTGAAAATGACCGACCTTCCGCTCCGGTCGAATCGTGGCATTCTCACCTTCGAGACAAACCTGCCCGAACAGCGGATCATCACCATCCCGGTGTCGATCAATCTGAGCCAGCCCTGACTGGCGCGGAGGTGGGCAATTTGCTAGCATGACGCCATGAGAACGATCCTCACGTTTTCTGCAATTGCCTTGCTCTGCAGCGGCGGCGTGTTGCCGTCGGTCGCCGAGCAGTCCTCCTATGGCAAGCTCAACTCCAAAGCCGTCCAACTCTACGGCGAAGGCAAGTACGACGAGGCGGTGAGCACCGCCGAGGAAGCACTCAAACTGGCCGAGCAGAAGCTCCAGCCGGATGACAAGGACTTGATCGTCGTCCTCGAAAACCTCGCCTCGATCTACGACGGCGCGAAGAAGCCCGACAAGGCCATCGCAACCTACGAACGAATCCTCGCAATGAAGGAGAAGGATGCCGCGACCAGTCCCGCTTCCAAGGCGCGCACTTTGCATAGCCTCGGTAATGTTGCAATTGACCAAACGAACTGGCCGGCCGCGGAAGACTACTTCAAGCGTTGCATGGAGATCCGCGAGAAGACCCCCGGCCCCGACCACAATGACACCATCATGACCGTCCGCAGCCTCGCGTGGGTCTACCAAAACCAAAAGAAGTACGCCGAAGAGTTGCCGTTGCTCGAACGCGAGCGCGCCGCGTGGGAAAAGAGCAAAGGGCCGGACTCCCCCGAAGTCGGCGCGGCGGACTTCACCCTCGGTTTTGTCAGCGAGAAGTTGAAGCGGAATGCCGATATGGAGCGTTACTACACCGCCGCCCTCGCCATCCGCGAGAAACACCCCGGCGAAAAGGACGCCGACCTGATCCTGACGCTCCAGGCGTTGGCGAGTTACTACCGGTTGCAGGAGAAACTGAAATCCGCCGAACCGCTGTACAAACAACTGCTCGCGCTCCAGGAAAAAAACCTTGGCAAAGACAACCCCGAACTACTCCCGACGCTGCGCGGCTACCTGGAAGTCGTCGGCTGGACCGAGGATGACAAGAAGGTTTTCCACGGCCTGAACAAGAAAAACGTCGCTGACAGCCTCAAGAAGCGCATCGCGCGACTCGAAGCCCTCGAACCGAAGAAAGATGAATCCCCAAAAGCTAAACGCCCTGCTAAGTGACGTGCGTAGCGGCCGGCAATCCGTCGAAGCCGCCATCCGGCAATTGAAGTCGCTGAACACCCACGATCTCGACTTCGCGAAAGTGGACGGCCACCGGTCGTTGCGTAAAGGTTTCCCGGAAGTCATCTACTCCGAAGGTAAGACTCCGGCACAGGTCGTCGCCATCGCCAAGAAGATTCTCCAGCACAACGACAACTTGCTTGCCACCCGCGCCGACAAGGAAACCTACCGGGCCGTCAAACGCGCCTTCCCGAAAGCCCGGTACCACGAAGCCGCCCGCGCCATCACCGTCGTCCGCAAGCCGGTCCCCAAGCGTACCGGCACCATCGCCGTCCTCTGTGCCGGCACAACTGACATCCCGGTCGCCGAAGAGGCCGTCGTCACCGCCGACATCATGGGCAACCGCGTGAAGAAGTATTACGACGTCGGCATTGCCGGCATCCACCGCCTCCTTGCGCTCCACGAAGAACTGCTCGACGCCAACGTCCTCATCGTCATTGCCGGCATGGAAGGCGCGCTCCCCAGCGTCGTCGGCGGACTCGTGGACAAGCCGGTCATCGCCGTGCCCACCAGCGTCGGTTACGGTGCGAGCTTCGGCGGCATCGCCGCGCTGTTGGCAATGCTCAACTCCTGCGCCAGCGGCGTGACGGTGGTCAACATCAACAACGGCTTCGGCGCCGGCTACGCGGCGAGTTTGATCAACTCATTGGCACAATGATTCCACACGTCCTAGAATGAGAACCGCAATATCGCTTCCCCACAAGCTATTCGAGGCGGCGGAACTCCTCGCCAAGAGAATGAAAGTGTCCCGCCGCGAGATTTATGTGCGCGCCATTGAGGCATTCGTTGCGAAACATGCGTGGACATGTGTACGGATGAAACTCGACGCAGTGTATGCCGTAGAATCCTCAACGCTCGACCAGTCGGTGGTCGCCGCACAAGAGGAATCAATCTCACGCGAACGTTGGTGAGGCAGTGCAGAGGAGCTAACGCGGCACGAGGCCGCAACCAAACAATGTGGATTGTAGGGCGCGATGCCTGTCGTGTAGGTATCGCGCCGCGTTGTCGCCGCCAACCCCCGAACGGCGCGATACCCCGAAACAACACGGGGCATCACGCCCTACAATAATTTCCTCGTAAGTCTGTCGCATGTCTTCCCAAAATAGGGCTATGTACGTGACTCCACCAGCTACTACCGCTTGTGATGCGGGAGCGAATCGAATGGAACCGGTGAAACCTGAACCGCCTGCTGTGCCAAA
>CAZMKD010000278.1:0-24839 GCA_964566575.1 uncultured Verrucomicrobiota bacterium
TCACCGCCAATGGGAAGTTCATTCAATGTCTTCTTCAACACATCTATCTTTTTCGCATACATCAGTACGTAATCGTGAGCAGGACCAATTGCCAAACGAGCATCGGGTGATGTGCGCTTCTGCCAGATTATCGACGCCACAAAATTCGGCTTCTGGAAAATGTCGTCCAAAAGAATCCGCATCGAGGAAACTTCATTGTCATCTATGCTGACGAAAATCACCCCATCGTCGCGCAAAAACTGCCAGAGCAATTGTAGGCGCGGATACATCATGCAGAGCCATTTATCATGGCGCGAAAGATCGGTTGCCTCATCACCCACGACCTTACCAAGCCAGTCGCGGATAATTGGGCTGTTCACATTGTCGTTGTACTTCCAGTTTTCTTCCCCGGTATTGTACGGTGGGTCGATGTAGATGCACTTGACCTGCTTCGCGTAGTACGGCAGCAGCGCCTTGAGCGCGACGAGGTTGTCGCCCTGCACGATGAGATTGCCGCTGCCCGGATCGCCGACGGAAAGATCGGGCACGTCCTTGAGAAGATGGAACGGCACTTTGTGGTGATGATTCACCACCGCCTCTTTTCCAATCCAGTTGAGTGTGGGCACAGGCTGAGTCTGTTGTGACGTGCTCAGCCGGTGTCCCGAACTGCATCTGCGTCGAGCGTCCCGGTGCCCAAACAAAAGTGGGACGCACTTACTTGCGTCCCACTCCAGGCACCTGAGGGGCCCAACGCAGAAACGCTTTCGGCGCGCCCCACGTGGGGGCGCGCTTCCAGCGCAGCTCTGCGTATCGAAATTCTCAGGTTTCGGAGTGAACAGCAGCCGAAGCTACGCGAAATTTTGTGAGTTAGTTAATCGGTCTCGATAGTTTCTCCTGAACGCCGACAGTGTAGCGACGACGAGACCCTTCGACAAGCTCACGAATTAGCTGCCCGCCGCCACGATGCTTCGAGGCTCAACACAGTTTCCGCGTGGCCCTCTGGCGACTCCTCTGGGTGTCCTCTGTGTCTCTGTGGTTTCAATCCGCTCACCACGTCCAGTCATGATATATCGCTAAGCGATATATCATCACTTCCCGGGTTGCCTTCCCTCTGCGCTTGGCGACCTTGGCGTTTGCGGAGAACCGTGTCGTGCTTCGCTCGGCTTGGCGATTGTCTTCGGTTGCGGCGGCCGGTATAACCTCCACCATGCGGATCATCGTCACCGGCTTGGTCGGGCAGTATGCCTTCGGCGGCGTGGCGTGGGATTATCTGCAATACGTCGAAGGTTTCCGGCAACTCGGGCACGAGGTGTTCTATCTCGAAGACACTGAGATGTGGCCGTATGACCCGGTCGGCAACACCATCAGCGCCGATTGCAGCTACAACGTCCGATATCTCGGCGACGTGATGACCAAACTCGGACTGGCCGGACATTGGATCTACCGGAACGCAGCGGATGAGAGCTATCATGGCGTCAGCGAGGCGGACGCCAAGGCGTTTTGCGCCAGCGCCGACGTGTTTCTCAACGTGTCCGGCTGTGGTTGGTTGCGGCCGGAGTATTTGCGCATCCCCAAGAAAATCTTCCTCGACTCCGACCCCATGTTCACTCAAGTGGCGCTCGAATCCGGCCAGCAGGACGTAATCGAGCGCATCCACGCCCATGATTTTCATTTCACGTTTGCCGAGAACATTGGCGCGCCCGACTGCCGCGTGCCGACCGCGGGGCTGAAGTGGATTCCGACCCGGCAGCCGATCGTGCTCGATTGGTGGCCAAGCCCTTCACCCTCGCATGTCACCCTGAGCGAAGGCGAAGGGTCTGTCCCCAAGACGGCAGAGATGCTTCGACAAGCTCAGCATGACAACAATGTGGTGCGGGATGTTTTCACGACGGTCATGAATTGGGTTTCTTACAAGCCGTGTGAGTACAACAGCGACACGTGGGGACAGAAGGACGTGGAGTTTCTGAAGTTCGTGGACTTGCCGGGCCGGACGACGCAGAGGTTCGAGATCGCGATGGGAATGGGGCCGGGCATGAAACGTCCGACGGAGATGTTGCGCGAAAAGGGCTGGCAGATCGTAGAGCCGGGCGAGCGGTTACCGGACCCGTGGGCGTACCGGGATTATCTGCGCACCTCGAAAGGCGAGTGGAGCATCGCGAAGGAAGGCTACGTCAAATCGCGCAGCGGCTGGTTCAGTTGTCGGAGCGCGTGTTATCTTGCGCTGGGCCGGCCATGCGTGTTGCAGGATACCGGCTGGAGTCGCGTCTATCCGACCGGCGATGGACTCTTCGCGTTCGATACAATCGAGGAGGCGGTCGCCGGAATCGAGGAAGTCAATGCGGACTATACCCACCACTCCACCGAGGCGCGCGCGGTTGCCGAAGAGATGTTCGACGCACGGAAAGTGCTCGGCAAACTGCTCGAGGCGGTGGCATGAACCCCGCTCGGAGCGGGGTAAAGCCGGTCGCTCTGGTTGCCGGGTATCTCGTGCGGTATCCGCTCGGCGGGTTCATCCTCGCGCAATCGCATTTGTTGGCGGGACTGCAACGGCTCGGCTTCGACCCGGTGTTCGTCGAACACCATGGCTGGGCTAACGCGTGTTACGATCCGCAAACCAACGCGATGAGCGATGATCCGACGACCGGCATCGCGGTCATGCGCCGCACGTTCGAGAAGTTTGGCCTCGGCCGGTGGTGCTACGTGGATGCGCGCGAGACGTTCCACGGTCTGTCGCGTTCCGAGGTTGCCGCGTTGTGCCGGGAGGCGGCGGTGCTAATCAGTTGGGGCGCGACGACGTGGCTCGATGAATTTCGCGACTGCCGGACCCGCGTGTTTCTCGACGCCGACCCCGGCTTTACACAGTTCAAGATGTCGCCGACGGCTTGCGCCGGTTATGCGTCGCCGTTGGAGTTCAATCACCACGTCACATTCGGCGAACGAATCGGCAAACCCGATTGCCCGATTCCGACGCACGGCCTGAACTGGCGACCGACGCGACCGCCGATTGCGCTCGATCTCGTCCAGCCTCGCTTCGTGCCCGACGCGCGATTCTTCACGACCGTGATGAGTTGGACGGCCTACGGCAACGTTGAGTACCAGGGCAAGACGTATGGACAGAAGGATGTCGAATTGCTCAAATTGCTCGATTTGCCGCTGCGCGCGGGCCGGCAGTTCGAGTTGGCGATGGCCGGACCGGACGCGCCCACCGACCGGCTGCGGGCGGCAGGCTGGGAAGTGACGGCGGCGTTGCCGGCAACGATCAACGTCGAGGCTTACCTCGATTACATCGGGCGTTCACGTGGCGAATTTGCAGTGGCGAAGAATACTTACGTCAAGACCCGCAGCGGTTGGTTCAGCGACCGGACGGCCAACTATCTCGCGATGGGCAAGCCGGCGATCGTGCAGGACACCGGGTTCAGCGAACACCTGCCATGCGGCGAGGGGCTGTTTGCATTCAATGATGCGGATGATATCGCCGCCGCTCTGGAGACGATCAATGGTGATTATGAGCGGCATTGCCTCACGGCGCGTCGGGTAGCCGAGGAGTACTTCGGGTCGGACAGAGTGATTGGGAAATTACTGCGGGAATGCGGACTCAGTCCGGCTTGACGAACTTTTTCGGTGCGTTGAGCTTGATGAGCTTCATCTCCTGCGCCGCCAAATCGAGAAGCGCGGTTCCCAACCGCAGCGTGCGATGCGCGCGCAAGTGCAGGTAAACGGTCACGATGGCAACCAGCAGCCAGGCCGACAAGGCCCACAGCGCATGTGACGTAACGAAAACGAACAGCGCCACGAGCAGCACGACCGTCCAGAGAAACACCTTGCCCGGCAGCGTCCAGCGCGCGCTCAACTTCGCGCGTAACAGCCGCTTGTTACCGCCGTGATTCTCGGCAACGGTGTGAACATCCACCCTCGTAAACCGGTCGCCGAAGATCGTCACGTCATGTTCATCCCAACCGCTGTCAGCGCTCGCCTGCCAGTCGTCGCGGTCGAGGACTTCCAGCAGCTTTGACAAAAACGCAAACCGTTCGATGCCGTCCTCGTTCCAATAATGCACCGTGTAAATGCTCCCGACCCCACCGTACCGCTCCGCCATCTCGTGCACGTTGGCGCGGGCGGTAGTCGGCGTTTCGGAGCGCTGCAACCGGTGGGCGTACCGAGGCCAGCCCCGCACGATGGGTTGCAACAGATACATCAGCGCCACCATCGGCCGCGACCAGCGATGCCGCTGCCACGCCGGCAGCTCGACGCGGATCGCTGCGGCAATCGCTACCGCCAAGCTCGCTCCGGCTGTCAACGCCGGCACCGGCCACAACGCCGGCCACACCAAAGTCAGCAATACCCCGCTGAGCGTGAACAAGACGTGCCATTCCAGACTTGTCAGCAACGCCACCAACCCCGCCGGCTCGGGCGTGTACAACGTCTGGAACAACCCGCTGCCGAAAATGCCGTGATAAATGACGAACCGGCCAAACAACCCGGCGGTCCGCGACGGATTGTAGATACGCCCGCGCCACCGCATCGCGCCGAGGTTGTTGAAGTATTCCGGGTGCTTGTGTCGTAACAGAGCCTCCGCCATACCGTAGCCGCGCTGCTGTTTCAAATAGGCGCCGATGGTATTGCGCCGGTAATGCCACACGAAGCCGGCATGGGAGAACGCGATCTTGTAGCTGCGTTGAAGCAAGCGCCAGCACACGTCCACGTCGTCGCCGGCGGCCCGGTAAATCGAATCGAAACCTTCGATCTCGTTGAGCGCCCATTTCCAAAAGGCCATGTTACAGCCGGGAATGTGCTCGGCGTTGCGATCATCCAACATCACGTGCGCCGGTCCACCCGGCGCAACGGCGACGGCGCCGGCCACCCAATTGTCTTCCGGAGGAGAAAAATTGTGACCGCCGATCGCACTCGCGTCGGTCTTCAAGAGATCGCCGACCAAGTAGTAGAGCCAATCTTCATCCGCCCGGCAGTCGCTGTCGGTGAACGCGACGATGTCACCGGTCGCGGCGCGAATGCCCGCATTTCGAGCGGCGCTTAAGCCCATGTTCTTCTGGTGAATCGCCCGCACGCTGGGGAACTGCGCGGAGAGTTTTGCCGTGTCGTCGGTCGAGCCATCATCGACGAGGACGATTTCGTAGTTTGAGTAATTGAGATGCGTGAGCGAGTTTAGGCACGCTGGCAACGTACGCCCGCCGTTGTAGCTGGCGACCACGATGCTGACGCGCGGATATTCCGGCAACGGGAAACTCGGCGCGCGACGGAACTGTTCGGCCACCGCGTAGAACGACCGGCGCGGTTTGCGGTCGCGGTCGGTTAGCCCGAAGAACCAGTTGTCGATCTGGTGTCCGCCGGTATGCCAGTCGTCCGTGAACGAAAAGATGAACGCCCCGGCCAGTCCCGCGCGAAAAGCGATCTCGATGTGGCCGCTGAGGATTTGCGCTTTGCGTTCCTCGCCCTCGCGCTGCGAATCGATGCCGAACTCGGCGAGCATGAGAGGCTTGCCCCCGGCAATGCTCTGCAACCGGTCCAGATAATTGGAAAACGGTTTTGGATCGTGCAGGTACACGTTGAAGCTGAGGAAATCAATGCTCTGCGGCTGCAGAAATTCCGTCGGCGGGAAATTAACGAACGTGACGAGCCGCTGCGGGTCAACGCTCTTGACGATGCCCGCCAGTTCGTCAAGGAACGCTTCGATCCGTTTCGCGCCGTACCAGCGCGCGATGTCCGGCGGGATTTCGTTGGCGAGCGTAAGCGCAAACACCGCCGGGTGACCGGCCAGCGCTTCGGCGGCTTTGCGCGTCTCACGCCGGGCAAACTCCATGGATTCCGCATCGTCAAGAAAACACGTGTGTTTGGGCCAGTAGTAGTCGACGAGAATCTTCAGCGCGTGCGCGTGCGCCAAGTCGAGAAACCACCGCGGCGGAATGTGGTAGGCGCGGACGCAGTTAGCGTTGAGCGTCTTGATCAGCGCGAAATCGCTTTCGACTTGCTCAGGCGCCGGGAATGTACAGCCCGATGCGTCCGGCGCGAACGGCCCGTAAGTCACCCCTTTGGGGTGAAATTTATGAGCGCCGACGCGGAAGAACTTCCCGTCAGTCAGCACGCGTTCCGCCGGCGACACATCGCTCGGAACCACTTTGCGCGCTGTGGAGATGGCCAGGGCTTCGATGATTTGAGAAGTAGGCACAGATTCTTCGTCTACGAGGATGCTTCCCCGCCCGGGATACTCGGCGACTGGGGTTGTAGCAAAAAGCGTTCGCATCGTCAATCCGGCTGGAAAGACGGTGCGCGCGGAAGGTTTATTCAGTTTTCCTGGCCGCTTGGGTCTCGGCGACGACCTTCTGAGCAATATGGGCGGGGACTTGCTCGTAATGGGAGAATTCCATCTCGAAACTGCCGCGGCCGCCGGTCATCGAGCGCAGTTCGCTGGCGTACTTGAAAATTTCCGCTTGGGGGACTTGAGCTTTGATCGCCTGCATGCCGTCCACAGGCTCAACCGTCAGAATGCGGCCGCGACGATGGTTGAGGTCGCCGGTGATGTCGCCCATGAATTGATCGGGCGCATAGACGGTCACGTTCATGACCGGCTCGAGAAGGACGGGGCGAGCTTTCTGAACCGCTTCCTTGAACGCGTGCAGGCCGGCAATCTTGAAACTGATTTCGTTGGAATCCACGTCGTGATACGAGCCGTCGAACACGATCGCCTTCACGTCCACGACCGGGTAGCCGGCCACGACCCCACCGCCCAACGCTTCGACACAGCCCTTCTCAACGGCGGGTATAAAGTTGCGCGGGATCGCGCCTCCGACAACTTCACTGTCGAACTCGAAGCCGGCGCCGCGCGCGCGCGGCTCGACACGGAGATACGCTTCACCGTACTGGCCGTGGCCACCGGACTGTTTCTTGTGTTTGTAATGGCCGTCGCCCTTGCCGGTGATTGTTTCCTTGTAGTCAACTTTCGGCGTGCTGAGGTCCACGTTGACGCCGAGTTTCTTCTTCATGTTGTCCACGACCACAGCCAAGTGCATGTCGCCCATGCCGGAGATGACGAGTTCTTTGGTGTTGGGGTTGCGTTGCATATGGAAGGTCGGGTCTTCTTCAAGTAACCGGTGCAGCGCCATGCTGATTTTCTCTTCGTCCTTTTGTGTGTGCGGATGCACGGCAAAGCTCATCACCGGCTGTGGGAACTTGATAACTGGAAACGTGACGCGTCGCCCGGTATCACAGAGTGTGTTATTGATGTGTGTGTCCTTGAGTTTGGCCAGCGCGACAATCTCACCGGGGCCGGCATCGGCGACGACCGTTTGCGTCTTGCCCTGAACACGGAGCAACTGCGGGATGCGCTCTTTGCCGCCGCGCGTGACATTGACAACGTCCATGTCAGATCGAAGCGTACCGGCGACGACGCGCACGTACGCGAGGTGACCGGCATACGGATCAACCGTCGCCTTGAAGACGAAGCCGGCAAACGGCGCGGCGGCCTTCGGTTCGATCGGCGAACCATCCTCGGCCGGTACCGCGCCGCGGTCGAGCGGCGAGGGCAGGAGCGCGATGATGCCTTCAAGTAATTGGCGGACCCCGAGTTCCCTCTCCGGGCTGCCGCAATAAATCGGCACGGTCGTGCCGCGGGCGACGCCGAGGTGCGTGCCGTTGGTGATTTCATCGAGCGTGAGGGCCTGGCCGCCGAGGAATTCTTCAAGCAGCTTGTCGTCCTGTTCGGCGGCAGCTTCTTCGAGGCTTTCGTGCGCCTTGTGGAATTGCTCGCGCAACTCCGCCGGCACATCGGCTTCGGGCGTGGTGCGCAAGTTGAGCACCTTCGAGAAGTTGGCCTGCGAGCCGAGTGGCAGTTCAAACGGGATGCAGTTCTTACCGAACACGCTGCGGATCTGGTCGACGCACCGGGAGAAGTCGCTCTGATCTTTGTCGAGTTTACTGATGAACACTAGTCGTGGTTTTTGCATTTCGTCGAGCAGTTTCCATACGCGCCGGGTGCCGACTTCGACTCCGCCCACGCCGTCAAGGACGATAATGGCGGCGTCCGCAGCCCGGATGGCTGCCATCGTCTCGCCGTAGAAATCGGCGAAGCCGGGCGTGTCAAGCAACGTGATGTGATGCTCCTGCCACTTACAGTGAAATGGCTTGGCGTGAATCGTGATCTTGCGATCGAGTTCGTCCGGCAGGCAATCGGCATTGCTCGTGCCGCTAGCGACCCGACCGTGCTTGTCCACGGCCTTGGCGATAAACAGCGCGGCGTCGACGAGCGAAGTCTTGCCGCTGGAAGCGTGACCAACCGCGGCTACGGTACGAATCTTCGAGGTATCCACAGGCATAGAGAAATCTCCGGGTTTGCTCGCAGTGTGACGTCGTGGATTTTCCCAGAAAGCGAAAGTGAATCAAGACAAAAGCCCGCGACTTGTACTTTATCTCGTTACCGGGGGATAAACTGGGCGAGTCCTTCCATTACCGCATCCGCATACTCGCGGAAAATACTCTTGACCGGTTTGCCTTCAACTTCTCGTTCCCCATCGTAATCGCCCATTTGGATGCGCTGGTAAACGCTGCGGTTGTTCATGAAGTACGGCTCAAGGTAGACAACCGGACCGTCGTAGAGGCGATTGGCCGCAAGATTGCGGGGCCGGACGTACGGTCCGTTGCTCGGCGGCGGTAGGCAGGTAGCGCGCGCGAGGGCGGTGGCGACCGATTCGGCCACGGTCTGCTCGACTTCGTGTGAGCGTTCCAGCAGCTTTTGAAATAGGCGCAGCTTCTGGTCGTCGTCGGCCAACTCGGCCGGCAGGTAATTCCCGTGGACGAAAACGACCAGCCGGTTGTCGTCCACAAGATCATGGCATTCGTTCCATTCGAGGGCGTTGAAGTGGATGCAGATCGTCAAATCGGGCTTGAGTCGCTCGTTGATAAGCCGGGCACGCGCGGCGATCTCGGCGCTACGGTAGAAGAGCAGTTCCGATCGCTTGCGCACGGCGTCGGCACGATTGGCCTCATCATCACTGGCCGGCACTTCACGTTCGGCTTGGGCGCGAAAGTCCTCGGGACGCTTGTCGGTGACCGGCTGGAAACCGTCTTTGGTGAGCAGGACAGTCACACCAGCGGCCTCGAGTTTCCTGCGTAACAGGCGCGCGACGATGAGGTTCAACGCAGCTTCCTGCACCGGGCGATCCTTGCCGCGGACGAAGAAGCGTTCTTCCAGGCGGGCCCATTCGCCGCCGATGTGACCGGGATCGAGGACGACACGGTGGAGTGACAATGAGCGGTGGGTGCCGGGCGATGACGAGGCGAAGTGCAGCCAGTAGTCGCCAATGGTAACGGAGTTAGAGGCGAACGTGAGGCAACGGGTGAGAGCGCGGCTGGGGTCGTAAACGTTGGTGAGCAAGGTCTCGAATTCGGTGCGGGTGATCGTGCACTGATAGTGGTCGAGGGTCGACCAATCCGCTCGACAGGCCGGCACGAACAATACAACGATCAACGCTCGGCAGATTCGTTCCATTCGGCGGGACTCCATTCGAGGATTTCGTTGATCTCGTCGAAAGCGTGAATCGAGTCGGCGCTGAAATACCGGTCCGAGTCCAGCGCCTCGAGTTCCTCGACCATTTCGTCTTCCGTGCATTGGCGGGCGAAATGATGGGGGGCGTTGAGTTTGCGGATGCGGGCGGTGCTGATCGTGTCGAGCAGATCGAAATACGTGCCATCATCGTCGGCGCCTAGGATGGGTAGTGCGAAGACCTCGCCATCTTCCTCTGTGGCCGCCAACCGGAGCACGCCCTTGGAAATCTCAGCGTCAATCCGGTAGGATTGAAATGCGTCGGCGAATTCTTGGGGCCGGAAACCGTAGGGCCGGTAGCTGTCGAGCGCTTCGGCAAGGTACGCAACTTGCCGGGGGTCGAGGACGCCGCGGGCGGTCGATGTGGGCGCGTCAGAGGATTCGATCCACCAGTTGAAGTCGTCGCCGAGGCGGACGGTGATGCGTTGGGGGGCGGTCATGGCAACTTTCGGCTTTCAATTTGGCGTGGAAGCCCGCCAAAATCAATCGCAATGAACATTCACACCCATTGTGGTAAGCAGCCGCAACTCGGCCGCGATGTGTTTGTGGCGGAGGGCGCGCAATTGATCGGCGAAGTGGTCGTTGGCGAAGCTTCGAGCATTTGGTTTGGCAGCGTGTTACGCGGCGACATCAACCGCGTGGAAATCGGGCACCACAGTAATATCCAGGATCTGACTGTTTGTCATGTCGCTGATCAGCACGCGTGCGTTGTCGGCAACTACGTGACGGTGGGGCACCGGGCGATTCTACACGCGTGCACCGTGAAGGATGAAGTGCTGATCGGAATGGGGGCGATCTTGATGAACGGCGTCGTGGTCGGCGAGCAAAGTATCATTGGCGCGGCGGCGTTGCTGATCGAGCAGCTGGCCGTACCGCCTGGCTCACTCGTGTACGGCTCGCCGGCCAAAGTCATCAGCACACTGGGTGACAAGGAACGCCGCGCTATCAAATCATGGGCGGAGAAGTATTGCCGGATCGCGGCGACTTATCGGGGCGCGGCCTGAGCCTTTCCCAGTGGATCGCCTTGTTGGATCGACGTCGCATCCTGGGCAACTGTCCGCATCTGAATTTGGTCACCGGCACTGGTCTGGGAGCGCTGGATCGAGCCGACCGGTAACTCCAATACGTAGACAGCCTGTTTGACGACGCAGGTGCGAAACGGCGGCAAGGCTGGCACAGCGCGAATGACACGCAGTTCCTTGTCGAGGAACAGCACGTCAATCGGAAACCGCATGCCGATGGTGTGGATCCCGTAACAACGATCCAGCAACAATCCTTCGCCTTGCGCTAAAGCTCGGCGGTTCAGCAAGCCGACCATGCGCTTGAAGACCGAGTTGGCAAAGTGACACCGGTCTGAAACCGTTGTCTTTCGAGTGGCGTTGACCAAAATCATGCTTCTGCCCTTCGTCCTTTACCTACTGCAGCAACTGGCGGTAAATGGACATGCCTGCTGGTCCAAGAATAACGACGAACAGCGCCGGGAAGATAAACAGCACCAGCGGGAACACCATCTTGACCGGCGCTTTCATGGCTTGTTCCTGGGCGCGTTGCCGGCGACGGACCCGCATCGAATCGGCCTGGATACGCAGCGTATTGGTGATACTGCCGCCAAGCCGGCTGGCGTGCACGACAGCGGTCACGAAGGTCTTCAGTTCGTCGACGCCCGTGCGATTACCGAGATCCTCGAGCGCTTCCAGCCGGGGTTTGCCGAGGCGAATCTCGTTGAGGGTCTTGGCAAATTCCTCCGCTAACGGGCCCTTGGTCTTGCGCATGGTGTAGCCCACCCCCGCGTCGAAACCCATGCCGGCTTCGACACTGATCGACAGAATATCAATCGCATACGGCAGCGACAACAGAATATCCTCTTGCCGCGTGGACACCTTGCGGCTGAGCATGAACTGCGGCAGCATGTAACCGCCCGCGGCAGACACCAAAAGGTAGGCAATATTGATCGGGTCATCCAACCGCACACTGCCGCCAGCTCCTTGAGCGAGTGAGAACAGGAGCAGGAGCATCAACAACACTCCGCCTGCCAAGCTCAGCCAGCATAAGCCGAGCAATTGCGCTGCCGTGACGCGGGGAAAGAGTCCGGACATCACCAGTTTATGGTGCGTGCGCTCCGAAATTTCCGCAGGCGTGTAACCGCGAAAGATTTTGGCGATGCTCTCGCCGAACGGGAGCAACACGCGTTGAAGGAACGGCTTGTTAAGTTCCTCTTCGACCGTTTGATCGTCGCTAATTCGAATCTTCTCAATGCGCTTTTCGACAGCAAACCGGGAGGAACTGCGGTACCACCCGAGCCCGAGTAGGATGAAGAAGCCAACCAAGAATATCAGTGCCAGTATCAGCATGACTAGACCCGAATATTAATGATGCGGTAAATGAAATACCCGCCCAACATCTGCCAGCCAAACGCGCCGAGGAGCAGGAGTACACCAACCGGGACGTTCAAGCCTGTGGTGATGGGAATGAGCGGCGGATCAAACATCGGCTTGAAATAGTCCGGCGTCCGCAGCAGGAAAAACATAAACAACCCGAGCGGCAACAATCCCACAACCAATCCCGACATTCGCCCTTGGGCCGTCAGCACGCGGATGTCGCCTTGAATACGCAACCGTTCACGAATTGTCTCGGCGACCTTCTCCATGATTTCTGTCAGATTGCCACCGACATCCTTTTGGATTAGAAAGGCGCTGATGACGATGTCCAAGTCCAGGCTATTGACCCGGCGCCCGAGGTTCAGTAGCGCCTGGTCAACGGTCGTGCCCAAATTGATCTCGCGTAACATCCGGTTCAGTTCCTTGGAGATGGGATCGGCCATTTCCTTGGCAATCAATTCCAGTCCCTTCAAGAAGCCGTAGCCCGATCGCAACGAGTTGGTCAGCAACATCAGCGCATCCGCCAATTGCGAGACAAACTTGGCCCGCCGGCGACTTTGATGAATCTTCACGGCCAGAGCCGGCGCAAAGAAGCCCACCACGGCAAAGAAGATGCCGCTGTGTGAATAGCCCAGTCCGTAGAGGCCCGCCAAAAAGCCGATCCCGGCCAGAACCAATCGGGCCAGAACATATTCCGACGGCCGCATAGGGATATCCGCTTGTGCGAGATTCTCCTCGATCGTCTGCATGTAAGACTGGCCGAGGAGGACGCGCAAGATGCGTTGCAGCGGACTAGTTTGCTGCATCTCCGTGCCGGCAGCCATGGCTGCCTCTTCTTCAATCGCGGCGTATGTCTCCAAACGTTCCGCCAGAATGGCACGACGCCGACCAAATGCGACCGACAGACCGTACAACAGCAAGCTGACAAACGCGGTCAAAAAAAAGCCGATAAGAATCAGTGGAGTCATGCGTTAGCGCAGATCCCCCTGTCGTTTGAAGATCTCTGCTGGCAAGTGCACGCCGGCCGCATTGAAGCGGTCCACGAATTTTGGCACCATCCCGGTCGCTTGCATGGTGCCAAGCACCTTGCCGCCCTCGCCCACACCCTTCTGCTGGAACGCAAACACATCTTGCAGAACGATCACATTGCCTTCCATCCCCTGGACTTCGCTGACGCTAACGACTTTGCGGCTCCCGTCGGATAGGCGACCGATTTGGACGATGATGTGAACGGCCGACGCGACCTGTTCCCGAATGGCGCGCGACGGCAGGTCCATGCCGGACATCATTACCATCGTCTCCATGCGCGCCAAGGCATCGCGAGGCGTGTTGGCATGAACGGTGGAAAGCGATCCCTCGTGGCCGGTGTTCATGGCCTGCAACATATCCAGCGTTTCGCCGCCGCGCACTTCGCCCACGATGATCCGGTCGGGGCGCATGCGCAAAGAATTGCGGACGAGGTCGCGAATCATGATCTCGCCTTTGCCTTCGATGTTCGGCGGACGTGACTCGAGACGGACAACATGTGGTTGATGCAGTTTCAATTCCGCGGCGTCTTCGATCGTCACGATGCGCTCGCCTTCCGGGATGAACGAAGATAGCACATTCAACAACGTCGTCTTGCCACTGCCGGTGCCGCCGGAGACAATGATGTTGAGCTTTACTTTCACACACGCAGCCAGAAACGCCGCCATACCTTGCGTGACTGAGCCAAACCCGATCAAGTCTTCAACCGTGTAGGGGTCGACAGAGAATTTTCGAATCGTCAACACCGGCCCATTCAGCGAGAGCGGGGCAATGATCGCATTCACGCGCGACCCGTCCGGTAGGCGGGCGTCCACCATCGGACTGGACTCATCCACGCGACGCCCGAGCGGGGTCACAATCTTGTCAATGACATGCCGGATATGGTCGACATCGCGAAACGAAACGTCGGTCAGCTCCAGCTTGCCGAAGCGTTCGCAGTACACCTGGTCGGGACGATTCACCATCACTTCCGTCACCGTCGGATCGCGCAACAGCGGCTCAATGGGTCCGTATCCCAAAACTTCGTCCGCCATATCGGACACGAGTCGGTTGCGGACCTGGCGCGAGTAGGGAAGTTTATCCGCGCGGAGCTTTTCCTCGACTAACTCTTCGACGCGGCGGCGCAGCAGAGTCTCATCGCCTTTCTCCAAGAGCTTCTGGTCGATGTTCTGAACCAAGTAGCCAAGGATCGCGCTCTTGGATTCTCTATAAAGTTGCGAGCTAATTTCGGGGGTAGGAGGCATGGTAATTAATCCCTCATTCAATGGAAGCTAGTGCATGAACGAGAACCACCGTGCCCCCGCGCGCTTCTTTCCGCCAGCGCCCACTGCCGCGGGGGACAACGTCTCGGCCAACTCGATGACCGCCTTGGATAGTTGTTTGTTCGGACTGGAGCTAACGAATGGTTGCCCCAAGTTCACCGACGAGCTGACCAGCACTTCGTCATTGGGAAGCTGCGCGGTGACCGGAAACTCCAGAATCGATTCCACCTCACCCGCTCCGATTTCCTTCGAACCAGTAGCCCGGTTGACGACAACGCGGATTTTCTCCTTCGGATAATTGGCCGCGATGAGGTTCTTCAGATACAGCTTACCATCGCGCAGACGCGGCAAATCCATGCTAAGGATCACGAGAATCAGATCCGAGTAGTCCATGGCGGCCAACGTGGATTCAAGATTCGCGTACCCGGTATCGATGATCGTGCACTCGTAGTGTTCCCGCAGTGCCTCGAGAATGCTTTGCACTATGTAGCGCGACAGCGTCGAGCCATCAAACGTCCCTGTCAACGGCGCCGCCAGTACCGCAGCCCCGGAGGAGTGTTTGCCGATGACACTGTCCACAACATCGTAATCAATCCCGCCAAACCCCGGCAGCAAATCGCCCAGCGTGCGGCGCGGTGTCATGTCGAGCAGCATCGCGATGTCCCCGCCCCAGAGGTTCAGGTCGATGAGGGCGATTCTCTCATTCTCGCGGGCCATGGCAACGGCCAGGTTTGTGGCGACCACTGTTTTGCCACAACCACCCCGCGGCCCGGTCACCGCAATAATGCGCCGCTTCGGTGCCTCAGGCTCGACTGTTGCCGCCCCGGCCCTCTGGGCTGGTCTCTGGAGATGCGCAACCTTGCGAACCTCCTCAACTAACCTGTCGCCAGTGATTGGCCGGGTCAGGAACTCCTTGATACCAGCGCGCAGCATCTTGTGCCAGACCTCTTCTCCCTCCGAGCCGGTAAGGATGAGAATAACGCCGACTTCCGGCACCTCGGTGGAGATCTGCTCGGCCGCCGCCAAGCCATTGACCACCGGCAGGTCTTGCTTGATTAGCGCAATTGTCGGGCGCTGCCGGCGAACCAAGTCGAGACACTCTCGCCCGTCACGGGCCTCGCCAATTACTTGAATATCCGCCTCGTTGGCGAGCAGACTCTTGATCTTCTCGCGCTCGGCCAATTCGTTCTCGGCGAGTATGACGGTGATTGCCTCCATAGCTCCAGTACTGGGGATTATTCTCCCGCCGGTCGAGCCGGGCTGAAGTTCGTGGTCGGTTCTGTGCTGGTCGCGGACCTATCTTCGGTGGCCGGCCTGCCTTCCGGCACGCCCATGCGGTTAAAGTCGTGCATGCCCCAATCGTCCCTCTTATTGGGCAATTCCAGCACGTCCTTGTCGGCGTCCTTCCCGTGCCATTGCTTCATGTATGGGGTCTGGCCCGCGCTCGCAGTATCCGCTTCAACGTCCTTGATGACCGACGGGGTGACGAAGAACAGGACTTCGCGCTGGAACTTCTCAAATTCCTTGTTGCGGAACAGCGCACCGAAAATCGGAATGTCGGCGAGCCACGGAAGCTTTCGGAACGCGTCCTTGCTGATGTTGTTGTCGAGCATGCCGGCAATGACGATGGTTTGTCCGTCTTTGACCTGCAGTGTCGTGTCGGATTTCTTTGTACCAATCACCGGGATGGCGAACGCGCCGATCGTGCCGGTCACCTGACTGACTTCCGCGTGGATCGTGGTGTTAATCTGGTTTTGACTGTCGGCGGTCGGCTTGATTTTCATGCGGACGCCGACTTCCTTGAATTCGACCGTAAATGATTGTGGCAACTGCTGGATAATCGGACGCTCTTCACCGACGAGGAAGCTGGCTTCCTTCCCGCTGTAGGTGACCAACGTTGGCTCGGAGAGCAGCCGGGCGTAGCCCTTGCTGATCAGTAACTGCAGGACAACATCCGCGCCGTTGTCGGTGCTGCCCGGGCTGCCTGAGGCGCTTCCGCCATTGCCCGTGGATTGAACCAAGCCGTTGATGACCGAATCGCTAAACGGCAGGCCCAGCAGTTGGCCCGGTCCAGTATAGTCGACCGAATACTTCAACTCGCCAGCCGGGCCAAACCATTTGAAACCGAGGTTCTTGACCGCAGCGATATTGACCTCTGCCACTCGCGTGCGGATTCTGATCTGACGGGGTTTTTGAATCTCGAGCAGATTGACGACTTTGTCCTTGTAATACGCACTGGCGACCAGCAAGGCGCGTTGCGCGTCCAACTCGTCATCTACTTTGCCGTCCAGTACCACTGTGTCCCCAACGACCCGCACGACGATGTTGGGAGAGTTGACCATTTTACGAATGAGATTGGCCGCCACGTCGTTGCCCACCTCGATCCGGTAAATCTGGGTCGGCTTACCTTCCGACCGCACAATCGTCAGTGTCGTCGTACCGACCTTCTTCCCGATGACGCTGATTTCGCGTTCCGACAGCGACACGATATCCGCAATGGCCGGTTCAGCCACCGCGATCTTCGCGACGTTCTCGACGCTCAACGTGACGGCTTCGCCAATGTTGACCTGGACCGCGTTTTCACCGTCGGCGTACGCACTCGCGCCGCATAGAACCGCGGCCACCAACGCCGCACACAACCCCCACATTCCCGGTTGCAACCTCTTGCTATTGGTCGTCTTCATGTTTGCTCCATCCTTTCGATTGGCTGGTTGGATGATTCGTTCCTTACGGCGTGATCGTTTTTTCCTCTAGGCCTCTAATGATTGTAATCTCAGGACGCGGTCGCGATCCTGTGGACGGAGGCATGATGAATATCGGCGTCTTTTCCGACTGCTGACTCCCCGTCTCCGGTGCGAGCGGGCCACCGCCCGATAAATCACGCGCGCCGACGCCCTGACTCGACACAACATTGTCGTCACGGACCGATCGGAGCGACACACGTAAACTGCCGGAACGTTCGGCCGCCGTGATCAACTCCGTCTGCTCGGGAGTGACCTCGATGGTCATCGAACTATTGGCGCCTTCCTTGCCGTCGGCGTCCGTCTTCCCGCGATTGACCGCCAGCACGAGAACGTTCTGCAAAATCATTCTGGTCAACTCCAGTCGGGTCCGCGAATCTTGATAGGTGGCAAGAATGTCAACCCGATCAGTGGGTTGAATCTGCGTGCCGACGAATTGGACTTCGCCTCCACCAATGGCGATCGCGCGCATGCCGGGGGAGACTTTGATCGCCAGCGTCATCGCTTCGCCCTCACCGAGCAGAGAGGACCTGCGAATCTGATCTTTCGCCTTGATCGTCTCCTTGGTTATGTGCGTCTCAACATCTTCCGGCTTTACGAAGACGCCTTCGGCAATCAGTTCCTTGGGGTAATGCTCCACACGCACCATATCGCGTGTGATCTTGGTGCGCGGGCCGATATTCTGGGCCGCAATGACCACCGGCAGCCAGTTCTCCTTGTCTCTCTCGGCTTGCTTGCGAAGGTAAGATCCAAGCAGCACAGCCGTGATCACACCAAATATGAGTGCGAGCACAATGATACCGCCTGCACCAGGTTTTCTAGCCATTCATTCCTCCTTATTCGACTGCCACCCCAAGATACGGAGCAAATTCTGTTCCGCTACCGGCAAAATTGCAACAAGATTCTATTCAACCAGAGCTCTTTGAGGGCCGGGCGTAAGGCCCTTGGCCAGAATCTTAACGTCAATACTGTACCCGGAGCCGCCTCCCGTACCGGGACCTAATAATTGCACTTGGACGAAATCGACGATCGTGACTGTGTGGCTGCCGCTCGGGAATTCTGTGGTTACTGGCATGGTTACGATTGGATCGGTGGCATAACGAGAAGCGAATCCTTGTTTGATCCCGTCAAAACCTGTGGCGACTGGGACGATGTCACCAATCGTTGCAAAGCAACTATCAGCAGAAAGCGCAACTACTGTATCGTTTTGACCCGAAAGAGTGGCACACAAATCAAGTGTACCCCAGTTGCCGCCTGCCGGGTTTGTCCACCAGTGCAAAGTCACGGTATCACCGATATTCGCCGATGCCACGGCATTGCTAGGAACGCCATAGGCGGTCGCCATCTTCCCGATGATGGCCACCGAGTCAACGGCCGGTCTCATGAATCCCATGCCGACAACCTTGGCGAAGTACAACTCCACTGTTCGTCGCGCTGGCACACGGATCGCGTTAGGTGGAGTGGCGTTGGCAAAGAACGCCCCTTTCACGACTCCGCTCACAGTCCAATTTGACCACTGACCGACTTGAATCAGGCCGGGAAAACCATTTCGTGCGCCTGCCGCTATTTCCGCGTCCGTGACGCCGTTAGCATTTGCGAGATTCCGCGCCTCCGCGATTGCTGCGGTCGTGTTGGGGAGCAGAATCACGCCGGCCAGCGCGCCGGCATCCGTGCCGACATTGATATGGCGCTGCTCCTGATAAACCCGAGCCACATCGATTGAGAGCGCGGCAAACCCAAACAGCACAATCATAAAAAAGACAACAAGAACGAGCGCGGCGCCTCGCTCGTTGCTCTTTAACTGCTTTGTGAGTACTTGGAGTCTGGCTTTCATCGTGACCTCCGCTACCCATCCTCAACGCATGAATGTCGTTGCACTAATCGTTACCGAATCGCCGGCGGTCTTGCCCGGTACGACAAACGGAATAATCAGTTTCAGGTTGTAATCGATCTTCACGCTCTTCGCTCCCCCAATTCCAGCGACAGTGGTGTTGGTGTCGACCGTGACCACGGAAGCGGTCGTATTTGAATTGAGCATCGGCGCGAGCGCCCCTCTCGCAACAGCCTTGATCTGATCCTCTGTTGGAACTGGCCTGTACAAGATCGCGTGACGGGCCGCTACCGAAGACGCATTACGAATTGTCACGTAGGCACCGAAAATGAAGCCGTACTGGCAGATGGCAAACAACAGAAGCGCCAACAAAGGCAGTGTGAAGGCGAACTCGATCATGGTCGCCCCTTCGCTACTCGAAAACCTAGTTTTACCTTGCATAGCAGTCGGACAATATACGCGCCCGGTCAGGGGCGTCCAGCCGGAAATCCCATCCGGCTTCGCCAAACGTCGACCGGCCGCGCATGCCTTACTTGTTAGTTGACGGATTACCAATTCACTCTCCCACAGTGTTGCCAGACATTCATTGCCATCGCAGACATCCGTGTCGCGAAAATATCATCGTGTCACGGCTGGCACCCGCCACAACCAGAAGGAGAGTGAAGAGTGAAATTCTCTCGTCACCCTCCCCCAAGGTTGTTGACACACGACAGACTATTGCAGGTTGCCGTTCACATTGCTGAGCTTGGTATTGACACTTGTGCCAATGCCTTTCAGCACCAGGATTGCAACGACGGAGATCAGCGCGAGAATCAGTGCATACTCCACCAAACTCTGGCCTGACCGATTCTGCAACCCCCGTAGAAGCTTCTGAAAACGCTTCGTCATTCGTATTCTCACCTCCTCACGTATTTAGATTCACAATCATCCGAGCTGTGTTACCGACGTGCTAACATACTTGCACATTCAGTGCCACACAGAGTGTCCGGCAGAATCGCATCTGTCAATCGCGAAGTGTTGGACACCTAAAGGTCTGTAAATAAAAGGCTAAGAGCCGGATGACTCAATTAAAAGAAATCCAAGAATGAGAATCACTGCATCTTGCCTGAGAATGACAATCGCTCGCCACGCTGGACATGTGAGCGTAATTTGTTCAAATTCTGAACACTTCGCTTCACCAAATCTGATCTCACGCACCTTGTCGTGATAGTTTGTCCCACCGTCCAGCACCCCTCCAATGGATCGCGCGGTTCGATTCCGCAGCTTGACGCACCGATGACCGGATGCTATTCGCTATGTCATTCATTATGGGGACACTTGCCGGAAACTACTACCTCACACGGATTTTTGCCCCGCCCACCTATAGAGGCACGAACGTTCACGGACGACCTGACGCCCAAATCGGCTGGTGTCTCTTCGGCACCACTGCCATTCATCGTTTTGGCGGCGTGCGGTGAGATGAGGCAATGGAATTGCACAATCCGAATGCCGAGATCTTCGTCCCCGACGGTAAATCCTGTGCCGAAGCCCTGACGCGCATCACGCACCTCGGCGTTGGCGCGCATCAGGACGACTTGGAGTTCATGGCATTTCACGGCATCGTGGAGTGCTATTCGAACAACCAGAATTGGTTCGCGGGCGTTACCTGCACGAATGGCGGCGGCTGTGCTCGTACCGGGCAGTTCGCCGGTTATACAGACGAGCAAATGGCGAATGTCCGACGGCAAGAGCAGAACCGCGCGGCGACCACAGGCCGGTACGGTATGATGATCCAGCTCGATTATCCAAGCAGCGTCGCTAAGAACCCGGCAGACACGACACTTTGTGACGACTTGCGCGAGATTCTGGTTGCGATGCGTCCTCGGGTTGTCTATACGCACAGTCCCGCCGACAAGCACGACACGCACATCGGTGTGTTGATTGCCGGACTACAAGCGATGCGAGCACTGCCGCTGGACCAACGACCCGTGCAGCTCATCGGCTGCGAAATGTGGCGAGACCTCGACTGGCTGCCAGACAGGGAGAAAGTGGTGATGGACGTCTCCGGCCACGATAAGTTGGGGGCCGCTTTGATGGGCGTCTTCACTTCGCAGATTGCTGGAGGCAAGCGCTATGATCTGGCAATCAACGGACGACGACGTGCCAACGCGACACTCTTCGACTCGCATGCTACCGACAGAGCCACCGCGCTCTGCTTCGGGATGGATCTAACGCCGTTAATTCAGGATGAGACGCGCGATCTTTCCGAATACGTCGGCAAACTCATCGATAAGTTCAAACTCGATGTGGAGGAGAAACTGACCGGCCGGCGGGGCCGGTGACATGCGCGTCGCCTTGTTCATTCCGTGTTTCGTTGATCAACTCTTCCCCAACGTCGGCGTTGCTGCCGTAAAGGTTCTGCGGCGAGTGGGTGTCGATGTGATCTATCCGGAGGCGCAGACCTGCTGCGGACAGCCTGCGTTCAACACCGGCTACTGGGACGAAGCCCGCCATCTGGCGCGACGCTACTGCGATGTGTTTGCCGGTGCCGACGCGATTGTTTGTCCCTCGGGGTCGTGCACCGCGATGGTCCGAAACTTTTACCCGGAATTGCTCGGCGCTGCCAACCGCGTCACAGCAAACACCTTTGAGTTCGCGGAGTTCCTCGTGAAGAGACTTGGCATCACGGACGTCGGCGCAAGGTTTCCCGCACGCGTGACGTACCACGATGCGTGTCACGCGCTTCGCGAGTTGCGTCTCAAGGACGAGCCGCGCCAACTGCTGCGCAATGTCCTCGGACTGGAGTTGGTCGAGATGGTCGAAGCCGAGACCTGCTGTGGTTTTGGCGGCATGTTCTCGGTCAAGTTCCCAATGATTTCGTATGCGATGGATGAAGTGAAGGCGACTTCGATTCAGAATTCAGGCGCGCAATACGTCGTCTCCGGCGACTCCAGTTGCCTGATGCAGATCGAGGGCTATCTGCAGCGCCACAAACTGCCAACCAAGACGATCTCACTCGCCGAGGTGTTAGCCTCGACCGCATGAGCGCGACCGCCGAACAATTCGCCCGTAACGCGACGCAGAAGACCGCTGACCTGCGTCATCGCGCCATCCTCCAAAAGGCGATTGCGACCTACGACGCTGCCGTTACCAAGGGCAAGTCGCGCTTCGCGGACTGGCAGAACGCGCGCGCGCGCGCTGCCGCGATCAAGTGGGAGACAGTCAATCACCTCGACCGGTATCTCGAGCAATTCGAGCGCAACGTCATCGAGAATGGCGGTCACGTGTTTTGGGCAGAGACCGGTGAAGACGCGCGCCGGTACATCCTCGACGTTGCCCACCGAAACCACGTCCGCAAGGTCGTCAAATCCAAATCCATGACGACCGAAGAGATTCACCTCAACCAAGCGCTGCTGGACGCCGGCATCCAGCCTGTCGAAACCGATTTCGGCGAATACATTTGTCAGATTCGTGGCGAGTCTCCTTATCACATCGTGACGCCGGTCATGCATCTTACAAAGGCAGACATCGCCCACACGTTTGAAGACAAGCTCGGCGCCCCGCCCGCTGGCAGCGCCGAAGAGCTGACGATGATCGCTCGCGAGAAATTGCGCGCCGAATTTCTTTCAGCCGAAATGGGCATCACCGGCGCCAACTTCGCCATCGCAAACACCGGCATGATCGCGCTCACTGAAAACGAAGGCAACGCGCGCCTGTGTTTCTCGCTGCCGCGCATTCACGTCGCCGTCGTCGGCATCGAGAAACTCCTGCCGTCGGTCGAAGACCTCGGCTTGTTCTGGCCGTTGCTGTCCACCAGCGGCACCGGGCAGGCGCTTACCTGTTACAACTCGCTCATCGGCGGCCCGCGCCGTCCTGACGAGCCGGATGGTCCGGAGGAATTTCATGTCGTGCTACTCGATAACGGTCGCACGCGGCTGCTGGCCGACGCCGAACAGCGTGACGCATTGCACTGTATCCGCTGTGGCGCCTGCCTCAACGCCTGCCCCATCTTCAAGAACGTCGGCGGCCACGCGTACGGCACGATGTACCAAGGCCCAATCGGCTCGGTCATCACACCGCACTTGCGCGACGCCGAAGAATGGTCGCACCTACCGTACGCGAGCTCGCTGTGCGGCGCGTGCACCGATGTGTGCCCCGTTCACATCGAACTGCACCGGCATCTGCTCCACAACCGGCGCAACGCAGTACGCCAGAAGTTCGACCCTCTGTTTCAGCGGTTGGCGTTTCGGGTCTGGCTTTGGGCGATGCAATCGCCCGCCAGCTACCGGCTCGCGACCGCGGCCGGCCGTTGGGCGCTCCGGCTCGGTCTTCCGTTGAAGCCGTGGACAAAAACACGCGAGTTCCCGGCGCCACCCAGGCGGACGTTCAAGGATTGGTGGAGGCAAAATGAACCTCGCACGTGACAACATTCTCGGCCGCGTCCGCGCTGCTCTGCGCACAGAGGCTCACCGGCCCGCGCCGCCGACCCAAGCACCAATCTGGCCAGCCATGGGCGATATGGAGAGCCGCTTCCGATCCGAGTTCCACACCGTGAAGGGCGAGTGGCTGACGCGCGACGAACTGCCGAAGTTCTTGGCCGGCTTTGGTCGCATCGCAACCGATGATAGCGAACTGGTCCGCGACATCGTAGGTCTCGGCAACGCCGTCGCACGCGATTGCGAACTGAGTGTGACCGGCTGCGAGTGCCTCGTGGCGCAAACCGGCTCAATTGTCGTCTCCACGCTGTCGTCCGGTGGACGGGCTTTGTCGGTGCTGCCGCCGGTCCACCTGGTGATTACGCGGCACGAGCAACTTCTGCCGGATTTGGCCGCGGCCGTGGCGCTGTTGCGGGAGCGGTACAGCCGGCGGTGGCCGAGTTCACTATCGATCGTAACCGGCCCGAGTCGCACGGCGGACATCGAGAAGATTCTCGTGCTGGGCGCACACGGCCCGAAACGCTTGTTGGTGTTCCTGGCCGACTAACTCCCCCGACTTCCCACATGCGAGGGATTGGAGGCGCGGGTCGATTGCAAACATCCAATCTCGCACGGTCAAAAAACTCATCTGCGCTGATTTCCCTCGTGTACAGGCGTCGTTGGTCTAATCCTCCCGCTGCGCCGTCAATCATCGCCGCGAGGAACATCCCATGCCTTGGTAGCGAATGCTGGCTTACATCACCGGCAGCGTCAACGAAGACCTTGTGCTATGTAAGAACTCATACAGACCGACTCGCGTGTAGGTTCCGATTCTTGTCACATCCATTGACTGCGATTTTGTATATTGACTGGACATGGCCGCCAACTTCCTACGTTCCGCCGCTCCACTGATCTCCACCATCCAGAAGCTGTTCAGTAATGACCTTGTGCTATGCAAAAACTCATATGCTCCGTTTGGCGCGAGCTTGGTGTTTTGGAGCCAAACATCTGCGCCAACTCGCGACAAGTCGTGCCAATCCGGGACATTTTCTTGTGGGCCCAGTTGTGAGCGTGCTCTCATTTGGATCAAGCTAGGTTCGAGTCTTGGCGACTCGGTTGGTCCTGCGGCGGCTGGTGTCTGAAAGGGCGGAAGGCCGAGGACGGAATCATTCCCGCCAAGTACCCGTTGGAGTAGACCCCTTTCCGCCCACTACCGGCAACGGCCTGAATGGAATATCCACGACTCTGGCGGCACGCCTCTCCTCGCGGACGGACCGGCATCCGGGCGGCACTGCGCTGACGGCGGAGTTCGCCGAGAAGCACGACCGGCTCTGCTTGGTCTTGGATCTGGCGACCGAGCCGTCCGCCGATGCTGTCCGCGGTTGGATCGAGCAGCACCGGATCCGCACCGTGAATGTCGCCGTGCAGCAAGAGAGCAACCAGCCGGGGATCTACGAGCTGGCCATGGTAGTGCTGCGCCGGTTACTTGCGGATTTCGGACCAAAGTTGCCAGGCGTTTCGGGAATAAGTTTCGACTGATTTCGGAGTAAAGTTTCCAGCGATTTCGGTCTGAAAGTTTCCACTTTTTCGGGGTAGTCCGAAAGGGGTGGTAACGATGGAGCGAAACGGGTGGAAACAGAACTCCGAAACGCGGTGCAGTGGCGCTGGATACGGA
>CAZMKD010000279.1:0-2420 GCA_964566575.1 uncultured Verrucomicrobiota bacterium
GGCGCTGCGGGGCCTGGCCGACGATGCTGCGAGCCATTGACGGCGGGTGACCAACGGAGAGACGAGATTGGATCCAGCGGAAGCGCGGATTCCGAAGTAATTAAGGGGCGTTCAAAGGCTCTTTGAACTAGACGATTCACAGCCCGCAACCGGATGCCCGAACCGGAAGCGATCGGGCAATCCGGTTGAAGTTTGGGCTATACCCGCCGTTCAAAACCGGTTCGCAGGTTAAAAACCTCGGGGCACCTTAGCCCAACCTTCGCACTTTGGAGTGTCGAACCACGTTGGCGGGGGCGTCAGTGCGGTTTTGATCCCCAAGGTCTGCACCACAAATTCGAGTCGCGGGCGGGGTGAGACGCCTGTGAGATTCACGGTCCGGTTTCCGCTTTCGGCGGCAAGGCGTCTTGTGAGGTTTCGTGTCCCGTTTCGGTTTTCGTCGGCAAGGGTCGGCAAGTCGGCAAGGCTCCCGCGGCGACGGGCTTGCGTTCCGGCAGGAGGACTTCTCCACTTCGAATCCGCGGCGGGGGCTGAGCGGGCAGCGTCAGCTTCAGCTTTTCGAGGATCATCTGTTGTTGGACTTCCGGCTCGGTGTAGCGGGGCATGACCAGTTCCCGGCCATCGGCGATGGGGATGTGGACATCCACCATCTGAATCGCCGACAAGCAGCGCAGGACTTCTTTCGGCGTCAGGCCCGGAGCCGCCGTCTTGAGTTTCATTCGCAGGGTCACCGTCAGGCAGTAACCCAGGAACGCCACGAAGATGTGGGCCTCCACGCGCTTCTCGACCTGATGATGGATGGGCCGCAGATCAAGATCGCTCTTGAGGATTCGGAAGGCCTCCTCCGCGTGGACGAGCTGCATGTACCAAAGCCCACAAGGCCGGAGCGTGCTTCTCCAGGCCTTCAGGGGCCTCGTCTTCCGGAAGATACCCGCGCAGGATGTAGCAGCCGTCACGCTCCAGCGCTTTCTTCCAACCCACGCGATCGAAGGTACACATGAACGTCTTGCGATTCACCGGCTCATGGGGCTTGGGCTCGTGAATTTTTACGAACGAGGCCACACGCCCCGCGTCGCGCTGCAGCACGGCCAGTTTCTTGAGCAGCGTATCGCGGCTGATCGTCCGCCGCTTGAGTCGGTTCAATTCATGAATCAACTCCTTCAGCTTCCGCCGGCGGATGGCCTCTTCTTTCTTTTGGCGATTCTCACTGCGCGCCAACACATACAACTCCTGCTCCTGTTCCATGAGCTTGACCTGCACGCCCTCGTGGACTTCTTCCCACGGCTTGTCCAGCAGTTGCTTTTCCAACTTGGAAAGCAAACTTCGCGGCGTGCCCACCAGATAGGCCACTCCTTCGCGTCGCATCTCTTCGAGACTGGCTTCCGTCGGAATGCCGCGGTCCATCACCCACACCCGACGTGCCTTGCCGTAGAGCTTCTCGATCTTGCTGAGGAACGATCGCAGCGTCGTCTTGTCCACGGTGTTGCCGGGAAACACTTCATAGGACAGCGGAAGTCCGTCGGGGGTCACGATGAGGGCGATGACCCCTTGCCGGCAGTCCGGACGCCGCAGTTGCATCTCACTCAGAACCACGGACAGAGCGTTGACTTCATCCGGCGGAACCGAGCGATCCGACGGGAAGAGCGAGCGTTGTTGAGTTTCTTTCTTCTGCTCGTCGAAGACTTCAACGGTCTTTCGCCAGGCCGCTTCCTGACGGTCATTGATCTCGCCGAGATACAGCACTTGCCGCTGCACCGCCCGCCCGTCGCGGCAACGGCGTGACTCCACCACGCTCCAATAGCGGTGCAGCTTGCCGTTTTTTTTCCGTGAATGACAACGCAAGAACATCGGCCACGACAAATACCAAATCCGCCGCCGCCGATTCAAGAGGGTAGGTCTGCACTACACCGGTTTCACCGCAGTGATCCGCATTCCCACCACCGTAAACCCCGATTCCAACGCCAAAATTCCGAAAGAATTCGAAATTGTGCGAAGGTTGGGCTAGAAACAGACTATGGGCCGTTTCTAACCCAGGCTCAGCCTGCGTTGGCGCTATGCGCGCAGATTGTGAATTGGGCAGCGAACGAAGCGGTAACGCTCGATTTTCTGGGCGTCGTGCAAATGTCACCTTCATTCACAAACGCGCTCTTCTTCAACTTGCTGCATCAAATGGGTGTCGATCGGATGCGAGAAACTATTCGCATCGAGAACGCGGCACCCTACATCCTTGACGCGGTCAACACGGCAATTGCGCGCAAACTCGAAAAACAGGCCGACTTGACGGCCTACCTGACCCCTGCCTAACAACGATTGTTTCACGCTGGTGCAACCGGAACATGGTTCGTGGCGCCTCTCCGATTCTGATTAAGTGGGCTCCTGTGCAACCCGCCGGACGATTCTCGCCACGGCCTGATGGGTCCAGC
>CAZMKD010000280.1:0-30720 GCA_964566575.1 uncultured Verrucomicrobiota bacterium
AGGATGGGGTGACCGACGGGATTTGAACCCGCGACAGCCAGATCCACAATCTGGAGCTCTACCAGGCTGAGCTACGGCCACCGCCCGCAAACTGTGTAACACCGCCTCCCGGAGTGGTCAAGTGCGCCCTTCGTCAGTGAGAAACCGGGCCGAGCCACGCGCTTTGATCCGCTTCTCGATTTCCCGCGCTGACGGATAGTCCGGCGTTTCGAGACTCCAAACAACCTTCCAATCAGAAGCCCCGCTCGTGGCACGCGTCTCCCCTCGCTGATGCCGTTGGAGTCGCTGATCCAAATCTTCCGCGATGCCGGCATAGTATCGATTCAACGATGCTGACCACAAGATATAGGCGTGGCACGGCATGATAATCGATGCAAACACAATCCCGCTTCCGAGCGGGACAAGTCTGGAACTCTACCAGGTTTACCCCGCTCCGAGCGGGGCAGGCTGACCATGCGTCTCGCGTGGTAAAGCTACGACCACCACTTGCCACGCGCGGAGCGCGATCCAATTACGCTGTCTGTTTAGCACCGCCAGTCAGGACGGTCAAGCCCCGCTCCGAGGGGGGCTCGCCACGCTCGAAGCGTGGCAAGCGCAGCCTTGGTCGCCGAGAAACCTTGCGGCGCCACGTGTTTTGGTCTTTTTTCAATCTCGCGAGCTGCTTGGCGGTTTGGCGCCGGCGTACTCCAAACAATTTGCCAGTCGAATGCTCCACTTGTGGCGCGCGTGCCGCCGTGCTGATGTTGCTTGAAGCACCGCGTCAGGTCTTTGGTGATACCGGTGTAGTAACGATTTAAGGAAGTCGACCAAAGAATGTATACCCAGCAAGACACGAAACGACTCTGGCGTGCATTGGAACCGACCTGCAAGTCCGGAGTTTATGCGTGACTCCCCGAAGCGCGTTTACCACGCTCCGAGCGTGGCGAGCTTTTTCATTGCAAAGAAAGTGGGTCAAGCTATCCTCCCCGGTCATGAAGTCCCTGCTCGCTGCGGCCGGCATTTTGTTCGTGGCCGCTAATGCTTTCGCCCAAGTGGACATCGAACATCGTCGCACGATCGACGTCCAGACCGGCATCGCTGTGTCGCAAAGCGAGGAGTCGCTTGGTGGGTTCGGCTTCTTCTGGTTCAACGAGAACAACTTTCCCTGGACCAACACCGCGCTGCGAGTGATTTTCGCCGGCATCTACGTTGACTCCGAACTCAGCTACTACGTCGCCGGCAACACCAACACCGCCATCGGCATCGGCGCCGGCGGCGGGCTCTACCTCGACGGCGTCGATCCGTACGTCAACGGCGAACTGCTTTCACACCAACGTTTCAACGGCGACGATGTCGGCGGCCGCGTCTTCATCAACCAGACAATCCCAAACCCGACGCCGCTGCCGTTGAACCTGCGCGCCTCGTATTTCATCTATCAATTCTTCTACCGGGACGCCGACTCGACGCTCAAGTCGTTCAACCTGCCCTCGGATTTCTTCACGCAGACCGTTCAAGCCGAGCTTCGGTTCGGCGGTATCGAGCCGGGCTTGCTCTCCAAACGCGGCGCGGAACTCTACATCGCCGCCGACGCCAATTACCGGAGCGGCTTCGACCGATTCGGCCCGGCCTCCGGTCCGGTCCTCGGTCACCAGAGCAGCTACGAACGCATCTTCGCCTCGCTCGGCGCCAAGTTGCCGGCCGGACCGCTGACCGTCAGCGCGCGCATTGCCGGCGGCTACGGCGATCACCTCGACGAGCTATCATCCTGGAAACTCGGCGGCAACCTCGTCAGCGTCGAGCCGTACTCCTACACGTTACACGGCTACTACCTGCGCGAACTTTTCACCGACCGGTTTGTGATGTCGAATCTCGCGCTCAGCCTACCGGTTAACGAGAAACACAATGTCGGCCTGCATTTCTACGGCGACTGGGCTAACGCCCGCGGCGTCCCACCGCTGGCGCGCGACTACGACAACTATTTCGGCGTCGGCGCGGGCGCTAGTTTCCGTGGACCGTGGAAGATCGACTTCTTGCTGAGCTACGGGTACGGTTTCAACGCCGTTCGCAACGGTGACCGGGGCGGACATGAAGTTGCGCTCGGATTGGAAAAGCAGTTCTAGCGTCGTGAACCGCATCCGGCTGCTTCCCGAACACGTCGCCAATCAAATCGCGGCGGGCGAAGTCGTCGAGCGACCGGCTTCGGTCGTCAAAGAACTCGTCGAAAACGCTCTCGATGCCGAATCGAAGCACATCACCGTCACCATCAAGAAAGGCGGACGCTCGGCTGTCGTGGTGGCCGACGATGGCTTCGGCATGAGTCGGGACGACGCGCTGCTTGCGCTCGAACGCCACGCCACCAGCAAGATCACCAAGTTCGAAGATCTCGCCAGCATCCGGTCACTCGGCTTCCGCGGTGAAGCTGTGCCCAGTATCGCGGCTGTTTCACGCTTCACGCTTACGAGTCGGGAGCGTGGGACACTCAGTGGCACGCAAATTGAGATTGTCGGCGGCAAGATTCTCTCCGTGCAAGACACCGGCGCCGCAGAAGGCACGACCGTCGAAGTGCGCAACTTGTTTTTCAACTTGCCGGCTCGACGAAAGTTTCTCCGGTCGGAGCAGACCGAGACAGCGCACATCGAACACATCGTCAGACTCTGCGCGCTAGCACATCCATCGGTGGCCTTCCGTCTCATCGTGGATGAGCGCGAGCGGTTTAATCTCGCGCCGGCCACCGCGCTGGCCGGACGACTTCGCGAGTTGTACGGCAATCAGCTCGTCGGACAGCTTGTGCCGCTTTGTAGGAGCGCCCTTCCGGGCGCGACCGGCATCCGGACGGCGACCACCGAACATCGCGCCCGGAAGGGCGCTCCCACAGCAGGGGTGGACATCACCGGCTTCATGGGCAAGCCCGGCATCAGTCGCGCCGACCGCAGCCAACAGCACGTGTTCGTCAACGGTCGTCCCGTCGAGAGCAAAGGCATCAACTACGCGTTGATGGAAGGCTATCACACCGCGTTGATGCGGGGGCGTTTCCCGGTCACGTTCCTGTTCATCGAGATCGATCCGGAGTTGGTGGATGTGAACGTCCATCCGGCCAAGCGCGAAGTGCGTTTCCGCGATGAGTACGCCGTCCGGCAGGCCGTGATCGAGGCCGTGCGCAAGGCGCTCGAACCGAGCGGGCAGACCTTCCAGCCCGTCACTGGCACCGGTTGGCCGGTCAAGCTGCGCGGCGAGGCGACGCAACCGACCGAGACGCAGACAGCCTGGCCGGCTGTAGCGGCGGCTGTCACAGCCGCTCCAACGGCCTCCACTGGGGACAGCGGACACTACACCAGCGAAGTCCACACCGAGGAAGGCCGGTGGCGCATCCTCGGCGTGATTGGTCAGTTGTACGTCCTGATCGAATCACCGGAGGGGCTCGTGTTGATGGACCAACACGCCGCGCACGAGCGCGTGTTGTTCGAGCGGATGTTGAAGGAATTGGAGGGCGATTCAGCGCCGGCGCAGAAGTTACTCTTGCCGGTCACACTGGAGTTGGAGGCGCGCGACGCGGCGTTTTTGCACGCGAACCTCAAGACACTGCACAAGCTCGGCCTCGGCGTGAGCGAGTTTGGCGAGAAAACGTTCTTGATCGACGCGTTGCCGCCGTATTTTACGCTGGAGAATTTGCCGCAGACGTTTCGTAACATCGTCGATGAGTTGCGGCAGACCGGCGAGCAGGTGCACGCGCGCCGGCTCGGCGAGGACAAGATCGCGACGACGGTGTGCCGTCACGCGGTGAAGGCGCACGATCTGCTCAGGGGTGAGGAGCTGCGGGCGTTGCTGGAACAACTGCACCGGTGCGACCTGCCGTACACGTGTCCACACGGGCGACCGACGATGATTCAAATGAGCTATCTGGAATTGGAGAAAAAGTTTGGGCGGAAAGTTTAGGATTGGAGTCTTGGCGTTCGCTTGGGCAGCGCGCAGCCTGGCCGGGGATGTGGATATCACATTCAAAGTCGTCCCGGAAACGCTGCCGGCAGGCTCGAAGGTGTGCATTACCGGAAACCACGAGAAGTTGGGCGAGTGGAATGCCGGCGCTGTTGCGTTGGAGAAACAAGAGGACGGAAGCTGGAGTCGGACACTCACATTCCCGGCAGGCAGCCAACTGGAATACAAGATCACGCGCGGGAGTTGGCAAACGGAAGCCATGAACGCTGAGGGAATGGTTCCGCAAAACTCCAAGCTGCATGTCTTGAGCAACGAGACGGTGAGAATCGTCGTGGCCAACTGGAGGAAGGTTATGCACAAGATTGAGGGACAAATCACCGGGACTGTCCGATTCCACCGCAAGATGGAGGGCGAGGGGATCAAGCCGCGCGACGTGATTGTTTGGTTGCCGCCGAGCTACGCGAAGAACTCCGAGCGGCGCTACCCCGTGTTGTACGTCCATGACGGGCAGAATGCATTCGATCCGGCGACGTCGTTTCTCGGTGTGGACTGGCAAATTGATGAGGTGGCCGACCGGTTGATTCGGGAGCGCAAGATGCAAGAGGTGATCGTCGTGGGGATCTACAACACGGATGAGCGGCGGGAGGAATACTCGGACACCACGAAGGGCCGCGCCTACATGCGGTTCATCGTCGAAAAGCTGAAGCCGTTCATTGACCGCGAGTATCGCACTCGACCAGAGCGCGAACACACGGCGGTGATGGGCTCGTCGATGGGCGGTCTGATCTCATTTCTTCTGACGTGGAATTATCCGCAGACTTTCTCGCAAGCGGCGTGTCTGTCGCCCGCGTTTGTGTATCGCGTTATTGAACGCGAGATTGATATTAATGTGATTCCACTGGTCGAGTCGTACGACGGGCCGGACAAGCGAATCCGTATTTATGTGGACAACGGCGAAGTCGGAGTGGACGCGCAACTGCGACCGGGCTGCGAGAAGATGCTGCGGGCGTTGCAGGCGAAGGGATTTCGGTTCGGCGAAAACCTCGAGTGGTTCCAAGACGCTGACGCCGAACACTCCGAGCGCGCCTGGTCGAAGCGCGTCTGGCGGCCGTTGCTGTTTCTGTTTGGTGAAAGAGCGGGATGGCAAACGTGACAGCGGAAGCATTGCGATCCACTTGCGTAAAGTATAGCGTTGTGAGGGCCACGTGACGATGTCTCGATTTTTGATCGGTGTAACCAAAACAAGTGGGACATTCGCAAGTTGCCAACTGTGGAACTCCCTTTGCGCTATCCATGGCGGCAGGTGTCCGCTAGCCTGCCGAGCGGTGATGGTCATGACGCCACGAATTCTTTCCTTTTACCTTGGATTCTCGCTCTGTGCGTCAACTCTACTTGCCGGCCCCGCTGAAGTGCTGGTGTTGTTCACGAACGTCGTCACCACGTCCGGCAATACGAATGTTTTCGTCGCCGGCAGCATTCCGCAGCTTGGGAATTGGGATGCGGCGCGGGCAGTGAAACTAAGCACCAATGGTAACGTTTGGGGTGCCGGCACTTGGGGGGTCAACATCGGGATTCCTGAAGGCACGAGCTACGAGTACAAGTTTATCCGGCGCACCACCTCGCCCGTGAGCAGTTATGGTAATAGCGCCAATGCCACGTGGGAACCGGACCCGAATCGGACTGATTCGACACCGCCAGGCCCGCCCGCACCGTATCCAGGCAAGACGGTTGTTTAATATTCCGGTTGGTCAAGCGCTTTTATATATTATTCGAACACCATCAGCGGCGTGTGGACAACTAATGCGATGATCGATGTCGGCCCCGGCCGCGGCGGCAGCGAGCGACTCTGGCGCGCGGACAACCTCAATCACGCAGGCGACACCAATCTGATTTTCGTGTTTACCGACAACAACAACAATTGGGACCGCCCCGTCATCAGCGGTGGCCCGGTAACGAACCCGTGCAGTGGGCGCGTCTACGTTTCACCGGCGCCGATGGTTGCGGGCAACACCGCGACGATCACCTATTATCCGGCGGGTGGCCTGCTAGCCGGCGCCGGCTCCGTCTGCATGCATTATGGCTGGAACAGCTGGTCCACCGTCAATCCGACGGACCCGGCGATGACGGCGGTCACCAATTCGTGGGTTTACACGCTGACGGTTCCCGCCAACGCCGCGCAGTTCGATTGCGTGTTCAACAACTGCGCGGGCACGTGGGACAACAACAACTCAGCAGATTGGCATTTCGCCGTGACCTCCGGCAGTAGTCCAGTCAACAATTACGAGACACCGCTGGACGCCTGCGTTGTTCAGGATGGACAGATATACAACTATTGGCCGCCGGCAATCGTTAGCACCAACCGGGTGATATTGTTACCCTCGAATGGTTCGTTCTCACCAACGAACGGGTTGGCGCCGCGGTCACTTCGCATTTATTTGCCCCGCGGTTACGATCAAAATACGACTAAGCGTTACCCCGTGCTTTACATGCATGACGGCCAGAACATTTTTATCGCGCAGTATGCTGGGGCGTTTGGCTGTTGGTACTCCGACACAAACGCCAACAATCTGATCCGGTTTGGCAAAATGCGTGAGACGATCATCGACGGCGTGGACAATTCAACCAGCCGAAATTGTGAATATTCGCCGCCGGGCTGTACGAGCCTATGCAATCCGGCACTGGGAGGCCCGTACGTCTCGTGGATTGCCGACAGAGTTCGTCCGTACATCAACAATACGTACAGTATCACCGCCGGCCGTACGTTGACCGATCCAGACAACACCGGTGCATTAGGCTCGTCGCTGGGCGGACTGATCTCAGCTTACATGGCTTGGGACTGGTCGAACGTTTTCGGCAAGCTCGGCTGCTTCTCGTCCTCGTTCCAAGTCTGTATGCCGTTCCCCGCACCACCCGCCACAAAGCGGCCGGTTCGTGTGTACCTCGACAGCGGCGACAGTGGCACGGGCGGGTCGACAGACGGGCTGGCAAACACTATCATCGAACGCGACAGGTTAGTCAGCCTTGGTTACGTCTTCAACATGGATCTCGACCACACCATCGGCTACGGAGACGTGCACAACGAAGATGCATGGAAGCGTCGGTCGCCGCGGGCGTTTCAATTCCTGTTCCCCACCAGCGACGAGCCAAATACGGTGCTCGATGGCGTTGCGCCGATGAACATCACAGGTTTTTGGTCAGATGGTGAGAGCAACATCGTCACGTGGACCAGTTATCTGAAACGCACCTACACCGTGCAAGGAAGCACCAATGAAGAATTCTCGTCTTCAATGAACTGGAGTAACATCTTCACGACCACGCCCGAGCCGCGCTTTTGGGACTACCCGAGCCTCGGTGTGACGAACGAATTCCACTTCCTCCGCATCCGCCAGAACGCGGTGCCCAACTGGCCAAACTAGCCGAGGGCCTGCCGGGCCGCTTCCACATCAACGGCAATCTGCTGCTTCAGCGTGTCGGACGAATCAAACTTGCGCTCGTCGCGCAGCTTCTTTACAAACTCGACCTCGATGTTTTGTCCGTAGAGACCGCGGTCAAAATCGAAGATGTGGACTTCGAGGCGATGCGCTTTCCCGTCAAACGTCGGCCGGACCCCAATGTTAACAACACCGGCCAGCCGGTCCCCGCCGAGCTGGATCCGCACGGCATACACGCCGTCCGGCGGCAGGGCTTCATTGTGTGGATTCACGTTGGCGGTCGGGAAACCGAGTTCGTGGCCGCGGTGGTCACCGTGTTCGACCGAACCAAGCACGGAGAATGGCCGGCCGAGCATCGCGGCGGCGTGGTCGAGATTGCCGGAAACGACGTGTTTGCGGACAGCGGTCGAGCTGATCATTTCGCCGTCGGTGGTCGACACGGACTTGATTTCCTTGACGGTAAAGCCATACCGAGGCGCAAGCTTCTCCATCAACGCGACGTTGCCGGCGCGGTCGTGCCCGAACCGGAAGCGCGTGCCGACACAGACTTGCCGGCAAGATGCGATTTGCACGATGAACTTTTCAGCTGGAGTTTCGGAGAATGTCTTGTCGAACGTCACTAGCAGGCAGGCGTCCACTCCGAACTGACGGATCAGCCTGAGCTTGTGTTCGGTCGAGGTCAGAAGCAACGGCGCCCGGTCCGGTCGCAAGACGCGCATCGGATGCGGATCGAAGGTCAACGCTACGGACTCACCGCCGGCCGTCCTTGCGTCGTCCCGCGCCTGGCCGATGACCCGTTGGTGGCCAAGATGCACGCCATCAAACACACCAATGGCGAGGAAGGCGTCGCCGGTCAGTTCTTCAAATGTCCGGAGAATACGCATCAGGCCGGTTTAATCAGGTTCAGAATCGGAATAACGAGCGGCTGCAGTTGTTCGCGCTTGAGTTGCAGCAGTTCGGCGAGCGGTTTCGCATCCCTCGCATCGAACTTGCCGGAGCGCGTGCGTCGCAGTCCGGCCAAATGGGCGCCGCAGCCGAGCGTCTCGCCGATGTCGTGACAGAGCGTTCGAACATACGTCCCTTTGGTGCACGTGACGCGCAAATGAACACGGGGTAGGTCGAGCTTCAGCATCCGCAGATCGTAGATATGCACCAGACGTGGCTCGCGCTCGATGGTCTTGCCTTTGCGGGCGAGTTTGTAGAGCGGCGTGCCTTCGTGTTTGATGGCGCTGACCATCGGTGGAATCTGTTGGAGGTCGCCGCGAAATTTCGCGAGCACCGTCTCGATGTCGGTTTCGGTCAGGGCCGGCACAAGTTTTTCTGCGATGACTTTACCGTCCCCGTCTTGCGAGTCGGTCGCGACGCCGAGAAGCATCACGCCTTCGTAGGTCTTGTCTTCGATCATGAGATTGGCCTGCAACTTGGTGGCGCGTTCGAGCACGATGACCAGCAAACCGGTCGCCGCCGGGTCAAGCGTGCCACAGTGGCCGACTTTCCGAAACCCAAACTGCCGGCGCAACCGATCCACGACATCATGCGACGTCAGCCGTGGTGGTTTGTCGACGAGCAGGACGCCGTCGAACGGTGTGAGGGGCGGCTGCATCACAGGCCGGCAGCCGTGAGCGCGGCGCTGACGAGGGCGATGACCTTCGCCTCGATCTCGTGCGTCTCGCCGGTGATGCGTGCGCCGGCCGCCTCATGATGACCGCCGCCGCCGAATCGGCGCGCGATGGAATTGACGTCCACTTTCGGATGCTTCGACCGGAGGCTGATGCGGACCTTGTTCGGCTCCGGCAATTCCTCGAACAGAATGGCGACGTAGACGCCTTCGATCGACCGCGCGTAATCGATGAGGCCCTCCGTGTCTTCGCGTTTCGCGCCGGACTCTTCAAACATCTCGTTAGTGACCCAGTAATAGGCGGCTCGCTTGTTGTGCGCGAGTTTGAGATCTGCCAGCGCCCGTTGCAGAAGTTGCAGCCGCGCGTAGGGGTAACTTTCGTAGATGTGCCGGCAGACCTCACCCACGTCCACGCCGGTCTGCACCAGCTCCGCAGCGACGCGCAGGCTGTCCGCGCTCGTGTTGGCGTAGGTGAACGAGCCGGTATCGGTTGAGATCGCGGCAAACAGGCACGTGGCGATATCGCGTGTGAGCTTGAAGCCGCCGCGTTGGATGAGGTCGTAGGCAATCTGGCCGGAGGCCGGCGCGCCCGGCACGACCCAGTTAATGTCGGCGAACCTGTCGTTACTAACGTGGTGATCAATGTTGATAAAATGCTTTTTCGATTTGATTTTCTGTGCCGCCGTGCCGACGCGCTGCCAGTTGGAGGCGTCAATGGAGATGACGACATCGAAATCGCGCGGCGCGGCGGCCGGTTTCTGAATCAGACCGCTGCCCGGCAGGAAGCGGAACTTGGCCGGCACTTCGTCATCGTTCCACGCCTCGACGTGCTTGCCGAGGTCTTTGAGTAAAAGCGTCAGGGCGAGTTGTGAGCCGATAGCGTCGCCGTCGGGTCGGAAATGCGTCAGAATGAGGAACGTGGTCTCGCTGCGGAGCAAGCCGGCAATCCGTTCGATTGGATCAGTCATGTTGGTCAAGCCGGTCAAGCAGCGATTCAATGCGTTGCGCTTCGGATTCGGTCTCGTCGAGGAAAAACTTCAGACGCGGCGTGTATTTCAACACGATGCGCTGCGCGAGTTCGCCTTGAATGCGGCCGTGTTCGTGGTCGAGTGTTTGCATGGCACGCTTTTTTTGCTCGGCGCTGCCGATGACGCTGACGTAGACCCGGCCCTCCTTCAGGTCCGGGCTGACTATCGTGGAGGTGACCGTGACAAATCCACAGCCGGTCAGGTTCAAGTCCAGGAGAATTTCGCTGATCTGTTGCTTGACCAATTCGGAAACGCGTTCGATGCGATGAGAGCTCATGGCTGATGTGTCGCCCAGAAGGGCCGTCCTCCAAATCATTTTATCCTTCGACGCCTACAGTGAGGCCGCGACCTTTTCGACCGTGTAGCACTCGATCACGTCGCCGACCTGATAATCCTGAAAATTCTCCAGCCGCAATCCGCATTCCGCCCCGGCTTTGACTTCCTTGGAGTCGTCCTGAAAATGACGGAGGCTGCCGATGCGGCCTTCGTACTGCGCCGCCCGCCGCCGCAACAACCGCACGCGACCTGAGCGCGTGATGCGGCCATCGGTCACGAAACAGCCGGCCACCTTCGGGCCTTTCGACAACTCGAACACCTTGCGGATCTCCGCGTGGCCGACAACAGCTTCTTTCGAATCCGGTTCGAGTAGACCGGTCATGGCGTCTTCGACTTCGTCGATCAATTCGTAGATGACCGTGTAGAGCTTGATCTGGACGTCCTCGCGCTTGGCCATATCGGTCACGCCACTCTCGGTCTTGACGCGGAAGCCGATGAGCACCGCATCCGAGGCGCTCGCCAACAGCACGTCGTTCTCGGTGATGCTACCGACCGCGCCGTGGATGACTTCGAGGTCGATTTTCTCGCTCTTGATTTTGCCGAGCGAATCGTTGACGGCTTCGAGCGAGCCTTGGACGTCGGTCTTGAGCACGAGGCACAACTTCTTCTTCTCGCCTTCGCCGAGTTGGCTCATGAAATCTTCCAGACGCGTGCCTTGCCGCGGCGCCGCGGAAAGCTGAGCACGCACTTCGAGATGGCGGTGCTCGCTCAACTCGCGCGCTTCCTTCTCGTTCTTCATGACCGTGAACTCCGAGCCGGCCTCGGGTAATCCAGACAGTCCAACGATCTTTACGGGGATCGACGGGCCGGCTTCCTTGACCCGTTTGCCCTTGTCGTCAATCAACGCGCGGATTTTGCCCCAGTGCGGACCGATGAGAACGCCGTCACCGACACGCAGCGTGCCGTGCCGTACCAACACCGCCGCGGTCGGTCCCATGCCGGGCTCGACCTGCGCCTCGATGACAACGCCTTTGGGTGTCGCCTTGGGACTGGCCTGCAGTTCCATGATTTCCGCCTGCAGCAGAATCATCTCCAACAGCGTGTCGATGCCCTTCTTCGTTGTCGCCGAAACATCCACGGTGATCGTGTCGCCGCCCCAGGACTCGGGGCTGAGGCCGTGTTCCTGCAATTGCTTCTTCACGCGGTCGGGATTGGCCGTCTGCAAATCGCACTTGTTGACCGCGATAATGATCGGGACTTTCGCCGCCTTGGCGTGGTTCATGGCCTCGATCGTTTGCGGCATCACACCGTCGTCCGCAGCCACGACTAGGATCGCAATGTCCGTCACGTTCGCGCCGCGCGCGCGCATCTTGGTGAACGCCTCGTGGCCGGGCGTGTCGAGGAACGTGATCTGTTTCCCGTCCGGCAGTTGTACGAGGCTCGCACCGATGTGTTGGGTGATGCCGCCGCTCTCGCCGGCCGCGACATTGGTCTTGCGGATCGCGTCGAGCAACGAAGTCTTGCCGTGATCGACGTGTCCCATGACCGTGACCACCGGCGGCCGATGTTTGAGGTCCTCGGCTTTGACGCCGGGCGGCGGAGGCTCAGCCTTCTTCTGCGCGGGATGCAGGATGCCGGCCCCGCGGTCGCGCTTTTCGAGTTCGAACAGAAACCCGTGCCGCTCGCAAATCTTGCGCCCCACATCTTCGCCGATGGTCTCATTGAGGTTGGCGAAGACATTGAGTTCCATCAGTTCGCCCAGCAACACGTGCGGCTTGATGCCGACGCGCTGCGCGAGGTCGCGCACAACGACCGGCGGCTTCATCTGGATAGTTCTGTTGCCCTTGTCGTCGACAACAAATGCCGGGGGCGTGGCTGCTGCCGGCGCTGGCGCAGGCCGCGTGGCCGGTATCGCCGCAGGCTTGGCAACGGGTCTTGAAGGTAGTGATGATGGCGCCGGACTTATGACCTGTTTGGGCGGTGGTAGCGCAACGATCGTGGCTGTCTTGTTTGGCAGTGTGACAATGCGCGCTTGCGGCGCAGCCACCATAGCGGGAGCTGGTCGTGGAGCAGCAACGACCGGTTTCGGAGCAGCAACGACCGACTTCGGAGCGGCAACGGTCACGGCGGGCGGCATAGGCGCCGGTGCAGGAGCTGGCGGCGGCGGCGATGGGGCCGCGACTTCGACCGGCTTTGGCTCCGGCGCAGTAACAGGCGCGGGCGGAGGAGGAGGAGCGTAGCCGTACTCCTTCTCGATCGACTCCGCAGTAATTTTATCGATGGTGCTGGAGTGGCTCTTGACAGGGTAATTCATCGCGTGCAGCTTCGCCGCCATTTCCTTGTTGGTGAGGCCGCAATGCTTGGCCAATTCGTGGACGCGAATGCTCATTGTGTCTGGGTCTGGCCCTCCACAGGCGCGCCGGCCTTCGCTTCCCGTCGTTCCTGCTCGGCGACGACCGCCTGGCGCACTGCAGCGGCCTTCTCGGCACCGAGGATCTCCGCCAAATCGGTGACATCGACCGCGAGCAGTCCTTCGAGCGAATGGAAGCCCGACTTGACGAGCATTTCAGCCACTTCGCGCTCAATGCCGGGAATAGCCGCGAGTTGCTCGACGGCGCGTTTGACGCGTTCTTCGAACCCCAATTCGGCGACGGTCTCTTCCTTCTCGATGTCAATGTTCCAGCCGGTGAGCTTCGAGGTCAAGCGCGCGTTCTGGCCTTTCTTGCCGATGGCAAGGGAAAGCTGCTCGGGATCGACGATGATCCGTACGGCCTTGCGTGTTTCGTCAAGGACGAGGTTTTTCAGCTTGGCCGGAGCCAGTGCGTTGGCGATGAACTGCCGCACATCTGGGTCCCACCGGATGATGTCGATTTTCTCACCGCTGAGTTCGCGGACGATGTTTTTAACGCGCATGCCTTTCATGCCGACGCAGGCGCCCACTGGGTCGACCTTATTGTCGCGGGACGAGACGGCAATCTTGCTGCGGTAGCCGGCCTCGCGGGCGATGGCTTTGATTTCCACCGTCTTGTCGGCGATCTCGGTCACTTCGAGTTCGAAGAGCTTCTTGACGAAATCGGGATGGCTGCGCGAGAGGATGATTTCCGGTCCGTGGGCGGCGTTCGACACACTGAGGATGTAGGCGCGGATGCGGTCGCCGGGCTGGTATTCCTCAATCGGGACACGTTCGCGGCTGGGCATGATGCCTTCGATGCGGCCGAGGTCCACGATCACGTCGCTGCGTTCGAAGCGGCGGACTGTGCCTGAGAGGATGTCGCCAGCGCGGCCCTTGAATTCCTCGAACACCATGTTCTTCTCAACCTGCCGGATCTTCTGCAACATGGCTTGCTTGGCCGTCTGTGCGGCGATCCGTCCGAAATTGGCGGGTGTGACTTCGACTTCGATCTCTTCCCCGAGTTGAGCGTTCGGATTGCGGCGGCGGGCATCGACGAGCGAGATCTGGTCGTTCTTGATGGTAACTTGCTCCACCACTTGCTGTTTAGCCAACGCGTGGATTTCGCCCGTTTTGCGGTCGATCTCGATGCGCAAGTCGCGGGCCGGGCCGACGCTCTTCTTCGAAGCCTGTAGCAAAGCCTGTTCGACCGCTTCGATGAGCACCTCTTTGTCGATGCCCTTCTCACGCTGCAAGTATTCGATTACTGCAATCAATTCGGCGTTCATATGGCTACTCTCGGTGCGCTTAGGGAACAAAAAAGTGGGTTTTTCGACCCACTTGTTCTCCGCCCCAAAATCCAATACGACACTATAGGGAATCGCGGAAACCCGGTCAAGCCCTTAGTAGGCTTGTTGCCGAACCCGTGGCCGGCTAAGATGCGCCGCGAATGAATCTGCCCAATCGGCTGACGGTCGCGCGCATCGGGCTGACCGCTCTGTTTGTCATGGCGATGTTGTTACCAAGAGACGGCCACGTCATGTCTCATTTCCTCTACGGCAAGACGCTCGCACTGCTCATCTTCCTTATCGCGGCGTTGACCGATTGGTGGGATGGCGTGCTGGCGCGCCGCCATCAACTGGAAACCAACTTCGGCGCGTTGCTCGACCCCGTTGCCGACAAAATCCTGACGACGGCGGCGTTCATCTGTTTCATCGAGCAACACACCTACAAAGGCGACCCCCTCGTGCAGGGGTGGATGGTATTAGTGATCGTCGCGCGGGATTTCCTCGTGACCGGCTTGCGGTTGATCGCCAGTTCCAAGGGAGTCGTGCTCAAGGCCGAGAAACTCGGCAAGCACAAGACCGTCTCGCAGATGATCACGGTCATTGTGACGCTGGCCGGCTTGGCGGCGCGCGATGATTGGGCGTGGCATGGCGAGCGATTCGACGTGCAATTTTCCCGTGTGGTCTTCGGCTTCATGCTCGTGACTGTCGTGCTCACCGTCTGGTCGGGCTTCAGCTACTTTTGGAAGAACCGGGAGCTCGTCACCAGTGATGCGTGACCGGCTCATTAAATTCTTCGCGACCGGCTTCGGCATCGGCAACATGCCGATCGCGCCCGGGACGTTTGGCTCGCTCCTCGGCGTTGGTTATTGGTGGCTGTTGACGCGCACCCCAACATGGACCTACTGGCCGGTAACGGTGTTGATCGTGGTGTTCGCCGTCTGGTGTTCAGGTATCGCTGCGGACTTATTTCGCAAACCGGATCCGCCCTGCGTTGTGATCGACGAAATCTGTGCGCTCCCAATCGTCTTGGCAGGAGTCGGCCACGTGTGGTGGCATGTTGTGTTAGGCTTTATCTGGTTTCGCGTGTTCGACATCTGGAAACCGCCGCCGGTCAGACAAGCGCAAGTGTTTAGCGGCGGGCTTGGAATCGTGCTCGACGATTTACTGGCCGCCGGTTACGCGTGCGCCACGACACACGCCGTTCTTTGGCTCATCGGGCGGGCTCACCAGTAAGCTTCGTGAGGAATTCCCTCAACTGCTCGACGTCGAAATTCGCGAGCACGTGGCCGTCGACCACGATGGTCGGGACATAATGCTGGCCGGACAGCCGCTGCATTTCCTCATCGGCGGCGGGGTCTTTGCCAACGTCCACTTCTTCGAACGCGATGCCGCGTCCCTTCAGATAATCCTTGGCATCCAAACACCATCCGCACCACTTCCGGCTGTAAAGGGTCACTTTCATCTTGTGAATCAGCCGCCAACATCGCAAATTCACACTCGATTCGCAAACCATGAAAATTCTCATTGCCGATCCGATTTCCGAAAAGGGCGTGGAGCTTCTCCGCGCCAAATTCCAGACCGATGTGAACCTCGGGCTGAAAGAAGACGCGCTCCTGAAGATCATTGGCGACTACGACGCGCTCGTCGTGCGCAGCCAAACCAAAGTCACCAAGATCGTCATCGAATCCGGCAAGAAACTCCGCGTCATCGGCCGTGCCGGCGTCGGGGTGGATAACGTGGATGTGGACGCCGCCACGCGTCACGGTATCATCGTGATGAACACGCCGGGCGGCAACACGATCTCCACGTGCGAACACACCTTCTCGATGATGATGTCGCTCGCGCGCAAAATCCCGCAGGCCCACGCCACGATGAAAGCCGGCAAGTGGGACCGGAAATCCTTCGAGGGTGTCGAGCTCTACAACAAGACGCTCGGTATCATCGGCATGGGCCGCATCGGCAGCGAAGTCGCCCGCCGCGCCATCGCGTTCGGCATGCGCGTGCTCGCGTACGATCCGTTCCTCAGCCTGAGCAAGGCCAAAGCGTTGCAAGTCGAAGTTGTCGAACTCGACGAAATCTACCACCGATCCGACTTCATCACCGTCCACGTCCCGATGACCGACCAGACGAAAGGCATGATCAACAAAGACGCCATCGGGAAAATGAAGCAAGGCGTCCGCCTCATCAATTGCGCCCGGGGCGGCCTAATCGTCGAAGCTGATTTGCTCGAAGCCGTCAAATCCGGCAAGGTCGCCGGCGCCGCGCTCGACGTGTTCGAGAGCGAACCGCCGAAAGACTCGCCGCTGCTCGGTATCGATTCCGTGATTATGACGCCACACCTCGGCGCGTCCACGACCGAGGCGCAAGAATCTGTCGGCACGGAAGTGGCCGAGCAGATTGCCGACGTTCTGTCCGGCGGCACGATCCGCAACGCCGTCAACATGCCGACCATTGATGCGAAAGTGCTGGAGAAACTTCGCCCGGTCTTGGCGTTCGCCGAAACGATGGGCCGGTTACTCGCGCAACTCGCGCCGGCACGACTTGAACGTCTCACCATCGAATTCTCCGGCAAGGCCGCAGACTGGGAGACCAATCTCATCCAACGCGCCATTCTCAAAGGCTTACTCGAAAAAGCTCAGGGCAGCGAAGTCAATTACGTCAACGCGCCGGTCATCGCCGAGAATCTCGGCTTGCGTGTCGAGGAGATCAAGAGTGCGGAGTCCGAGGATTACACTGAACTCATAACGATTTGCGCGGATGCGCACAGTGTGGCCGGCACGTTCTACGGCTCGCTCAACAACCCGCGCATCGTCCGCATTAACGACATGCCGGTCGAGGCCGTGCCGACCGGCGTGCTCTTCATCATGCGCAACGTCGACCGTCCCGGCGTCGTCGGCTGGATCGGCACGATCATGGGCAAACACAAGATCAACATTGCCGGCATGTCCCTCGGCCGCGACAAAGAAGGCGGCAAAGCGCTCACGGTCCTCAACCTCGACAGCGCGCCGAGCGAAGCCGTCCTCTCCGAAATCAAAGCCGATAAAGACATCCTCGACGTGAAAGTGGCGAAGTTGTGAAGTACACGCGCTTCGAAGAGTTGCCGGTCTGGCAAGCCGGTATGAAACTCACCGAAGACGTGTTCCGTGTCACCGAAAACAAGAACTTCGCCTACAAAGGCGATCTGCGCAGTCAATTGCAGCGCGCAACTCTCTCGATCTGCAACAACATCGCCGAAGGTTTCGAGCGCGGCACGACGCAGGAACTACTCACATTCCTGTACATCGCGCGTGGCTCTGCCGGCGAGGTTCGCTCAATGCTGATTCTCTGCGAGCGCCTCCCGGCCTTCACCGATTTGAAATCTGAGATCTCAGATTTGAAATCCTCCGCCGAATCCATCTCCCGCCAACTTCACGCTTGGGCCGACTCGCTGCAAAACTCCGACATCACCGGCCAGCGCTATCTCACCGAGCGTGGCCGGACGCAGCAAGACCAAAAGAAACGTGCCGAAGCATTCCTCGCGAAGCTCAAGCAAGCGGGAGAGAAACGTGTGAGAGCAACATAGCGAGCCATAGGTAGGGCGCGACCGCCGGGCGCGCCGCCGAAAGGGACAAATGAAAGTTATTGAGATCGCCTTCACCGCCTATCCGGTCACCGATATGAAACGCGCCTGTCAATTCTACGGCGAAACGCTCGGCCTCAAGGAAAGCCGGCGCTGGGGCGACGACGTGAAGGCGTGGGTCGAATACGACATCGGCCCCGGCACACTCGCCATCACCAACATGGCCGAAGAATGGAAGCCGTCCGCCAACGGCGGCGGTGCCGGCTTGGAAGTGGACGACTTCAATGCCGCAATCGCTCGTCTCAAACAGGCCGGCGTCAAATTCATCTGGGAGGCGCAGGACACGCCCGTCTGCCACATGGCCCTCGTCTCCGATCCCGACGGCAACTCGATCTGCATTCACAAGCGGAAGTGCTAATCATCTGCACCACCGGTAGCGGCGCCTAGTTCGTCAGCGTTCACACAGTCCAGATTGTGCTGCGCTTCGGCATAATTGGGCTTGAGATACAATGCCTCTTCGAAATGCCAGATGGCGTCCTCGACTCTGCCGACTTGCTGCAAGGCAACTCCCAAGTTGTAGTGCGCCTCGGCAAGATTAGGATTGATCCGTAGCGCCTGCTCCCAATGACTGATTGCCTCCGGCAACCTGCCCGTTGCCTTCAAGGCGATTCCCAGGTTGTTGTGCGCCTCGGCAAGATCAGGATTGATCCGTAGCGCCTGCTCCAAATGATTCATCGCCTCCGGCAGCCTGCCCGTTGCCTTCAAGACAATTCCCAAGTTGTTGTGCGCCTCGGCAAAATCGGGCTCGATTCGCAGAGCCTGCTCCAAATGATTGATCGCCTCCGGCAATATGCCGAGCCGGGCTAGAGCGATCCCAAAATCGTTGTGTGCTTTAGAGAACTCAGGCTTGATCCGCAAAGCCTGCTCGTAATGCCCAATCGCCTCCTGCAGCTTACCTAAATGCACCTTTGCATTTCCCAGATTGCTGTGCGCGTCGGTCAAATTGGGATAAAGGCGGAGTGCCTTCTCGTAATGTCGAATCGCCTCCGGCAATTGGCCTGCCAACTCTCGCTGCATTCCAACATCATTTTCCGACTCGGCCCATCGCTCAAAGCTTGCCAGCAGGCTAAAAGCAACCGAACACGCCAACAAAACGCTCCACCCCCAGCGAACCACACGCCGCCAGAGTGGTTGACAAGCCAAGATGCGTTCCAAACTAAAGATGCCAATGACCGCCAGCAGCACCAATGCCGGCAGAAAATCCACCTGATAGCGAAGGGCCGTGTTGTAGTAAAAAACGAGCGTCAACGTGCACATCCCAAACAGCAGAGCGACAACCATCAGAAACCAACGTAAAGCCGACCTAGCCGGGTCGATCCGTCCGCGCAATGCCACCGGCGTCGCAAACGCCATCCATGTCAGCGGAATGTTGGCCAGTACGCCAAAAGAATCTCCAGCCGACAAGAAAGGCACCGTGATGCGATTCACGAAAGGAAACTGACCGCTCCAGTGAGCCGGCTCAAGAAAATAGATCCGGAGATTCCGCCAGAAGTAACACAATCTGAACAGTGGCTCATGAAGTAGAGACCGTAACGTCACGGCATATCGGATGCCGAACTCCAGTGGATCGTCGAAGCGTCGCACATTGTACAGCATCAGTCCGAGCCCGATTAGCGTAATCGGCACGGTCATGGCTACCAGTGACAGCCAAAACCCTCGGCTTTCGCGCCAGGCTTGGATCACCGGGACCACGAGGATCACCGCGCCCAACAACAAGCTTGCCCGTGCACCCACCGCCAACCCGTAGACCAGACTGGCGGCGGCCAACCAACCGGCTCTTCGCTCCGGCTCGTGCAATGCCTTCCAAATCGCCGCCAAGCTCAGCATCGTCAGCATGTACCCGCAACTGATTGCCACCTCCCATACATCGCAACGTGCTAGGAGCGGCGGGATGAACGGAACCAAACCGAGTGCGAGCGTCCCAGCGGCCACCACCCCGACGCTCACTTCTGGAAAGTATCGCTGCCACAGCGCATACAACAACAAGAGGCTGACCAGAAATCCAACCGTGCAAGAAAAGACCGCGGCATCTTTTGAGGGCAGATAGTGACGAGTCAGCGCCACATAAGGCCAAAAGATCAACACAGCAGGTGTCGCTCCGAAATAGAGGTACAACTTTCCATTGTAGTAACTCAGATCCATAACCCCATTGGGACGAATTGGAGTTGGGGTGTAGGGGTCGGCCATTTCCGCGAGCTTAGCCGGCACTTCCTTTTTCAGGTTGAGTTGGCCGGCGCGAAACCCCTGCACCAGTAAATTGTAGTAGCTGCCAGCCGCATTTAGACTCGGCTGAGTGACGGCGCCTTCGCGGGCAGCATACGCGTAGATCCCGACGACCAGTGCGCACACTGCCCCCAAGATCCCGCGCTGAATCCAGAGGGTATTTCCTCCGCGCGCGTCTGCCCTTTTACAATCTGGTGTCCTAACAACCGAGTTGATACCCACTGTGGGGGTATGCCGCGGCGCCGGTTGACCTGAAGCGCTTTCGCTTGGCTTGCCATTTGCCATCCAAGCCAATGATAGGTTGTCTTGCGTTGATAGACAAGATTGAGGGAAAGGTTGTCGTTGGCCGGCAGCCTGTTGGTTTCCGCCACCAGCATTCTGAAAGAGCGTTTTTTGAGGCCAATCGGGACATAACCTACCGGTATTCTTTGCCTAGTGTCGCCGCGAATAGGGCATCACGGGGTCTCGAAGACTCGGCTTTCGATTCGCACCACCGATTTGCATAATTGCCAAGTATTGGCTACAAACGAGCGCGTGAAACTTTCTCCCGATAAGAAGCTCGCCGGTATCTTGTGTCCCGTCTTTTCCATTCGTACGGAGGATGATCTCGGGATCGGGGACACGGACGGGGTGCGGCAAATGATTGATTGGTGTGCCAAGCACGGCATCTCGATGCTGCAGGTGTTGCCGATCAATGAGACCAGCGACGACAATTCGCCGTATAACGCCATCAGTTCGCTCGCGCTCGATCCGACAACGATCGCAATCTCACCGGAACACTTGCCGGAACTTTCCGTGGCAAAATTCAACGGGATTGCGCCGGCAGCGCTGCTCAAGGAACTCCGGCAAGGGGCAGTCAAGTACCCGAAGATTAAACAACTCAAACGGAAGTTGCTCCGGGCGGCGTTCGATTCATTTCTGAAAAAGTATTGGAACAAGAAGTCGGAGCGTGGCGAAGCGTTCCGGCAGTTCTTGCACGACAACGGGGATTGGATTTCGGATTACGCGCTCTTTCGCGTTTTGATGGAGGATTATCACGACTGGCCGACGTGGGACGAGTGGCCGCTCGACCGGCAGAACCCGAAGCGGGCGTGGACATGGTTCTTGTCGTTGCCGGCCAAGGAACGCGACGAGTATGCCGACCGGATTCTGCTCTGCGCGTACATGCAGTGGATCGCGTTCGACCAATGGGGCAAGATCAAGGAACACGCGACGAAGAAGCACGTGTACTTGATGGGCGACATCCCGTTCGGCGTGAACCGGTACAGCTCCGATGTTTGGGGCAATCGCGCCATCTTCGACCTCGACTGGAGCGGGGGATGCCCACCGGAAAAGGTTTTCAAATGCGACCCGTTCACAGAGAAGTGGGGGCAGAACTGGGGCATCCCGTTGTACAAGTGGGACGTGTCGCGCGAGCGCAACCACGATTGGTGGCGTATCCGCTGCGGCAACATCCACAAAGTGTTTCACCTCTTCCGCATCGACCACGTGCTCGGTTTCTTCCGCATCTACAGTTTCCCGTGGCAGCCGAAGCACAACGACAAGTTCCTCCCGATGACCGAGGTCGAGGCGAAGAAGCATACCGGCGGACGCCTGCCGCATTTCCAAGCGTTTGCCGACGACACAGCTCAGGGCGCGACTTTCAATCAGAAACAGGGCGAAGAGCTTTTGGCGATGGTGGTCGAGGCTGCCGGCGACACGGCCATCGTCGCCGAAGACCTCGGTGTTGTCCCGCCCTATGTGCCGGTCTCGTTGGAGAAGTTGAAAATACCGGGTTACAAGGTTCCGCATTTTCTGCGCGCGAAGGATGGCTACTTTGTCGACGGCAAGACGTACCCGAAACTTTCCCTTGCCACTCCGGCGACGCACGACCACGATCCCATCGCGAAGATGTGGCGCGAACTCTGGGAAGGCGCCGACAAAGGGAACGACGGTGCGCGCTGGGATTTGAAATGTTGGATGAAGTTCTGCGGCCTTGATGGGAAAGAACCGCCGTGGGAGTTCAACGATCACACGCACGAAATGATCCTGCGCGGCGTACTCAAGGCGAATTCGTGGCTCGCCATTGTGATGATCACGGATGTCTTTGGTTCGGAAGACCGCTTCAACGTTCCCGGCGCCGTCAGCGAGGGCAACTGGTCGTACCGGTTAGACAAGACCGTCGCCGAACTCGACCACAACGCGCATCTCTTGCACAAGACTCAGATGTTTTCACGGTTGGTCAAAGAATCGCACCGACATCCGTGAGAGAATTACGACTAACACAAGTATACGCGGCGGTTCTGCTTGCCGCTTTAGCTTGGATGACGTGTGGCGGTGCCGAATGGGCTGGCGACGAGCCGCTCGGGGAGTTTGGTCGCTTTCAGATAGCCGAGTTTGGGCAACTCAGCAATCAGAACCTGACCCAACATGGAAGAGTGGCGTTGCGGATGGAATCGGTGTCTTGGGTGCATGGCGAGTCGGAGCATTTCATCATTCATTTCGAGAAGGGCTTTCTCTGCACGCAGTTTGCGCTAACAGCGGAGCTGTTTTACCGGGGTATCAAGACGGACTTGGGGATTGCCGAGGACTCATACGAGCGGAAGGCGCAGATATTTGTGTTTCTGGGCACGAACTCGTGGCGCGAATTCTCCGGCGAGGCCAAGCTGGAAAAGTGGACGGGGGCGTTTCAGAGCGGCAATGAGTTGTTCGTGACCGGGCGGGCGAACCAGAACCTGGAGCGGACGTCGAGTTTTCCGCACGAGATCACCCACTTGATCGTAAAACGATTCGTCGGCGACGTGCCGCTGTGGCTGAACGAAGGCATCGCGGAGTACGAAGGCATGCGGCAACGGGTGCTGTATTTGCGCCGGCATGGCGGCGTCGACAAACGGTTTGTCATACCGGTCAACGTCGTGACGCGGGAGGAGTTTATTCCGGTGGCGAAATTAACGGTGTTGGTCGATTATCCTGAGGGCGAGGCGGAAGTGAGGATCTTCTATGCTGAGGCCGAATTGCTGGTGCACTACCTCTCGCTCCACTGCGGCGGACGGGAGATGTTCCTGGAGTTCGTGCGGCTGCAAAGCCGGGGACTGACCTTTGCCTCGGCCTTTAAGAAAGTGTACGGCGATAAGTTCCGCCATTTGGACGAGTTCGAGAGATCCTTCGCGGACTACGCCGCTCTCGAACAGAAGACGGACTAGAGTGCCGCCAACACTTCCGCGGCGTGTCCCTTGGGTTTCACCTTTGGGAAGATCTTCTTGATCGCGCCGGTGGGGTCGATGATGAACGTGGTGCGGACGACGCCCATGTATTTGCGACCGTACATGGACTTCTCCTGCCACACGCCGTAGGCCATGGAAATCTTGTGGTCATCGTCCGGTACGAGTTCGAACGGCAGCGAAAACTTCGTCGCAAACTTCTCGTGGGACTCCATCGAATCGGGGCTGATACCAAGGACGATGGCTTTCCTTCTCTTAATCGTCGAATACGCGTCGCGCAGTTCGCAGGCTTCGACGGTGCAACCGGTGGTGTCGTCCTTCGGGTAGAAGTAGACCACGACGGTCGTGCCTTTGTGAGCGGTGAGCTGTGGGAAAACCGGTGCTTTGTCGCCTTCGTTCATAATCTGACTCCGAGTTGCGGGCAGAGTGCCAGAAGCTCGCAATGCGCGCAATCCGGTTTGCGGGCGGCGCACCGGCGCCGACCATGACAGATGAGCAGGTGGGAGAAGTCGATCCAATCGTTGTGCGGGACGATGTCCATCAAGGCGCGTTCGATCTTCTCGGGCGTGGTGTGCCGGGTGAGACCGAGTCGCCGCGAGAGGCGTTGGACGTGGGTGTCCACGACAATGCCTTCGGCTTTCCGAAACGCGACGCCGAGGACGACGCTGGCGGTTTTGCGACCGCAGCCGTCGAGTTGGATGAGTTCGGCCATCGTATCCGGTACTTTGCCGTCATGTCTGTCGGCGATGGTCCTGCAACAGTTGCGGATCGATTTGGCTTTGTTGCGGAAGAAGCCGGTCGAACGAATTAGGTTCTCCAACTCGCCGGGCAGTGCGGCGGCGAAGTCTGCGGCGGTCCGGTATTTGGCAAAGAGAGCGGGGGTGACTTTGTTGACGCGTTCGTCGGTGCATTGCGCGCTGAGAATGGTGGCGACGAGGAGTTGGAGCGGGTTATCGTGGTGCAGCGCGCACTCGGCGTCGGGATAGGCACGGCGCAACCGGGCGATGAGTCGCGCGAAAACTTTCCGCTTGGCAGTCTTCACGGCGCGCAGTATAGCATACGAAAGAATGCCGAACTAACTGGGAGGATTCCGAATATGGCTCACATTGTTGCTGAACCATGTGTGGGGTGTAAATTTACCGATTGCGTCGAAGTGTGTCCGGTCAACTGCTTTTACGAAATCGGCGATCGTCTCTACATTCATCCCGACGAGTGCATCGATTGCACGGCGTGTGTGCCGGTGTGCCCCGTCGAAGCCATCTTCGCTGAGGGAGATTTGCCGGAGAAGTGGAAGAGCTTTGTCGACGAGAACCGCAATGGTTGCGCCGGCGCCGCGAACATCACTGCCAAGAAGGAAGGGCTCGGCAAGGACAAGCCGGAGTGCAAGGCCGGCGCCCGCAAGTAGCGGACGTTACGGAGCGGCCGGGAGCCCAGGTTTCTTCTCCATCTCCTGGTAGATCGGCAGGTGCCGGTAATACACTTCCAAGATCAAACAGCCCAAGGCAGTGGAGTAAGTCGGTGAGTTCACAAGCTTCGCTTCTTCCTTGCTCTTCGGTGTCGGCATCCACCGTCCATCGTCCAACTGGTTCGTGACCATCGTGTCGCGGATTTGGCGATTCCAGTATTCCCAATACGAACCGCCACCCTGAAACATCGCCTGGGTGATGTAGTACCACATGTAGAGCACATAATAGCTTTCCGTCTCGTTCCAACTCACTTTCTGCTCTTTGAGATAGTCCAACGACTTCTTGATGCGTCGATCATCGCCGTGTCCCATGAATTTTTGGCAGAGCACTCCAATCGCTGTCGTGCCGGGATAATGAGCGGCGCTGGTGTAGCCGAACCCCTCCCCATCACACATATTCCACAAGTACGTCGACGCCCTTTCGAAGGTTTCCTCCGGCACGGTCAACCCCGCCAGTCGCGCCGACTTCAAACCCATCACAATCCAGCCGGTCACCGAGGTGTCGGATTCGTCTGAGGACAGCGAATAGCGCCAGCCGCCGACGTGCTTCGGGTCTTTCTTGTTCGCCTTTTGCCCGGCCACCACGGCGCCGATCATGCGGACCAACGGTTCTTTGACCGCCGGCGACTGCGTCATGCCGTACGCCTCCGACAACGCCAACATCACTGCGCCTTGCCCGTACATGTTCGCCGGCGAGACACGACCGTCGGCCCCGACGCTGGACACCAAATACTGCAGCGCCTTGTTCACCGTCGGCCCAAATTCCCCCGAGTCCGGTGTCTCGCCGTGACCCAGAAATGCCAGCGCGCCCAGCGCCGTCAGCGCGGGAACATGCTCGTTCTTTGTCGCGGACCACGAGCCATTCGGCTGCTGACTCTTCTTCAACCAACGCAACGCTGCCAAGACCGCCTTCTCGGTTTCGGCGCTGCCGTTATACTTGGCAAGTGACTGCGCGCGCATCGGGCCGAGCCGTTGCCCGAAACCGCCACCCCCGGGGCCGGCGATGCCGGTTCGGTTCTCGCCCAAGCCGGCAATCGGCGCAGTCAAGTCGCTGCGGCCCTGCAATCGCGCCACCGCCGTGGCGGACTCAGTGATGACGCCAATAACTTCGGCCGCCTGACTGTCGGCAATCTTGTCCGGGGCGGTGATACTTGCCTTGTATTCAGACGGCGTCGTGCTGGCCGCTGTGGGGATGCCGCCGGGACCTTTGCCGGGAGTGCCGCTGCTGCCGCCGAGAGTTGGGCCGCGGTAATCGAAGTCGCGGTAGGCGGCGAACGGGTCTGGTTCAGACTCCTTGGTGGGCGGCAAGGGGGCGCCGTCAAACGAGGCCGCGATCTTCGGCAGGATGGTGACGATCTTCACGGAACCGAGCACGAGGAGAATCAACACGTGAAACAACAGCGCGATGACGAAGTACTGCACCATGCGCGTCTGCCCCATCCACCAAGTGACAAATTTGCTGGTGGCTTTCATGACGGCGGCGGTGCGCAGAGTCGCGCGATTTTCGATTTCGCGCCGTCCCCGAATTGCCCGGTCGGGAACCGTTTCACATATGCCTGAAACGTGGCGCAGGCTTGCGGCAGGTTGCCGAGCGCCTCGTGACATTCGCCGGCCCGGTACGCCGCCTCCTCCGCCATCGGCCCGGTCGCGAACAACAACCGGGCGTAGTAGGCGAGGGCAGTCTTCTTGTTGTCTTTGGACTTGGCCGGGTCCGTCTGGTTGAAGAAGAAGTTGCCCAACCGGTACGCCGCCTCAGATGAAATCTCGCCGCGCCCGTTTTGCATGACCCGGTTGTAGAGGTCGACCGCTTCCTTGAGTTTCCCTTTCGCCTCGTCAATCTTCGCCAAGGCCAGATCCGCGTCGACGCCAGTAGCCTTGCGTAGTGCCGTTTCGGCGGCATCGAATTGACCTAGTCCGAACAACGCCTGACCAAGTCCGAGTTGCCCCGCCGGTAGCAGGCGCGAGTCGTTCGGGTAGAGGGCCAGAATCTTCTCGAAGTTCTCTCGTGCCGGTTGGAATTGTCCGGTTTTCAAGAACGTGTTACCGAGGGCGATGTAGCTTGCGGCCGGCAGCTTCTCGCGTTCGGGATCCGTCAGCAACTTGGCGGCGGCGGCGGTAGCGCGGCCGAAATCCTTGTCGGCCAGCGCCAACTCGATGGTACTCGTCGCGCAGACAACACGGACGGCGCTGTTGGCCTGGTACTGCTGCGCGAGTTGATCGAGCTTGGCGTACCCGGCATCGAGCTTCTTGTCTTTCCGGTACAGCGCGGCAATTTGCGAAACCATGGTGCGCGCCGCGGTTGGATCGCCAGCAAACTGCGTGAGGAAATTTTCGCATTCCGCGAGTGCGCTGGCTGATTCAAGCAGCGCGGCGATACGCAACTGTGCCGCGATGACGGGGTCGCGCCACGGATCGGCGAGCGGACGGTTGGTCGCAGCGCGGACGATCAGGTCCCGGTAGGCCGCCATCGCTTCATCAGGTTTCTTCTGCGCTTCGAGTTGCGTGCCGATAGTGTAGAGCGCGTCGGCGACGTGGACATGGTTCGGGTAACGTTTCGCGTACTGACGCAGCGATTCAACCATTTCGGGGAACTTCCTTTCGTCGGCATGCGCGCTGGCGATTTGATAGAGCGCTTCCGGTACGAGCGAGTTTCCCGGCCACTTCTGCACGAATTCTTGGAATGACGCGACAGCTTTGTCGTACGCCTTGGTGGCTTCAACCGGATGTGGCTGGGCGATTTTCGGGTCGTTGGTGCGTCGGGCGATTTCGGAGTAAGTCTGGCCGAGGTGGAACAATGCGTCTGGCGCGAGCTTGCCTTGGGGATACTTCTCCACCACGCCGGCAAAGCCGTCGCGCGCTTTGTCGAACTGTTCGACATTGAACTGGCACGACGCGATGCGGAACTGGATGGTCTCCGCCGCCTGTGGATCTTTCGCGCCGAGCAGCGTCTGCTCGTAAAGTGGGAGCGCCTCCTTGTAGTTCTGCTGACCGAACAACGCTTCGGCCTGAATTAGCATCGCGCTCTCGATCAGGCCGCTCTTCGGATAACGCTTCTTGTACGTTTCAATTTCGGCACTAGCCTGTTCGAGCTGGCCGCGCTGAGCCAGAGATTGGATGAGGCTGAAACCCGCCTGCTCGGCGACTCGATCGTTCGGGTGCCGATCGAGGAGATCGTGGTAGACCTTGTCGGCGTCTTCGTAGCGTTCCTCCTTGGTCAACACTTGACCGAGCAGGAACAGCGCATCCAGTTGGTTCGGGAACCGTCCGAGCAATGTCCGCACCGCCGTTTCCGCCGCGGCGTAGTCATGGCTGTCGAAACGCGTCGCCGCTTCGCCAACCATCGCTTGGGCGATCAACGCGTGCTGCGGGTATTTCGTCGGGAACTCCCGGTACAATTGCTCTGCCTGGTCGAACTGCTTCAGGGCACGATGACATTCGGCTTTCTTCAAGGTCGCTTCCGCCGCGACCGGTGCGGTTGGATAATCTCGGAGCACGCGCGCGAACGCGGTGGCGGCGTCCTCGAACCGGTGGAGGTTTAACCAACACCAACCTTCGTAGTTGATCGCATCCGGCACGGTGGCGCTGAATGGATGTGTCGTTTCACACTTTTGAAATGCCGTGAGCGCCTCCTGCCACTGGCCGTCCTGGTAGAGTTTGCGGGCCGTTTCAAAGTCGTTGGTCGATTGAGCGCGCCCGGCCGGCAAGAGACATAGTGCGACTGCGGCGGTTTGTAGTAAGCCACGGAGCGACGCGGAGTGGCGTGGACGAGAGCGGCGTACGGCACTCCGTTGGACTACGTGCCTGACTACAAACCGTTCTCGGAATGACGGCGCAATCATGGCGTGGCCGCCGGCATCTTGTCGGGCAGGGGACGGAACGCGACTTTCTTGAGATTCGCCAACGCGCAGGCATCCAGCGCGCTGATGACGGCTTGGTAACTGGTGTCCGGGTCGGCTTCGATTATCACAGTCGCGTCCTGCCCAATGATCGCGAGTTGTTGCATCGCATCGCGTAAAGTGTCGGCCGTGTAGCGGGAGCCGTTGGCAAGGATCTCATCTTGGTTGCGAACGTGGAGGACGATGTCGAGCGGCACTTGCGTGGGCGCAATCTGGGCAGCCTCGGCAACGTGCGGCATTTGGGCGTCGATACGCTTTTCTTTTGCCGAGAACGTGGAGAACGACATGTAGAAAATTAGCAGAATCAAAATCGTGTCGATCATCGGGATAATCTCGATGCGGCCGCGTCTGGATGACCGACGGGTAATCTTCACTGGGCGTCCAGAGTGGTAAAGGTGACCTCGGCGATGCCGGCCTTGGCGCAGGCTTTCATGAAGCTGCTGAGGTCGGTGTAGGTCATGTCCTTGCTGGCGCGAAGGATGACGGCCATGTTCGTGAACTTCGGGTCCAACTGCTTGATTTTGTGGAGAACGCCGGGGATATCGTCCACCCGGTATTTCACCTTCTCGAGGAACACTTCGTCGGCGTTGTACATGTTGATGATGACTTGATTCGGCAACTGCTTGAATTCGTCACCGGCCCGCGACTCCGGCAGCTTCAGGTTGGCTTCGCGCGTGGCTTCGGCGAAGCGCGAAAACGTCATGTAGAAGATCAACAGAATCACGATCGTGTCAATCATCGGGATGATCTCGATGCGACCGCGCTTGATTTTGCGTCGCTTCAGCTTCATGACAGTGTCATGTCATTCGGAGCTTGCGAGGAATCTCCACTTCTTTTCGGGGTGATTCCAGAGATTCCTCACTTCGTTCGGAATGACAATGATTGACTACTTGCGGTCGTGTGACTTCTTGAGGATGACCATCACTTCACTGAGGCCTTTCTCGAGGTCCATCAGGATGGCCTCCTTCTTGCCGGTAAAGTAGTTGAAGGCGAACAAGGCCGGGATGGCGATGGCCAAGCCCGTGGCCGTGTTGATCAACGCCTCGGAAATGCCGCCGGCCAGCTTCGTCGGATCGCTCATGCCGATGGCGGCGACAATGCTGAACGACCGGATCATGCCGATGGTCGTGCCGAGCAATCCGATCAGCGGGCAGAGCGTGACCATTGAGTCAAGCTGCGGCAGAAACTTCTCCATGTCGATGAGTTCCATGGTCACGTTCCCTTGGACAAGTTGCTCCACCTGCTCGGGCGTGTAGCCGTCGTGCGATGCCTGTAGCGCCGTCCGCAGGATGCGACCCGAGATGCCCGGGGCGTGCTCGATGGCCGTGATCGCTTCGGGGAGGGTGACGGCTTGTTTGATCTTGGTGACCATCTCAGCCGTGCTGCCGGCAGCCTTCCGGTAAAACATGAAACGCTCCGGGATCAGCGTGAATGTGAACAGCGAACAGCCGACCAGCACGAAGAACACATACGGCGGCGCCAGCGCCACGTCCTTGACCATTTCCCAGGCGGCTCTCTCTTTTTGGACTGGCCGGCTGATTTCCTGTGCAAACGTCCCGGCACTCAAGCCGAGCAGAGCGATGGTCAGACTCAGACCAGCGAGGAAACGACCCGCGGCGCGTGGTGTTGCGTGCATATGAGCTTCCCGTTGGCGCCGCTTATAAACGTAGGTCGCACCCGAGGCAACCAAACATTTGGCCGACCGAAGAGCGAAGCAGTTCACCCACCGGAACCAATCGGGGAGAAAGCTTACCGGCAGACTTGCCGGGGATTAACGATAGAACTCAACCACACGGGCATTCTCCTCGCAGAAACCAATCCCGGCCTCGTCATGTTCGAAGTGGACACCCATTGGGTCGAACGCGCCGGCCGCAGCGCGCGCGACTTCATCCGCCAACACGCCCCACGCATTGGCCTGATTCACGCCAAGGACTGCCGGAAACGCGATGGCGCCGACGTGCCCGCCGGTCAAGGCGACGTGGACTTCCCGGCCATCATCGAACTGGCGCGCCAAAACGCTTGGCCGGTTGTGGTCGAGTACGAAGGCGAAAACGCCCTCGCCGCTGTCACCGAAAGCGCCCGGTATCTACGGACGCTGTGAACCACGGGGTCGGCCTACTGTAGAGTCGACCCCAACGACCGTCGAGACCAACGAACGCTTGTTAAGCGCCCGCAAACTCCAAGGCAGTTACTTCCTCTTACGAGCAATCAACAGCCCGCCAAGTCCAAGACTAACTAGTGTAGTGTCCAATAAGTGATTGATAGTATTGGTGGGCGGTGTAAACTCCCTCCATGCCGCGTTCCGCACCATCACTGATCTTGACCGTCCCCGAACAGAAACAACTGACCGACCGTGTGCGGGATCGCCGTTCGA
>CAZMKD010000281.1:0-4573 GCA_964566575.1 uncultured Verrucomicrobiota bacterium
CGGCTGGCGGAAGGGCCGGTTACTCGCGCTCGACCAACTGAATCTTCGGGTGCGCGAAGGTGAAGTCTACGGCCTGCTTGGCCCGAACGGGTCGGGCAAGAGTACCACGCTCAAGTGCATCCTCGATCTGGTCTCGCCTACTGAGGGCGGCGCGTGGATTTTCGACGTGCCGTGCGACAAGGTTGAATCTCGGCTGCACGTCGGGTTCTTGCCGGAGAATCCATACTTCTACAAGTACCTCACGGGCGTCGAGACATTGGAGTTCTACGGCAAGCTCTGTGGACTGCACGGCGCGTCGCTGCGCACACGCATCGACGAACTGCTCACGCTGGTCGGACTGGCGCACGCGCGCGACCGGCAACTTAAAGGCTATTCCAAAGGCATGCTGCAGCGCATCGGGCTGGCGCAGGCGTTGATTCACGACCCGAAGCTATTGTTGCTCGACGAGCCGACCGCCGGCGTCGATCCTATCGGCAGCCGCGATATCCGCGACCTGATTCTGCGACTCAAGAAGATGGGCAAGACCGTCCTGTTGTGCTCGCACTTGCTGGAACAGGTGCAGGAAGTCTGCGACCGCATCAGCGTGCTCAACCTCGGCAAGATGATTCTCGAAGGCGATGTCCGGCAACTCATCAGCGATCAGCGCCGGTTGAGCATCACGGTCGAAGGTCTGCCGGAGGCCGCGCGCGCCCAAGTGGAGGAAGCCGTGCGCACCGCCGGCGGCAAAGTTATCGCGGTCGATCATCCGCAGACGACGCTCGAATCTCTTTTTCTCGACGCGTTGCAACAGCACCGGGGAACAGGACATCATGACTGAGTTGGCGAAAGAACGAGTTGGGTTCTCGATGGGTCGCGTGACAACGATCGCCGGCAACACCTTCATCGAGGCCGTCCGGCAGAAGGTGTTCAACATCCTGCTGATCTTCGGCCTCGTGGTCATCGCGTGCGCATTGTTCTTCCGGCAATTCGATTTCGGCGAAGAGTTTAAGTTCGTGAAGGATTTCTGCCTCGGAGCGATTTCGATTTTCGGAACGTGCATCGCGATCGTGGGTACGAGCATGTTGTTGCCGAACGAAGTCGAGCACCGGACGATCTACACGATCCTGTCGAAACCCGTCCGCCGCTTCGAATTCCTGCTCGGCAAGTATCTCGGCAGCGTCCAGCTCCTGCTCACCAGCACGGCGCTGATGTCGCTGATGTTCGCCGCCGTTATGTTTGTAATGATGATGGTCTCGCAAAACCGCGCCCTCCACGACGCCGGTCAGAATGAAGGCGCTGTCCCGACCGAAGTGCAGGAGCAGATCAAACAGATTCACGCCGCCGCGCTGGACCCGGACATCGTCAAAGGCATCCTCCTAATTTTCATCAAGTTGTGTGTGATGGCCGGGATCACATTGTTGGTCTCGACGTTTTCGACCTCGATGGTTTTTAACGTGGTCGTCTCGTTCATGGTGTTCATCGCCGGCCATTTGGTCAGCACAGCCACGGAGATGTGGGGACATTTTGCCGTCGCGAAGTGGCTGCTCGCGATCGTGCCCGATCTGGGCTCATTCAACGTGGCCGACGACATCATCCTCGGCAACGCGATCCCGTGGAGCCATGTCGGCAGCGTGTCGGTGTACGGATTGGTGTATGCCGCGGCGGTCGTGGCGGCAGCGCACTTCATTTTTGAGGGACGGGAAATCTAGCGTGATACGCGGCAAGCTCATCGCGGCATTGGTGGTGATGGTCCCGACGTGGATCATGATCCCGTTGTCCGACCACATTCACGCCGAGCGCTTCCGGCTCAAATACGGCGGCGCACACGTGAATCGCTCGTTGCGGACGCAAATCGGGCAGGGGATGGCGATCGGGCTGCTGGCCGGCTTTCGCGGTGTGGTGGCGGACTTTCTTTGGATTCAGAGTCACGGGTTTTGGGAGAAGAAGGAGTGGCTCCGGCAATACCGCGACATGGAAGTTGTGGTCACACTGCAGCCACAATCGACGTTGTTCTGGGATACCGGCGCCTGGCACATGGCGTGGAACATCGGCTATGCCGTGAGCGTCGACACCAATGTCTACACCCGCGCGCAAGGGCTCCAACGCCAGCGCGAATGGTGGGAGCGCGCCGAGGACTTCCTCAAACGCGGCATTGGCAACGTGCCGAACCAGTACGACCTGTACTTCTCACTGGCCTGGCTCTACCAAGAAAAGTTCAAGGACTTCTGCCAAGCCGAACAGTATTTCACCAAGGCCGCATCATTCCCGGCTGCGCCGGCCTACATCGCCCGCATGCAGGCTCGCGCCCGAGAAAGATGCGGCGACCTCAAGGGCGCCTACGCCTACTGGATCGAACTTTGGTCGCAGGATCGCGCCACAGGGAAGCAGGACTGGCACATCGTCGAACGCGAAATCAAACGCCTCGAAGACGTGCTGAATCTTTCCGACGGCCAGCGTGTGTTCCCCAAGCAACCGGAATCGAGTCCGCCGTCCGCACCATGAAATTCGCCATCCTCAGCGACATCCACAGCAACCTCGAAGCGCTGCAAGTGGTCTTGGAACACACGCAACAGCAGAAGTGTACCCAGTACGTCTGCCTCGGCGACGTCGTCGGCTACGGCCCGAATCCGAGTGAGTGCCTCGAAATCATCCGCGCCATGGATTGCCCCACCGTCATGGGAAATCACGACGAGTACTGCGCCGGCGAGATGGATTTGACCGGGTTCAATCCCATGGCCGCCGACGCCATCAAATGGACACGCCGGCAGCTCAACGAAGAACAACGCACCTGGCTGCGCAACCTCAAATACACCCGCCATGTCGAAAGCTTCACCATCGTCCACGCCACACTCGACCTGCCGGAAAAGTGGGCCTACGTCTTCGACAAACTTGCCGCAGCCGCCAGCCTTAACTACCAACACACCGCCGTCTGCTTCAACGGCCACACCCACGTCCCCATCGCGTTTGTTCGCGGTCCAGCCGGCATCCAGGGCGGTCTCTATTCCAAAATCAAAATCGAAGTCGGCAAGAAATACTTCATCAACATCGGCTCGATCGGCCAGCCCCGCGACCGTAACCCCAAAGCTTCCTACGTCACCTTCGACCTTATCAACAACATTATCGAGATCCACCGGCTCGACTACGACATTCCCAAGACGCAGAAGAAGATTCACGCCGCCGGCCTGCCACAATCCCTCGCCGACCGGCTGGCGCAAGGTCGGTAGGCCATGCGCATCCTCATCGTCAAACCGAGCTCGCTCGGTGACGTCATCCACGCCCTGCCGACTGTCAACCTCATCCGCCAGAAATTTCCCGACGCCCACATCGCCTGGCTCATCAACTCCGAACTCTCTTCACTTCTCAGGCACTGTCCGGTCATCAACGACCGCATCGAGTTCTACCGGCGCAACTCCGGGAGTTGGTTCTCGCTGCTGCGCCGACTGCGCCGGGAACGCTTCGACCTCGTCCTCGACCTCCAAGGATTACTACGCAGCGGACTGTTCACCTCCGCCACGCGCGCCGCACGTCGCATCGGCCTCAGCGACGCCCGCGAAGGCGCAAACTTATTCTATAATGAGATGGTCGAAGTCCCCCGGGCTCACGCCATCGACCGCTACCTCCTCGCCGCCAAACATCTCGGCTGTCCGGACGATCCCATTGAATTTCCACTCGGCGTTGGGGCACAACCGAACGAACGACTCATCGCCATCAACGCTTCCGCTCGCTGGAAAACAAAACTTTGGGGCGACGAGAGATTTGCAGAACTGATCCGGCAACTCCCGCGCGACCGCGTGGTGCTCACGGGCAGTTCCGCCGACGCCCCACGCTTGACGCTCCTCGCTCCACAAGTCCGCAACCTTGCCGGTCAGACTGACCTGTTCGAACTCGCCGAGCTTTACCGTCAATGTTGCGTGGTCATCACCAACGACAGCGGCCCGATGCATCTCGCCGCGGCGGTCGGCACGCCCGTCGTCGCCATCTTCGGCCCGACCGATCCCGCGTTCACCGGCCCGTACGGCAAACAACACATCGTGCTCCGCGCCGGCATTCCATGCTCTCCGTGCTTCAAAGACCATTGTACGAACCCGGTGGCCATGGAGTGCATGCACAAGGTAACCATTGAAAGCGTGGTAGCGGCGGCGAAGCAGTTTATCTAGTTCTTGGTGTCTTGGTGTCTTGGTGGTAAAAATCCGCTCACATGACCGAACTCGAGCAACAACTTCATTCGCTCCGCACCGAAGCCGAAACCGCCACGGCCGGCTGTGCTGACTTGCCGGCGCTCGACCAGATCAAAGCCAAGTACCTCGGCCAGCAGGGCAGTGTGACCGGCATCCTCAGCAAACTCGGCTCGCTGCCAAAAGAGCAGAAGCCGGTCATTGGGAAACTCGCCAACGAAGTGAAGAACGCGCTCGCCGCCGCCATCGCCGCGAAGCGCGAAGAACTCGAAGCCAAAGCTGCCTCGTCAGGGCCGGCCATCGACACAACATTACCGGGACGCCGACATGCGATCGGCCATCTGCATCCGCTCACCCAAGTCTTCGAGCAAGCGGTCACGATCTTCCGTCGCATGGGTTTCGCCGTCGAAGACTGCCCG
>CAZMKD010000282.1:0-2608 GCA_964566575.1 uncultured Verrucomicrobiota bacterium
AGCAACGTGAGTTTCCTGGCGACGTTTAGCGACAACTGCGCGGGCGGTTCGATCCTGTGCGCCCCGGTCAGCGGGTCGAGTTTCGCCAAGGGCACGACCAACGTGGTGTGCACGGCCACCGATGCGTCGGGCAACAGTTCGAACTGCAGTTTCACGGTGACGGTCAACGACACGGAGAACCCAACGATCACCTGCCCGGCTGACGTCGTCATCACCAACGCGACCGGCGTCTGCTGCGCGACCGTCGTGGTCTTAGGTGCTCCGATCACCGGTGATAATTGCGGCGTAACAAGCGTGACCAACAACGCCCCAAGCAGCTTCCCGCTGGGCACGAACTCCGTGCTCTGGACCGTGACCGATGATGATGGCAACACTGCGAACTGCGTTCAGCAAGTGATCGTCAATTTGACGAGTCCGAACTCCGACACCGATGGCGACGGCATCGGCGATCTCGCTGAGTGCTTGATCGGCAGTGATCCGCTGGACAGCGCGTCAGGCTTGCGCGTGATGAACGTTCAACGCACCGGGATTGACCTGAAGCTCACGTGGCTGACCGTCGGCAGTTCAACCAACATCGTGCAACTGGCGAACCCGATCATCAACGGCAACTACACAAACAATTACATTAGTCTCGCCACATTTTTCGTGCCCGGCAGTGGCGCCATCACAACCAACTGGGTGGATGTCGGCGGTGCGACCAACGCGCCGTCGCGGTACTACCGCATTCGGTTGTCGCCCGGGACGCCGAACTGCCCATAGGACCATTCGCTCGTAACGCAAGCTAGAACGGTTGCTATTCTCCCGATCAGGCTTAAGTTGTAGCGGAGAGTCGAGGGCGAGTAGAAGTTGCAGCGTAAAGTAGTTGCAGTTCAGCCTCGACCCTCCAGCGTTTTCTGCCGCTCGTGTCCCCACCTAAAAAACTATCACCCCGGCACTCACCCGATAGGGACAAAAAGCCCCATTTCGGGTGATATTCATAGCTGGATTTGAGGCAGGATTGGGGCAAAAAAACACACACGCCGCCGAGACTTAGCCGCTTATGCTCTGGTAAGTTTGGCGGGAGTGACGGGGCTCGAACCCGAATCGTTTTGCAATTTTGCTGAGGATTACGATGAGTTTTCGGGCGATGTTCACAAATAGGTCCACAAGAAAATGTCCCGAATTGGCACGAGTTGTCGCGAGTTGGCACAGATGATCAACTGCCGAGATGCGCTGGCGCTACATCCACCCCTTGTTCCGATCGGCACCGGCAGAACGCTCAAAGCAATGCTGCCAGTTGGCGGCGCTTCGTGCCGATGCGATACAAGGCTTGGAGCAGGAGGTCAATCGAGACTGTCGGATCGCCAGACTCCATCTTGGCGACCCGGGACTGACTGGTTTCCAGCCGGGCGGCCAGTTCGGTTTGCGTCAGGTGCCGTTTCACCCGCTGTTCGCGCAGACAAGCGGCCAAGGCGCGTTTGGTCTCAATGTACGCCATGTCCGCGTCGGACAACTCCAAGAACTCCTGCACCGAACCTTGCACCCATCCGTTCTTCAGTTTTTTCATGGCTGTGCCTCTTCGTATCGCTGCAACCGTTGCCGACAGGCGGCAATCATGGCCGACGGCGTCTGGCTTGTCTTCTTCTCAAACACTTCCAAAATCACAATGGCGTCGGTGTCCAGTCGGTAAACCACACGCCACGTCTTGTTCACGTCGTTGACTCGTAACTCGTGGCACCGCGCCCCGATCACCGGCATCGGTCGGGACTGCGGCATCGTGAGCCGGACGCCGTCCTGCAATTCGCGGAGCAGGAAACCGATCTCCCGACGGGCTTCCCGACTCATGGGCGGAGTCTTGACCTCGCCATGAATCCAGCGGAGTGGTTTGCCATTCATGTTCCACGCAAGATACTATGTCAGAACTGATATAATGTCAAGCGGTGCGTGGCGGTGAGCGCAGCAGGTGGTTACATCTCGATTGGTTGGGTGGGTTGCTGAACTTCTACCACCGACGAGCCGCCTGAAAGAGGCACCCTGTCGCGGGGCTATGGCTCGAGCAGCGCTCCGCCGCTGTCTCGCTGTTTTCCTGGTTGAGTTCGCCGCATCCGTCCTCACTCCAAAAACGCTCGTTCAAACGCGGCCCGTCACCTTGACTCCGACGCCTGCAACTGGCAATTCAGCGGCAATCGCAGCGGATGAGTTTTTTTACTTTATGGAATCGATGATCGTTGCCAACGCCGACCCCTAGTCGGCGGAGCCTCTTAACGGTGTTCTCGGAAAGGGTGGTCGGTAAAGACTTGAAGGCGCACGTCTTGGTCGATTCCAAGAACGGCTATGACCTAGATCTCAAAGCAGTCTGGGCAGCACGGATTATCCCCTAGTCGAAAGCGGGCGTGACCGTCTCAATTCGCCCCAGAAAGCAACGAATAAAAGGCTTGCAAGGATGAGCAGAGTTGATAACATTGGGTCGCTGTAAGTGTGAATATAGCCTAGCAGCCTGTCGGAGTTAGCACGACGGAATTTTTAACAGCAATACAGAGCAGGCAGTTCTCAGCGGGTACGGATTCGTTTTTCACTCGTGCCACGCCGGGGCCACACCGCCGCTCGGCGACCGCTTTCAGGCCGCGGC
>CAZMKD010000283.1:0-3363 GCA_964566575.1 uncultured Verrucomicrobiota bacterium
GCCGCGGCCTGAAAGCGGTCGCCGAGCGGCGGTGTGGCCCCGGCGTGGCACGAGTGAAAAACGAATCCGTACCCGCTGAGAACTGCCTGCTCTGTATTGCTGTTAAAAATTCCGTCGTGCTAACTCCGACAGGCTGCTAGGAGCACAAAACTGACGATTGAGACATAAAGATGCCGTACACTTTCCCGTCCACTCCGATCGACACATCCAATGTGACTTTGCCAGCTTCACGGTTTTTGCGGGCTTCGTAAGGATACGCGGGAAGTGGGCAGCTTCTGCAGCGGACGTCGTCGCGTCCTCGATTCGTTCGATACACAGAAGTGCCCGGCGGGTCGCTGGTCAACGGATTCATGACGCTTTTTGGTTGAGCGCAACCAAGAAGCACTTGCGGGAAAGTAGTAGCCGCGAAGAGAGCGCGACGCTTCATGCGCGACATGATTAACAAAGGCGGACGCATTGTCAACGCGTCGTTGCCTTTTCGCATCATCCCGCGTTAATCTTACTGGCATGGCCACTCAGCATATCACTCATTTGCGCTGCGTCGTCTGCGGCGAGAAATATCCGGCCGACAATCGCTACACTTGCAAGAAATGCGGCGTCTGGGGCATCCTCGACGTCGAATACGATTACGACAAAGTCGGCAAGACGCTAACCCGTCACGCGCTCTCCCATCGGCCGTGGTCGCATTGGCGGTATGAGGAATTGATCCCGGTCGATTTCGCGTTGCACTTGCCGCCGTTGCAGATCGGGTGGACGCCGGTGTATCACGCGGACCGGCTCAGCAGTTGGGTGGGCGTGCAGGATTTGATTTTGAAGGACGACGGCCGCAACCCAAGCGCGTCATTCAAGGACCGGGCCAGTTCCGTTGGCGTGATGAAAGCCATCGAGTTCCACGCCAAAACCATCGCCGCTGCTTCGACCGGCAATGCTGCGTCCTCGCTCGCATGTTTTGCGGCCGCCGTCGGGTTGCCGTCGGTCATTTTCGTACCGGAGAAAGCGCCGGAGCCGAAGATCGCGCAACTGCTGGTCTTCGGCGCAACCGTCATCAAAGTCAAAGGCACGTACGATGTCGCCTACGATTTCTGCATGGAGGCCTGCGCGAAGTACGGCTGGTACAACCGCAACTGCGCGATCAATTCCTATCTCGTCGAAGGCAAAAAGACCTGTGGCCTCGAAATCGCCGAGCAATGCGCCGACATGATGCCGGACTGGGTTTGTCTCAGCATTGGCGACGGCTGCACCATTGCCGGCGTCTGGAAAGGCATCCGCGAAATGTATCACCTCGGCTTCATCAAGAAACTCCCGCGCATGCTCGGCGTTCAAGCCGCCGGCTGCAAACCGGTCATGGACGCATTTCATTCCGGCAAGGATCTCGTACCGGTCGATGGCGTCACTCGCGCCGACAGCATCAACTGCGGCACGCCGCGCAACTGGCGAAAGGCAGTCAATGCTATCCGGGAGTCGAAGGGCGAGGTTGTGGCCGTCTCCGATGCTGAGATCATGGACGCGATGAACAAGACCGCGCGCCTCACCGCGATCTTTGGCGAACCGTCCGGCGCCGCCAGCGTAGCCGGCGTCAAGCGCGCCGTGGCCGACGGCATCGTTAAAAAGAAGCAAAGCGTCTGCGCCGTGATTACCGGCAACGGCCTCAAAGACATCAAAGCCGCCATCGAGACCGCCGGCACGCCCATCCATATCGCGCCTAATTTGAAGACGTTGGACGAAGAGCTCAAGCGTCGGGAAGTGCGGTAATTTTCTAGTTTTCAGCCGCCCGCTTGTTGTGTAGACTTTCCGGCCTTCGTCCGACTGGGAGAACACAGGAGAGGTCAAGATTATGACAGCATCATTGAATCGTGCCATGAAACGGATTACCAACGGCAGCCCACGTCGGCAATGGGTGCTCGCCACGGCGTTGTGCGGCGTGACGTTGCTCGCCGCGCAGTGGGTGCGCGCCCAAGACGCGTTGCGCGAGGCCACGGCGGCGGTGGCCGGGCATGCGCACAAGGCGTTTGAGTTTTTTGCGTTCATGCGCAGCAGCGACTACTCGCAGGGCGAGAAGATGGCGCTGTGGGCCGTGCTCGGCGTGGCGTTTGCCGGGCTGGGGTATGCGTTGATGCTGGTCAAGCAGGTGCGCGAATCCGATCAGGGCACTCCGAAGATGCAGAAGGTTGCGGCAGCGATTCGCGCCGGGGCAGAGGCGTATCTGAAACAACAGTTCAGCAAGATCGTCGTGCTCATCGGGATCCTGACGGTGGCGCTGTTTTTCACAGCACTGCAGGGCACCAGCGAGGCGAAGTACGAAGTCGCCTTTGGTCGCGCGGTCGCGTTCCTGATGGGCTCGCTGTTCAGCTTCGCGGTCGGGTTTGTCGGGATGCGATTCGCCACACTCGGCAATCTGCGCGTGGCGGCGGCGGCGCGGACCTCGTTCGGTGGCGCACTGCAAGTGGGATACCGGACTGGAACGATTACCGGGATGTTGACCGACGGACTCGGATTGCTCGGCGGCACGCTCATTTTCATGGCCTACGGCGAGAAAGCGTATGAAGTGTTGCTAGGCTTCGGCTTTGGCGGCACGTTGATCGCGTTGTTCATGCGCGTCGGCGGCGGGATCTACACGAAAGCGGCGGACGTCGGCGCGGACCTCGTCGGTAAGATCGAAGCGGACATCCCGGAAGACGACCCGCGCAACGCCGCGACCATCGCGGACAATGTCGGCGACAACGTCGGCGACTGCGCCGGTATGGCGGCGGACATTTTTGAGTCGTACGAAGTCACGATCGTGGCCGCGATGATTCTCGGTTACGCGTCGTTCGGTCACAAGGGCGTGATCTTCCCGTTGCTGGTGCGCGCCGTCGGCGTCATCGGCTCGATTATCAGCACCTACAGCGTGCGTTCGAAGGAAGGCGATTCGGGCGACGCGGCGTTGGTTTCGGTGCACCGCGGTTTCTTGATCGGGTCGGTCATCAGCGTGATCGGTTTCTTCCTGATCGGGTTGTTCTACCTGAAGTTCGATGTGGCCTACCTGTTGCAATATCCGCAGTCGGCGGCGGGCTACCCGGGCGGCGTGAATGCGTTGCCGTCATGGGCGAACCTCGGTCAAGCCGGATTGGATTTGCGCCCGGCCTGGACGTGTTTGATCGGCGTGTTCCTCGCGGTGGCGTTGAACAAGTGCACCAGCTATTTCACCCACACGACGCATGCCCCGGTCAAGTCGATGGTCAAAGCCTGTCAGACCGGCCACGCGACGAACATCATTCAGGGGTTTGCGGTCGGATATGAGTCCACCGTCTGGGCGGTCATCATCATCGTGGTGGCCATCGGCGCGTCGGTCGGCATTTACTCCGGCACCTCGCCGATCTTTGT
>CAZMKD010000284.1:0-6236 GCA_964566575.1 uncultured Verrucomicrobiota bacterium
CACATGGCACGGCCCAGCGCCGCCGGAGGATTTCTGGTTCAGCAGCGTGAGCTTGCCCGCTGCGGCGTCCACCGCAAACGCACTCACCGCGCCGCCTTTCATCCCGTTGAATTCATCCATGCGTGTCGCGGCGTAGAGAAACCGGCCGTCGGGCGAAGGGGCGAGAAAGTTTGGGCTGGGGATGGCGGCCACGAGTTCGGGCGCGGAGAGTTTTCCAGTTCGCCCATCCATCCGCGAAACATAGATGCCCTTGCTCAACTCATTGGTGAAGGTGCCGAAGTAGACAAGGGAATCTTTGGCCGAGGCTATGTCGACGCCAGCAAGCATAAGGAAGACAGCCGCAAGTCGGGCAAACTGTTTCATCCTGAGATTGAAAATCAATTTCAGCCACGGTGCAAGGTTCTTTTCGGAAAGTAGTATGTCGTGTAGAGTTGTTGAGCAGTCCTTGACCGATTAGCCAAACTCAAACGGCGGTTTGCGCCGGTCATCGGCTGAGGCGGCCGCTATGATGTGGCCGGTCAAGCCTGGCCCACCGAGCTTAAGCCGCGCACGTTGGCTCCACAGGAGAAACGAATCGTACACCACCCGCGCTAAACAGCAATCCCCAATCAGCCACTCGCCCGAGAATGAGAAAACAGTAACCACTGGTCTGTTTCCGCAACGAGCCGCATTGTAACTTCGAGACGCTGAAGACAATTAGCGCGAATTTTGCGCCAATTTTGTTGACAGGCGCGGCGGCTCATACCTATTGTCCGCGCGTCTCTTATGGTCCCGATACTCCAAGCACCTCAAGTATCAAGGCTAGCCGCCTGTTTGTTCAGCGGACATTACTCCGCAATTTGCCATGCAGTAACCCGCAACCGCCAACAACAACCCACAACCACCAAGGAGAACCGTTTATGAGTAAACCTCACAATCCAGATCGAAGTCTGTTGTCGGTGCTCGTAAAGATGGGGTGCTTGTTTTTAACGTGCATCCTGACTGCGTCGGGAGCGAATGGAGCAACCATTAATGTCTCCTCCATTGCGGCGCTGCAATCGGCCATCAACAGTTCCGTCCCCGGCGATGAGATTGTCCTCGCCGATGGCACGTATTCCGGCTCCACCATCACTATCCCGTCGGGCAAGAACAGCATTATCGTAAGGTCCGCAACGCCGGGCGGGGTGTTTTTGACTGGCACCTGTCTCATTACCATTACTGGCAACAGCAACACCTTTAGTGGGTTTCGGTTCAACTCCAGCTCATCGGGCAATATCCCCATCAAGGTGAACGGCAGCTACAATCTGGTGACGCAGCTGGATTTCAATGGCGTCAGCACCCAGAAGTATATCCATCTTGATACCCCGGGCCTATCCAACGTGATCTCCTATTGTAATTTCAAAAACAAGCCGACGGGCGCTCCCATCGGCAACCTAATCCACGTCAGCGCCCAATCCTCGCAACCCGGTTATCACAAGATCCGGTATTGCTCCTTCCAGGACATGCCGGGAGCCGGAGGTGACGCCGGTAATGAATGTATCCGGCTCGAAAATGGCGCGCAGTCAACTCACGTCGCGAGGACCGTCATTGAATTTTGCTATTTCAACAACACCGGTGGCGGGGACAGCGAAACCATCTCCTTCAAATGCCGGGAAAACGTTGTCCGCTACTGCACCATGACCAACAACCAGAACGCGCAGTTCGTCTTCCGCAACGGCAACGACAATGTTGCCTACGGCAATTTCTTCATGGGCGCCGCCGGCTTTCGCGTAAAGGAAGCCAACAATTGTTACATGTACAACAACTATTTCGAGAACTCGGGCGTTGGTGGGATCAACGGCTGCGTCGAATACGTCGCTGCAGGCGGCTTTGGGCAAAACATCCATTTCACCCACAATACCGTGGTGAATTCCGGCCTTATTCATTTCGAGGGTCAAACCGCCAACTATTGGGCCAACAATATATTCTCGTATGCCTCCGGCACCATCTTCTCGGGAAACGCCAGCGGCGTTACCTTTCTCGGCAATATTTATCAAGGCACTCTGGGCATTTCCATTCCCTCGGGCATGAACAATGTCAATCCGCAACTCGTGCTCAATTCCGAAGGCTACTACGGCCTGTCTTCGTCCAGCCCATGCATTGATGCCGGTGACGGAACTTGGCCGGCCTTGTTGGACATTGCGAATGTCGATGATGACCCCACAATTGCGCTTGATATCAGCGGGCAATCCAGGCCTGCCAGTAAAATTCTGAAAGATGTGGGTTGTGATGAATACGGCGTCAATGGCACTCTAAACCGCCCCTTGACTCTGTCCGATGTCGGTCCCTGCTATTTGGGTGGCCCCGCCTGCGGCGGCCCCATTCCGCCTAGCATCACTACTCAGCCGCAAAGCCAGTCGGTAATGGCTGGAAATAACGTCACTTTCACCGTGGCGGCGACGGGCAGCGCCCCGCTGGCGTATCAATGGCGCAAGAACGGCGGGAACCTCAGTGACGGCGGGAACGTCAATGGCGCGACCACTTCCTCGCTCACCCTGACGGCTGTGACCACGAATGACGCCGGCAACTACGACGTCGTGGTGACTAATGCGTATGGCAGTGCGACCAGTGCGACTGCGACTTTGACTGTGAATAGTCTGCCGTCGCCGTGGTTGACTGCGGACATTGGGGCGGTGGGCATTGCCGGCAGCGCGAATGAAAGCGCAGGGACTTTCACTGTTAAGGGTTCAGGCCTGGGGCCCACAGGCACGTCGGACCAGTTCCGGTACGTGTACCAGACGATGAGCGGGGACGGCTCGATCACGGCGCGCGTCAACAGCCAGAGCGGCACCGCGACCACGTCCCTGGCGGGGGTGATGGTCCGTGAAACCACCGCCACCGGCTCGAAGTTCGCCGGGGCGTGGCACCGCGGCTCGGGCAGCAAGAACATGTATGCCACTCGCCGGACGACCACGGGCGGTTCGACAACGAGCACCTCGTCAACCTCGCAGACACCACCGAACTGCTGGGTGCGTGTCACACGCACGGGCAACAGCTTTGCCATGGCCAGATCGACCAATGGCACGAGCTGGACGACGATCAACACCAGCACGATCACAATGGCCACGGACGTCACCGTGGGCCTCGTCGTCACCTCCGGCAGTAACACTATTCTTGACACCGACGTGTTCAACAGTGTGACAGTCGTGCCGTAACTGTATCAATGCGGAGCGCCGGTGTTGGACCGGCGCTCCGCGCTTTGTTCGGCGCATGAAGACCAGCGAGAAACTCAGCCTGACGGTGATACCGCTGCTGGCCGCAGCGTTCGGTTGGTGGCTCTTTGCGATGGACAACACGCCCTCCCCTCCGACGCCGAAAAACGGGGTCAGCTTGACCATACCGACCACAGCGCCCTTAGGACAGGCAATCGCCGCCACCCCCGCCGCCGTTGTTGCCGGGCCATCAGACACGACCGTACCGCCGGCCCCCGATGAAGAGGAAGATCCATCAGAGACGTTGGCGCGGTCCGTTGCGGAAATGGGCATCGCCGAACTCACCAATCTTCTGGGCGAACTCTCGCTGGAAGACCTGCGCGGCAATCCGGGACGACTGTTGGTGCGGCGTTGGGCGGAGCTTGATCCTGCAGCGGCGGGTGGCTGGGCGACGCAATTGGAGGATGAGACCGCGCGCCAAGAGCTTTCCACCGCGGTGGCGCTCGCGTGGTCGGAGCGCGATTTGACCGTTGCGCTGGATTGGGCGTTCACACTGTCTGGAGGCGACACTCAGAATCGAGTGCTCACCGAACTCGGTTACGAAATGGCGCGCGTGGATCCGGTTGACTCCATGCGGCTGGCGGCGGAACTGCCGGCCAGTGATGCTCGCGACGGGCTGCTGCTCCACGCCTTGCGGCAATGGGTGTCGCAGGATTCCGAGCAGTCGCAGGCTTGGGCTCTGCAGCTATCTCCCGGTCCGTTGCGGGAACAGGCCTTGGCGGCGATAGCCACGGTGATGGCCAATCAGGATGGCGAACGCGCCGCGCGGTTTGCCGTGGAGCATATCGTGCCGGGGCCGGAACACGATCGCGCAATCATCGGCATCGTTCAACGCTGGGCGCAGGTGGACTATGACCAGACGGCGGCTTGGGTGGAACTGTTTCCGCAGACGCCCCTGCGGGTAATTGCCGTGCAAACCTTGGCGCGCCCGGCCGTCCCGTCTTTGCCTCGGTGATTCCCTTCGTAACGAGCGGCGCACGCGGGATCCTTGCACGTTCAAGAAACTCGCTCAAGCTGTATTTCCTCGGGGGGATCCCATTCTGTACCAGCAGCAAGTGAAAATCCGCCCAGGAAAACATCTGAACCACATTGGCTCGGGCGTTATCCGCCACGAATCGTTGCTGGCGCTAACATAAACGTTTCGCTGCCCCGCTCGGGCTCGTACCGAATGGTTTCTCAATATCGACTTAGCCGGAATAATCACCGCCCACAGGAAAATGTCCCAGACTGACACGGTTTGCCACTGGTTAGAAGTGTCGCAACGGTTCTGGACGACCTGAGAATCTACACGCCAACGAGCGCGTCGGTTGCGCCCGTCATCGGGTAGCGAGGTAAGTGCAGGTTGTCCGGCAATGCCGTTTGAGCTTCCCGAACCGATCAGGGAGTCGACTTTGTCGTAGAGTTGCTTTAGAGTGAATGTTTTGAGGGCAGATCTGTGCGCGCGAGTTGGAACTCCTTCTCGCAATCCTCATGGATGGCGACGTTTTGGGACTGGAACGGGCGGCCATGGGCCGTCACGAAGAGCACACTCGAGTGAGCTTGCACTTACTTGAGGTGGATGAGTTTTGTCCCTAACCGGCTCCACGCGAAAGACCAAACTTAGTCGCGAGAAAATGGGGCCATGTAGAACGTCAGCCTTGAAGCCCGCAATTCATCGGTCAAGAGAGATCGCGCCGCCGCGGAATATGACTTTTCTTTGAATTCTCCTCCAGCAGTGCTCAGCGCATAAGACATTCGGGCCGGATGGAACGGTCCAATCTGTGTCCAGGTCCACTTCCTCTTTCGCTGGGCGTAGGGAAGCATGAAATCAATCGCTCTGCGGATGCTCCGGCCATCGGCAGTCTGGAAGTGCCACAGATCGATCCCCACTCGATCACCAAGCTGAGCCAGCTCGATTAAGGCGTCAAGATTCATGTTCGAATAGCCCCACGATTTCGTACGCGCCAACTCCAGAGGTTGAGATCCGTCGGGTTCCACTTGAATGGCGATTCGCTTCTTCCCGACTTGAGAAAGTGTTTGTTTGGCGAGCTCATTGTTGTCCAGGAACAGCGCGATGCATGAAACCTGAACGTCGTACGCGCTGCCGTGGTTGTTCTTCTGTCCCGCCTCGTCCTTTCCATTGGGACTTTCGAGCAGCCAATGAAGGTACTTCCCAAACCACGCTCTGATGCCTTGATCGATCTCCACAGTCCAGCCGCCCGATCTCTTCAGAAGGATCATCGCGTCGATCAATCGCCGGAAACCATAGGCATCGATGATTCCGATCCCTCGCCCCTCATTCACGCCTCTGACAGCCTGCGCAAAATTCAGATTGGGGTTCATCTTTGTCGACGGATCGAGAAACCATATCTTCAGCTGAAGGAGTGCCCTATCGGCATACTGTTCCTTTCCGCTCACCGCGAAGGCTAGGGCAAGGACTTCCATGCGATCAACCATCGCGTCGAGTCGTTCGTTATCGCCAAAGGTGTGGCATTCTGGGTTCCTTTCACCATCGCGTCGGATGTAGGGCAGCCCGTTTGGCTTTGTGGGGTCGGACCACCAATAGGGAGCCAGGCTCATGAAGTCGTGCTTGTCTCCGCTGGGCGGAGTCTGCTGTTTCTGCACGACTGAAACCAAGTCCGCTTGCAGTGCCCGCTCCGCGTCTTCCATTAGTTTCCGTACCTCAGGTGAAGACCCGGCAGGACCCGATCGGATGACCACCCTAGCTCGCTCAAGGGCGGCACGGTTGACCAAAAGAACGTCCGGCTGCTGATGCTGCGCCATTGTGGAGAGCCCCAAAATGGAAGCGCTAACTGCTGCCAGCGTAACGTCTTTCATGGTTACTTCGCCAGCGGAACAGTCCTGGGTTTCGTTATCATTCAAGGGTAACGGCTCAATGAGCCACCCTTGCGGTGCTTTCGCGCACCGTCAAGTACGACGGAAGAAGCACATCGATGAGGCTTTCGTCGTCTGAGTCGGCGCGCTTTAGCAGCAGTTCTGCGGCGGTCACTCCAACTCTTTCGGGGT
>CAZMKD010000285.1:0-8407 GCA_964566575.1 uncultured Verrucomicrobiota bacterium
AGTTTCCCTTAAAACGCGACCTTGCCGGGGATGGTGGATGGCCGCTAGGATGCGCGCATGTTCCGACCGCAAGACCTGCTCGATTTGACGCAGTTTCAGTTTCCGGAATTGTTCGACGGCCGGGAATTCGTATGGGACGCGCTGAAAGCAATCGGCAATTTCGTGAAGGATGGAAAGCTGATTGGCAAAGGCACAGTGATCGAAGAGGGCGCGACGATCAAAGGCCCGGCCATTATCGGCCGCGACTGTGAGATCCGCGCGAACGCATACATCCGAGGCAACGTCATCATCGGCGACGGTTGCGTGCTCGGCAACGCGAGCGAATTTAAGAATTGCGTGCTGTTCAACGGTTGCCAAGTGCCGCATTTCAGTTACGTCGGCGATTCGATTCTCGGCTACAAGGTGCACATCGGCGCCGGCGTGATTCTTTCGAACGTGAAATCCGTGCCCGGTAACGTAACCGTGGACGGCCGCGATACCGGCCTGCGCAAGTTCGGCGCGATCATCGGCGATCACGCGGAGATCGGCTGCAATTGCGTGCTCTCCCCTGGCTCGATCATAGGCCGTCGGACGATGCTTTATCCCAATCTCCTTTGGCGCGGTGTCGCACCAGCCGACGCCATCGTCAAACTACGCCAGGAACACGAGGTGGTTATCCGCCGCCAATGACAGCGCAGTTGTGGTATCTTACCGCGCAATCAGGATTACGGTGAATGCGATTCTCATAGTGTTGGCATTGCTGCCGGCTGCCGTCGTGGCCTCGGCTCATCCCGAGCTCGACGACCAGATCGCCGCCGTGACACGCCGTCTCGAACACTCGCCCGGCGACTGCCCGTCGTATCTGCGGCGCGGCGAATTGCATCGAATCCATCAGGAATGGGACGAAGCGCTTGCCGACTTTGACCGAGCCGCACAGTGCGACCGGCATCTCACCGTGGTGGACTTGTTGCGCGGGCGCACCCTTTTCGAGGCCGGTCGCCTGGATGCGGCGAAGGCGAGTCTCGACCGGTTTGTGGCGACTGAACCGAATGCGGCTGACGGTCTTGTGGCGCGGGCGCGGGTGCTGGTCGCACAGGGGGAAACGACGCGGGCTGTGGAAGATTACGACCGTGCCGTGGCCGTTGCGGCGTCGCTGGAGCCGGACATTTGTCTTGAACGTGCGGGCATTGTGGCGGTGACCGACCCGGCGGCAGCGGTGGCCGGGTTGGAGGCCGCGATCAAGCAGCTGGGACCGTTGGTGACGTTGTTGCTGCCGGCGCTTGAGCTGGAATTGAAACTGGGGCGGTTCGACGCAGCGCTAGGGCAAGTGGACGCGCTTGCGGCGCAGTCGCCGCGCAAGGAGACGTGGCTGGCCCGGCGTGGCGAGATCCTGGAGCGGGCAGGGCGAGAGGCGGAGGCGCGCGCAGCATACCTTGAGGCGTTGAGGGCGCTGGAATCGTTGCCGGCCGCGCGGCGAGATACACCGGCGATGACAGCGTTGGAGGGAAAATTGCGAGTGGCGTTGCGCGGGCGGGAGATGACAGATGCGAAACCGTAAATGGGTGTTAGGGCTGCTTTTTCTCGCCGGCGTACCGACCGTTGCCAGCGCGATTTCGTTGAAGCGCGGCCCGTATCTCCAAGTCGGGACATCCACGAACATGATTGTTCGCTGGCGCACCGACACACTGAGTGACAGTCGGTTCCAGTATGGCAGCACGCCCTCGAACCTGACGGTCACCGTGGACGACCTGACCACGACGACCGAACACGAAATGAAACTCAGCGGGTTGTCGCCCAGCACTCGCTACTACTACGCCGTGGGCACGACCAGTCAGATCTTGGCCGGCGGCGACACGAACCATTTCTTTTACACTGGGCCCATTGCCGGCACGCCGGAGCGCATGCGCCTGTGGGTGACCGGCGACTTCGGAACCGGCGACGCTGCGCAAACCAACGTCCTCAACGCTTACCGGAACTACATCGGTACGAATTACACCGATGCGATCTTGATGCTCGGCGACAACGCCTACGAGAGCGGCACGGACGCTGAGTTCACCGACAAACTCTTTGTCCCTTATGCGCCCCTCATGCGCCAAAGCGTGGCATGGCCTTGCGTGGGCAACCACGACGTCATCACCAGTAGCGGCACACCGTACTTCAATAGCTTTACTCTGCCCACCGCTGCTGAGGCTGGGGGCATCGCTTCAGCCAGCGAGCGTTACTACTCGTTCGATCACGGAGACATCCACTTTGTCTGTCTCGACTCCCAGCTCTCCGCTCGCACAGCGACCGGCCCGATGTTGACCTGGCTCCAGAGCGACCTAAACGCCACCACCCAGAAATGGATCATCGCTTACTGGCACCATCCGCCATACACCAAGGGGTCTCACAATTCCGATACGGAGTCCCAGTTGATCGAGATGCGAACCAATGCCGTGCCGATCCTCGAAGCTGCGGGCGTGGACCTTGTCCTCTGCGGCCACAGCCATGTCTATGAGCGCTCGTGGTTCATTGACGGGCATTACGGTCTCTCCGCTACGTTCACAAACACAATGCTTGTGGACGGCGGCGATGGTCGCGTTGACGGGACGGGTGCCTACCAGAAAAACCTCAACACGCCCCACAGTGGAGCAGTCTATGTAGTGGCCGGTAGCGGCGGAAAACTTGGCCCCTCGTGGGTGGGTGGCAGTACGGCGTTGACCAATCCCACGCCGCACAAGGCCATGTTTGTGTCTTTGTTCGAGCGCGGCTCCGTTGCGTTGGACATTGACGGCGACCGGCTCGACGCCAAATTCATCAACACCAATAACGTCGTTCGCGACTACTTCACCATCGTCAAGGGCGCAACTTTGACTGTTGCGACAGCCGACGCTGTCGCCAGCGAGACGAACGTCACCGATACTGCCATCGTCTCAATCACCCGCACTGGCGCGACCAACACCGTGTTGACGGTCAAGTATGCGCTGACAGGGGTTGCCACTAATGGCTTGGACTACGCCGCGTTGACCGGCAGCATCACCCTGCCCAAGGGTGTGGCTAGCACCAACCTCATTGTCACCGCAATCCCGGACTCTCTGGCGGAGGGCGACGAGACCGTGCAGTTGAATCTTGCGGCGACCAACACATACGTGCTGGGCATCGCGGTCACGGCTAGCGTCACCATTCAGGACAAACCGCGCGATGCGTGGCGCGTCGCTAAGTTCGGCGTCAACGCCAACAATCCCGGCATCGCTTGCGACACGTGCGACCCTGACGGCGATGGCGCGCCAAACCTTGCCGAGTACGCGTTTGCCATGGACCCCAACGTCAACAGCCAGGTGAACCTGCCGTCATTGACGACGACCAGCGGCTACCTTGCGCTCACGTACCGGCGACCCAAGCCGGCGCCGGCGGACATCGAATACATCGGACAAAATACCGGCGACCTTGCCGGCTGGGGCGAGACGACCGTGCTGGTGGGCGTCGTGGACAACTTCGATGGCACGGAGACGGTGACCATTCGCGATGACGTCTCGTTGGAGAGCGGCGCGACTCAGCGGTTCCTGCGTGTGAAGATCCAGCCGGTGCCGTGAGGCTCAGAGCGCGGCTTTCAGAGCTTCGGCGATCGTCTTCACGCAGACGAACTTCATCTTCTTGCGGATCTCGCTGGGAATCTCGGCCAGGTCCTTGCGGTTCTGTTCCGGCAGCAAAATCGTTTTCACGCCGGAACGCGCCGCGGCCAAGACCTTCTCCTTAATGCCGCCGACCGGCAGAATCTTGCCGCGCAGTGTAATCTCACCGGTCATGGCGAGCGCCGGTTTGACCGGCCGGCGGATTAGCACCGAGGCCAGCGCGGTAGCCAGAGTGACGCCAGCCGACGGGCCGTCCTTGGGAATCGCGCCCGCCGGGACGTGGACATGGAAGTCGGAGCGCTCAAATACCTTCGGGTCAATCCCCAGCGGTTGTGTGTGGGAGCGGATGAAGCTCAGGGCTGCGTGGGCGCTTTCCTTCATGACGTCGCCCAGCGAGCCAGTCAGGATCAGATGACCCTTGCCCGGCATCTGCGTCGCTTCGACAAACAGAATCTCCCCTCCGGTCGCCGTCCACGCGAGGCCGATGGCGACTCCGGGTTCGGTCGTCCGCTCGATGACGTCGTGGAAATACTCCGGCGCGCCCAGAAACTCCTTCAAGCTCTTGGCGGAGATCGAAACCGACCGCTTCCGTCCCTCGACGATGCGTCGCGCCGTGCGCCGGCACAACGTCGCAATGTTCCGTTCCAGGTTGCGCACTCCGGCTTCGCGTGTGTAGTCGCGGATAAGCTGCGCCAAGGCTGCAGGCTGGATGGTGAGCTGCTCGCGCTTCAGTCCGTGTTCGGTGAGTTGCCGGGGGATCAGGTACTTTGTGGCGATGTGCAGTTTTTCCTGCTCCGTGTAGCCCGGTAATTGGATGATCTCCATGCGATCGCGCAGTGCCGGTAAGATCGGTTCCAGGAGATTCGCCGTGGTGATGAACATCACACGCGACAGATCGAAGGGAAGTTCAAGGTAGTGATCGGAGAAGTTGTTGTTCTGCTGTGGGTCCAGGACCTCCAGCAGCGCCGAGCTGGGGTCGCCTCGGAAATCCGCCCCCACTTTGTCAATCTCGTCGAGCATGAACACGGGATTGTTGCTTTCGGCACGCCGCAGCCCTTGGATGATGCGACCGGGCAGCGCGCCGATATAGGTGCGGCGGTGGCCACGAATCTCGGCTTCGTCGCGCACTCCGCCGAGTGACAACCGGACAAACTTGCGACCGAGCGCGCGCGCAATGCTCATGCCGAGGGAGGTCTTCCCGACGCCGGGCGGTCCGACGAAGCAGAGGATCGGCCCTTTGCTCACAACGGGATCGGAGTGGGAATTGCTCTTGAGTTTGAGCACGCTGAGATATTCGAGGATACGCTTCTTCACTTGTTCGAGGTCGTAGTGATCCTCGTCCAAGGTCCGCTTGGCGCGAGCGATGTCGAGTTTGTCGGTTGTGCTCTTGGACCATGGGACGACAATCAGCCAATCGAGATAGGTGCGCGCCACAGTGTACTCGGCGCTCGCTGACGGGATCGTGGCCAGCCGGTCGAGTTCCTTAAGTGCCTGCTTCTTCACTTCCGCCGGCATTCGGGCAGCATCGATCTTGCGGCGAAGCTCCGTGACCTCACCGGCACCTTCGTTGGTTTCTCCCAATTCCTTTTGGATCGCCTTGAGTTGTTCACGGAGAAAATACTCACGCTGGCTCTTGCTGAGAGCGTGGCTGACCTTGCTCTGGATTTCACTGCCGAGGTGCAAGACTTCCATTTCTCGATTCAGCAACGCGCCGAGCAAACTGAGCCGCAGCCGGACATCAGATGTATCCAGCAGGCCCTGTTTTTCCTCCAGTGAAATGTTGATGTTCGCGGCGATCATGTCGGCCAGCTTGCCCGGATCTTCGAGGTTGAGAATCGTCACTTTCAGCTCGTCGGGAATCGATGGCGTGAGGTCGATGATCTCTTGGAACTGTGTCGTGGCGTTTCGCTGGAAAGCGGCCAGTTCAATGCCGCCGACAACAACATCTTCGAGCGGGCTGATTTTGGCGGTGAGGTAAGGCTTTTCGCCGACCAAGTCGCCAATGCGCATCCGCTTCAGCCCTTGAATGAGCACGCGGACACTCTCGTCCGGGAACTTCAACATTCGCACCACGCGGGCAATGCAGCCAGTGTTGTGCAATTGCTCCCGGCGCGGATGTTCTTCGTCGGGACTCGTTTGGAGGGTGACGCCGACCAACCGGTCGCCGGCTACAACGTCATCAATCAACCGAATCGATTGCGGATTGGACACCAGCAACGGCGCGACCATGTGCGGAAAGACAACGACATCGCTGAGCGGAAGAATGGGCAGTTGCGACGGGATGTCCTGCCCGCCGAGTCGGGTGGCGCGGGTGTCGGACGGATTCAGTTGTGGCGTGTCTGCCATCGTGTGTTGCCCCGAAGCACCCCCACCGCTTGGAGTGCCGCACGTGTCCCGCTAGCTGCCGTGTTCAATAATGACTGTGACCGTCGTATGTTCGGACTGCTCTGCTTTGGGCAGTTCGATGTGCAAGAATCCATTGTTAAACTGTGCTCGCACGCGGTTGCCATCCACCGAACGCGGGATGACGATGCGCCGCTCAAAATAGCCGTAGTCGATTTCCATCTGGCGGAACGAACAGCGGTGCTGCCGCTGCCGGCAGGGGTCTTTGCGATAGCCGCGCACCAGCAGCAAACGGTCTTTGACCGTGAGTTCCAAGTCGTCCTTATCGATGCCGGCAATCTCCATCTTCACAACGAGATGATCGGGGGTTTCGTACACATCGGTGTTCGGTGTCCACGCGCTATGGCCGGCGGCCGTCGAAAGGCTTAAATAGGCAAAGCTTTGAGGCAAATGATCGGTCAATTCTTTCGCCATCGGTTTGATATCCTGATAAGTCGAAGTGTAGACTGCTTTCTGTTGGAAGGCAAGTCAGCCGCCGCATTGCACATCTGCTCGACGCGGCTGGTTTGGCGCGTTAGATTTAGAGCAAGATGAAGCTCGCGCTCGCTCAACTCAACACGACGGTCGGCGACCTGCGCGGGAACACTGCGAAAATTCTCGACTTCTACCACCAAGGCGTGACGGCCGGCGCCGAGCTTGTGGTCACGCCGGAAATGGCGATTACCGGCTACCCGCCGCGTGATTTGCTCGCGAAGCATCGCTTCGTGCGGGACAACCTCACAGCGCTCGACGAGCTGGCCGTAAACATCGGCGCGGCCGGCCTCCTTGTCGGCTACGTGGACATCAACCCGCAACGGCCCGGCAAGGACTACTTCAACGCTGCGGCATTGATCCAAAACGGCAAGATCATCGCGCGTCGGTTCAAGACGTTGTTGCCCACGTACGACGTGTTCGACGAAGACCGGTACTTCCAGCCCGCCGAGTCCAATGAGGCCGTTACTTACAACGGCCAAAAACTCGGTGTGACGATTTGCGAGGACATCTGGAACGCGCAGGACTACTGGCCTGTGCGGCTTTACCAACGCGATCCCATTCGAGACCTCGGCGCCGTGGAGACCATATATAATATGTCGGCGTCGCCATACCACCTCGGCAAGGAGCGCACCCGGTACGACATGCTCTCCGCTGCCGCGGCAAAGCATCGCGCTGCATTGGTTTACTGCAACCTCGTCGGCGGCAACGACGAACTCATCTTTGACGGCAACAGCCTTGTCTTCGACGCCGCCGGCAACCTCATCGCCCAAGGCGCACCGTTCCGGGAAGACCTGGTCGTCGTCGAATTAGCGGAGCGCGCTTCGGCGCGACCGCTTTCGTTCGCTCCGCAGGAGTCCATCGCCGCGCTCCACGACGCGCTCGCTCTTGGCTTGCGGGATTACGTTCGCAAATGCGGTTTCAAGTCCGTCGTTCTCGGCCTCAGCGGTGGCATTGATTCCGCCGTAACCGCTTGCCTTGCGGTCGCCGCGCTCGGCGCTGAGAATGTGATGGGCGTCTCGATGCCGGCTCAGTTTTCCTCGAAAGGCAGCGTTGACGACGCGCGCGACCTGGCCGGCAACCTCGGTATCCGCTGGGAAGTGATTCCGATTCAGGAAACCTTCCAGACGCTAAAGGGAAGTTTCAAAGAATTGTTCAAGGGCCTGCCGGAAGACACCACTGAGGAGAACATGCAGGCCCGAATCCGCGGCGTCACCCTGATGGCCATTTCCAACAAGTTCGGCCACATGCTGCTGACCACCGGCAACAAGAGCGAACTCGCCGTCGGCTACTGCACGCTCTACGGCGACATGAACGGCGGCCTCGGCGTCATCGCCGACGTGCCGAAGACGATGATTTACGAGCTGGCCCGGTATATAAATCAGAGCGGTCAGCGGTCAGCGGTCCGCGGTCAGCTAGAAGCCGAAGCCGAGTCGGACGAGACGCCGTCCACGGCAACCCGACAGCCGACAGCCGAAAGCGGATTCCCAATCCCCAATTCCAGCATCACCAAAGCGCCGTCCGCCGAGTTGCGCCCGAACCAGACCGATCAGGACACATTGCCACCGTACGACGTGCTCGACGCAATCCTGAAGCGTTATGTGGAGCAGGCGAAGTCCGCCGCCGAGATCATCGCCGAGACCGGGTACGACGAAAAGCTTGTGCGCGACATCGTCCGCAAGATTGACCTCAACGAGTACAAGCGCAAACAAGCGCCACCCTGTCTGCGCGTCACCACCAAAGCTTTCGGCATCGGCCGCCGCGTCCCGATCGCGCAGCGGTATGTGGAGCGGTGACTGGTAACGATGGTGTGTTATCGCTTTCGGCGACTTGCCACAGTCAGGAGGAACGGCTACAGTTGGCTGTGAACTGGAATGCCAGAACTGGCGAGATTCTACGGGATCATTATCCGGATGTTTGCAGAGCCGGCGTCTCCGCACCAT
>CAZMKD010000286.1:0-1761 GCA_964566575.1 uncultured Verrucomicrobiota bacterium
TACGCGCGTCGTCAACATGCACACACTGAAGCCGATCGATGAGCAAGCAATCATCAGAGCAGCAAGGGAGACCGGCGTTATTGTAACTGCGGAAGAACACCAGGTGGGGGCGCTTGCCTGGCGAGTGAGTGGAGTGATAACATCCAGCGCAGAGTTGTACGGCCGGGCTGTGATCACCGGAGCGATCGGTGTGCAGGATAGGTTCGGCGATTCCGGTGCGCCGTGGGAATTGATCAAGGAGTTTGGCGTGAGCGCAGAGCATATTGCACAGGAGGCTTTAAGGCTCCTCGCGCTGAAGCATCAACCAAAGAAACCGCTGCCAACTTTGGGAGAGAAAAGCCATGAATGAAGTTATGACGCAGTTCTTCTCTTCTCACGCATTTGCCGTGGTCGGCGTTTCTGCCAACAGAAGAAAGTTCGGAAACATCATTTATCGTGCGATGAAGGAGCGTGGATTCACAGTTTATCCCGTGCATCCAGCGCTTCAGATGGTTGAGGGCGAACAATGTTTCCACTCCATCATGGACCTGCCCGAACAAGTGAAATCGATTATCACTGTTGTCCCGCCCAAGGTGACGGAGGATGTGCTTGTCGATTGCGTTAAAAAAGGGATACGAACCGTGTGGATGCAACAAGGTTCTGAATCAGATGGTGCACGAGACATCGCCCGCAAATATGATATCGCAGTAGTTCATGGGCAATGCCTGCTGATGTTTTTGGAACCGGTAACGTCGGTGCACGCGGTGCACCGGTGGTTCAAGAAGGTGGTGGGCGCATATCCGGGGTGAGGCAACCAGTTTTCTGTTACGAATCTCTTCTGTGGCAAACTCAACGTCTGTTCCGAACCGCGGCGTCACAACCTCGCAAAATGCCACAGGGGCGTAACATGTTACGCCCCTGTGGTTGAAGTATCGGTATCGGCTTTGACCCGATACTACTTCTTCGGTGGAAGTCCATGCTCGATCTTCTTCCACATCTCGGCGAACTTGAACTCCTTGCTAGTCGGGCTCTCAGCATTGTGGCAGGTCTCGCACATCTTTCCTGTTTTGTCGGCGATCATCAATCCTGCCGCCTTTGACTTTGCGAGATCCCCTTTACTGTGGAGTATTTTGTATCCCGAGGCGGCGCCGTGGCACACCTCGCATGTAACGCCTTCTTTCATGTTGAACGTCTTCTCAGCGTTCTTCGCACTCCCTCCACCGGGGACGTGGCATTGCAAGCATTCGGGGCTTTCAGCAGGAGCTGTCTTCAGTCCCTTCTCTTTCGCGATCTTCTTTGCAGCGTCTCCTTCAAGCGTTTTGTATGCTTTTGCATGAGCGCTTTTTTCCCAGACTGCATACGCGGTACCACCCTTCCCCGCTTTATGACATGCGGCGCAGAATTTTGTGCCGACATAGTTGTACTCTGTCTTCTTGTCGTCTGCACGTGCAACAATCGTAACCAGAATTAGACAGACTAAAGCAGCGATCAGATTTCTATGACAACGCATCGGGATTCTCCTTATGTTCCACTGGTCGTTCCACATTGTTTTTCTTTTTGGATATGAGCTTATCTGATTTCCCCTGGTGTATTACTCCCGGAGTCAGGCTTATGCCCTGCTGACTAATTTAGCCATACGCCATTCCAAGTGCAACCAGGCAAGCACGGATCAACTGGAGCCCGGGTGTCGCTCGCCGGAAACCTCTAACCACCCTTCGGCACAAGATGTTTAATTTTCGCCCACCGTTCCTTGAAGATAAACTCCTTGAACCCCGGGCTCTT
>CAZMKD010000287.1:0-39091 GCA_964566575.1 uncultured Verrucomicrobiota bacterium
GGCGCGGCGGAAGCCGCCGCAAGGGGGTAGGTCGCCACTACACGCCGTTTGGCAAGCGCCGGCGACGAAATCCTGAGCAATTGCGACGGCCACCGCCACGAAAAAAACGAAAACCCGGTCCGGTTGCGGGAAAGGGGTTAACGCTCCGCACGTGACCGTTTCATGCCCGGCATTCTAGCCGGTCAGTCTCCGTAGCGCGAGTGTCAATCAACCGACTTGGATCGTGCGGCCGCAGCCGTTGCAGCGGATCGAAGGGGCGCTGAACGACGGGCTGAGTTGGATCGTCCGTCCACAGGCGCAGCGGAACGATTCCCAGCCCCGATCAGATCGGGGTGAACGTTGGAAAAGAAGGTTGGTCGGTTCTCGGTTTGCCGCAAGGACGTCATCGCAGCATCTCGCAGACTCGGCTTCGGTTCTCGGTTCGTAGGAGATGGCGGCGGGGATCGGCAGCACGCTGCCGCAGCGGATGCAGCGAATCTCGTTTTGCTCGTAGCCTTCCGGCACGTTGATCTCCAAACCGCAGTTGCAATGCAGCGCGAGATAACCATGCGCCCTGGCGGACATCGCGCGAACGTCCCTGCGCTCTTCGATAGGGCCGGCAACGCCCGCCCCGCTCGGAGCGGGGGTGGCGGCGCGGATCGGCTGTGATTTGTCCTCGCGCAACGATTGTCCGCCGATGAGTCCGCTGCCTTGCGTCTTCCGGTACGCCGTTTCGTAATCGGCGAGCGAAGCGCCGGCCATGCCGCGCAGGATGCGGATGCGTTCAGCGGTCGGCGGGTGCGAGGAGAAGATGTTGGAGCTTTCGCTGGTCGCGGCCAACGGGTTGACGATGCAGAGGGCGGCGTTGGTCTTGTTGGCAAAGGTGGCCGGAATTTGGGTTTGTGAGATTTTCTCGAGCGCTGAGGCGAGACCTTCCGGATAGCGCGTGAATTGAGCGCCGGAAGCGTCGGCGAGATACTCGCGTTTGCGAGAGCAGGCGAAGTAGAGCAGTTGCGCCATCACCGGGCCGAGGATGGCGAAGAGGATGGCGATGACGAAGATGATCAGTTGAAGCTGGCCGCCGCCGCGCGAGTCCGACCGGCTGCGGCCCCGTCCTCCAAAACGCATCGTGCGCAGGACGATTTCGCTCAGGATGACGACCGAACCGAGCATGACGGCGGCCAACGTCATGAATTGGACGTCGCAGTTCTTGAGGTGGCCCATCTCGTGGGCGATGACGCCTTGGAGCTCGTCGCGGTTGAGGCGATGCAGCAGGCCGGTGGTGACGGCAATGGCGCTGGTCTCCGGTTTGTTGCCGATGGCGAAAGCGTTGGGCGAGGGGTCATCGATGAGAAAGATGCGCGGCAGGAACGGCAGACCGGAAGCGAGCTTCATTTCTTCGACGACGTTGAAGAGCTGCGGGCTGTCGTCGCGTTTCAGTTCTTTCGCGAACGTGCCGTGGAGCAGGAGCGAATCAGCGTTGGTGGCGTAGACCGCGAGTTGGATACCCCAGAGGATGAGCGCGACGCCGACACCGATGACCGTGCCCTCCGGGCCGAACAACGCCTGTCCGCCGACCGCGCCGAGCACTAACAGCACAATCGCCATGCCGGTGATGAGCACGGCCGAGCGGCGGCGGTTGGCGCGGATTTGTTCCCACATGTCTGTAGCGGCAGTCTGTGACTGCCGATGTCGTCAATCCCGGCGGCGCTCATAGAGCGCCGCTACAATTCAGAACGCCACCTTAGGCGCTTCGCGAACGGCTTCTTCCTTCACCTCGAAGAACTCACGCCGCGCGAAGTGAAACATGCCGGCGATGAAGTTCTGCGGGAACACTTCGATCTGCGTGTTGTAGCTCATCACGCTGTCGTTGTAGAACTGCCGGGAAAACGCGATCTTGTTCTCGGTCGAGGTCAGTTCCTCTTGCATGCGCAAGAAGCTCTGGTCGGCCTTGAGGTTCGGGTACGCCTCGGCGACAGCGAAGAGAGACTTGAGCGTGCCGGACAGGACGTTCTCCGCCTCAGCGCGTTCGCCGACGGTCTTGGCGGCCAGCGCCATGTTGCGGGCTTGGATGACTTTCTCCAATGTGCCGCTTTCATGCTTGGCGTAGCCTTTGACGGTCTCGACGAGGTTGGGGATTAGATCGCAGCGGCGTTTGAGTTGGACATCGATCTGCGCCCAGGCGTTTTCGAGTTGGTTGCGCAGACGGATTAGACCGTTGTACGCGCCGGCAATCCAGCCGAGTACACCGAGCACTAGCACGACTAGCACGATCAATACGATTCCGATAGCCATTTCGTTTTCCTCCGTGGTTAAACGTTGAGTGATTTTCCGAAAATATCCTGGAGATGCCCGCCGGGGCATGTGGCCAAGAGCTGCTGCAGTTCATCGGCATCGAACCACAAGCCGTGACCGCGCGGGCACTTGTCGAGCGTCAGGTTGCTGGGGGCGTTGACTTCTGCCAGCGGCGCGTCACAGCGTGGACAGAGATGCTTCTTGCCGGGCGGGACCGAGCCGGTCTGACGCTGGAAATCCATCAACAAACCGTCGGCCAGTTGCTCCAACTCGCCCGCGTCGAGCCATACGCCCCGGCAACGCTCGCAGTAGTCCACTTCGAGGGACTTGAACTTCAGCATGAACAGCGCGGTGTCGCACTTGGGGCAGACCGGTATCATGCGCGCAGTGTGCGACAGCCGGAATGATGGGTCAAGTGTCATCGGCGTGCATTCAACCACAAGCCCGCCAAGTGGTCATTTACAATTCGGCCGGTAGTTTGTAATCATCGGCGCGCCATGAAATCGCATGAGCTGTTGCGCGAAGTGTTCGACACCGCCAGCCCGAAGCAGATCGCCGACGACCTCGGGATCTCGATCTCGCTGGTGTACAAGTGGGCCGAGCCACCGGAGCAGGGCAGCGGCGCGGCCAATCCTCTCGACCGGGTCGACGCACTGCTGCAATCCACCAAAGACCCGCGGGTCGTGCAATGGATCTGCAATCGGGCCGGTGGGTTCTTTGTGAGAAACCCGACGATGGCGAGGCCCGGTGCGTATGCGGTCATACCGGTTATGAACAAGATCGTGCAGGAGTTTGCCGACATGCTCGGCGTCATTGCCAGCGCGGCGCTCGACAACAACATCACGTCCGGCGAGGCGACGAAGATTCGCGACCGCTGGGAAGACCTGAAATCGGTGACGGAGAGTTTCGTGACGTGTTGCGAGAAAGGTAACTTCGAGGCGATTCACGCCAAGTCACCATGAACGCAGAGCACATCGACTGGCCTAATTGGAAGCCGACCGAGTACGCCAACCTCTGCTTTGTTATCCGGGGTGGTCAGATTCTGTTGATCCGTAAGAAGCGCGGCCTCGGTGCCGGCAAAATCAATGGCCCGGGCGGTCGTTTGGAGAAGGGCGAGACCGCCGAACAAGCTGCGATCCGCGAGACGCAGGAGGAGATCGGCGTGACACCGACCGGGTTGAAGCATGCGGGTGAGTTGTTTTTCCAGTTCCTTGACGGCTACAAGCTCCACGTTGCGGTATTCTCGGCCACGGGCTGCGAGGGCAACCTTGTGGAAACGGACGAAGCAACTCCCATTTGGACGGACATCAAGTTGATCCCGTACCACGAAATGTGGCAGGATGATCCCATCTGGCTGCCTTTAGTGGTTACAGGACGGAAGTTTCAGGGCTTTTTCGTCTTCGACGGCGAGAAACTGGTCAATCATCGGATTCTGACCTAGTAAAAGTCGCACAATTGTATCCGCCTTTATTTCAATCACTTGTGCCATTGTTTGATGTGTCTATTCAGAATCGGCTTGTCTTTAGTCGAACGAATGATACAAGTGACTGTCCATAAACACACTATCATGAAAACGCGCAATAAAAAATTGAAGGTAAAAAAGATGCGTCGGGGTACTTTGCGGCGCTTTTCCCGAATCTCTCGCGAACCTAGGGAGCTCTCGCTCTTGGAGAAGATTGCCCACGTGACGGACAATCTGCAAGTCTTGCGCAGTCGTCTTGCCAATGCTGGCGACGATCTACCGGCTGTGGGCACCCACCGGATCGCGGCCTTGGAGACTGAATTGGAGCGTCTGTGGGAGATGCGCCGGCAGGAACGGGCCGCACCCTTGCGGCAGACGGCGCTTTCCGATGAAGAGGAGAAGGTCCTCGCATTCCCGAGCGGCAGCCGCTCGAACTGAAGCCCTACCAGCGGCTGAGTACTTGTCGCTGCTCGAAACTCAGTTCAGGACCGATCCGAAAAACATGCTAACTCTGCGCCGCCGTGTCTTCAGTGATATCTACACGCAGCAAGAGCGCCAATGACGGCAGTCGGGGAGTAATTCGTGAGCAACACTTGCTCGCCAGCCGACTTCGACAGATCGAATTTCGCCGCAAGCTTCGCCTAATACTCGGCGGGGAGTCTCTCGACCGGCACGACGGTCGCGCCTCAACTGTGGAAGATGTCGACCTTGCCTACTTGACGCTCTCGTGGCGTCACCCGTCAACGTCAGGAGACTCGAGCACCTCGACGGCAAGCACCATCCCTGTGAGGCACGAGAGCAGAACCCAGAGACCGATCAGTTTCATGCCATCTCAACCACGGTACGCACGAGCTTCTCGATGCCTTCGGCGGCGTCCTTGATACTCTGCGCCAGCATGTAGGCCGGCGTGCTCACGAGCTTGTGTTGTTTGTCCACGACAAATTCGGTGACCGGGCACGCGACGTGGCTTGCGCCACACTTCTCGATGTCCCTGGCGGTATTTTTGTCGGTGCCGATGGTGAGTTGTGGATTCTCCCCGCCAAAAAGTTTCGCGGCCAGTACCGGCGCGATACAGATCAGGCCAATTGGTTTGCCGGTCGCATGAACTTCTTTCGCCAGCCGCGCGACGTCGGGATTGATCGAACAGTCCGGACCATGGAACGCATAATCGCAAAGATTCTTCACAGCGCCGAAACCGCCGGGGAAAATTAAACCATCGAGTTCTCTTGCCTGTACTCCCGCCACGTCGCGTACCTTGCCGCGCGCGATGCGCGCTGATTCCGTCAACACATTGCGAGATTCACCTTTGGATTCCTCACCGGTCAAATGGTTGACCACGTGGGCTTGCCGGATGTCCGGAGCGCAACAGACAGCCGCCGCGCCCGCGCGGTCGATCGCCAACAAGGTCAGCACTGCTTCGTGGATTTCGCTGCCGTCAAACACACCACACCCGGACAGCACAACACCAATTTGCTTTGCCATGCCAATCACCTCGCCGGTATTCTAGCCTGGCGTACATGGCAACTCAAACAAAGAACCTCGCCCGGCTGCTGCGCATCATGGCCCGGCTGCGCGGGCCGGGTGGCTGCCCGTGGGATCGCGAGCAGACACATCGCTCACTCCGTCACAATCTGATCGAGGAATGCTACGAAGTGCTGGACGCGATGGACTCCGGCCAGGCAGGCGAGTTCCGTGATGAACTCGGCGACCTGCTCCTGCAAATCGTCTTCCACGCGCAGATGGCCGACGAAGCCGGTGAGTTTGATTTCGACGCCGTCTCCAAGTCCATCGCCGACAAACTTGTGCGCCGGCATCCGCACGTCTTCGGCAGGAAGAAAGCCGACACCAGCGCCGAGGTGCTCAAACAGTGGGAGCAAATCAAGAAGACTGAGAAGAATTCACACTCGATCTTCGCCGAAGTCCCACGCAGCTTGCCGGCGCTGTTAAAGGCCGACAAAATCCAGCGCAAAGCGTCCCGGGTTGGCTTCGACTGGAAGCACGTAAAAGATGTGGTGGCGAAGGTGGAGGAGGAGTTGCGCGAGTTGAAAGGTGCGCTGGCCTCTGGCAACCGCCGGCACTTCGAGGAAGAGCTTGGTGATTTGCTCTTCGCGGCTGTTAACCTTGCCCGGTATCAGAAACTTGACGCCGAAGATTTGCTCAACCGGACGATTCACAAGTTCGTCAAGCGCTTCCAACAAATCGAGTGTGCCGTCCACAAGCGCGGCCGGCGGCTCGAAGATTGCACGTTGGAGGAACTTGACGCGCTGTGGGAGTCAGCCAAGTACCGGGTCAGTTCTCTCTCGCCACGGCGGCGAAAGTTGCCCAGAAAAACAGCGCGATAAGTGCGACCGGCACCAGCGGCACGGCCGAGAGCGACCGGGCACGGAATAGTTGCACGAAACTCGCCACGAGATAGTCTCCGACCGGTACCGCTGCGAACGCAAGCGCCAGCCCGGCAGCTGTCGCGCTTCCCAGAATGACCGGCCGCAACCACGCGCGCCTCCGTCGTACCGGTAATGCTGACAGGACGCACGCCGTGAAGCCGTCGTCGTCGATGTAGCGGTCGTCTTGTCGGAGCTTGTCTTCAATCCAATCGTTCATGCCGGTTTCCAAGCGCTAAGATAACGTCGAAGCTTCTCTTTGGCAGTCAGAATATTCGTCTTCACCGTGCCGAGCGGCCACTGCAACACTTCGGCCGCTTCCTCGTGGGTGAGGCCGGTGGTGTAGCAGAGCGTGACCGCGGCGCGCTCCTTGTCGGTGAGCCGGCCCAGCGCGGCGCCGAGGTCGTGTTTTAGATCGACGGCTTCGGTGGCCGGCGCTTGCGGTTCGGTGTGCGCGGCTTCGTCGAACTCCTCGTGATGTCTGGCTGCGCGCACGTCGCTCTGGAAGACGTTATAGGCGATCCGGTACAGCCACGTGGAAAACTTCGCTTCGCCCCGGAATTTGCTGAGCGACCGGTACGCTTTCAGAAACGTCTCCTGCGCAAGTTCGTCGGCCAGCGACTCGTTGCCAGCGGTGAGCTTGCGCAGTGTCGCCCGGACGGTTGACTGATGGCGCTTCACGAGTTCTCCAAACGCGTGATGGTCGTCATCGAGCAATACCCGCGCGATGAGATCTGAGTCGGGCAGTTCCACGTGTCAACGCCGGCCATCCTAACTGTTCCCGTTCTTCTTCGCCAGCTTCCACGCCAGTAGATAACCAACGCCAATCAGCAGCGGGATGAACCCGAGTCCCCACGCGCTCTCGCGTTCGGCGACGAAGAAGATGATGAGTCCGATCCCGACGGCGACGAGCACGATCCCGCGCTGCAAATCGGATTTCGGCCGTTTCTCCGGCTGCAGCAATTCGGGCGGGATCGGCACGCCTTTATCGATCATGGCCGCCAGGGTCTTGTGCAAAACAAGATTGTGGCGGTGGCGGTAGAAAAGAATCGCACCCACGATCGCCACGGGACACGCGAACACGATGAACACAATCACCGGCGCCGAGCTCGGGATGCTCCCAGAATGCGCCGCCTTGATTTTCTCCAACTCGAAAATCTGGTCGGGCGTCAGCTTGTCCATCACGTCCTTGGAGATGGGTGGCTCGTCCGTGTCGATAACGACCTTGACCCCGTGGCGCTCCTGCGACTCGACGTTTGTCTCGTCTGCCAACGCGCCGGCCAGCATCGCCAAACCGAGAACAGCGATCCCTGCGTGTTTCAGCCAGTTCATAGTGAGAACCATCCTTTCCTGAAGTCACCGCCGGTGCTATGGAGTCGGACGGTGTGATTGCTTGAAACCATCGCGCGCATCTCGGACGGCGCGCGACTCGCGGCCCGGACCTGCTCCATCGTGTCGGTAAACTGCGCCATCTGGCGCAGCGACGTTCCGATCGCGGGCAGCGCCGCCGTCACCAAAATCACCGCCACCACGAGAATCATTGTGCTGTCTTTCATAGTTGCTCCTCTCAGTTCGTTTATATGACGCGCCGAGGAGCAAGGTTGGATTGAGAAAATGCAGCCGACGAGATCGGAGACTTATCATCCCGGGAGTCGCTCTGCTGTGGGGACTTCCGTGATTAGACACCGCAGCAGTCGTGTTCGCACCGGCAATCTTCGAGCGTGCAGGACCGCGCCGCGCACGCCTCGCCACAAAACACCAGATTGCCGCGCCGCAGCGCCCGGCTCATGTCCACCGTGCAATTGCAACTCGCACAGGCGCATTTCAGCCGACGCGAGGACCGAGCGGGAGAATCCGAACCAGCCTTCTTAGTCGCCTTCGCCATACCAGCCTCCTTTCGTCCGTAATATAGACGCGCCACTCAGCGTGAGCAACTCTATGCTGCGGACGCGCCGCGGTAGAGGCGGGGGACGCGGGCGGTTTTGGTGATGCCGCACAGGACTTCCCACGCAATCGTGCCGGCCCATTGCGCCACTTCGCCGGCGGTAATCTCGACGTCAACCCCGCCCGGTGCGGGGTGAACTTGCCGGCCGATGAACACGACTTCATCGCCGCACGCCACATTGTCGAGACTTGTCACATCCACCATGATTTGATCCATCGTCACGCGGCCGACAACTGGGCAACGATGGCCGTGGATGAGCACTTGGGCGGCATTGGAGAGATGCCGCGCAAAACCGTCGGCGTAACCAGCTGCGATGGTTGCCACCTTCATCGGATGCGGAGCGACGAACGTTTGTCCGTAGCTGATCGCGCGACCAGCTGCGACGGATTTGACGTAGGCAACGCGCGCCTTGAACGCGAGCGCCGGCCGAAAATCGCTTGTGGGTGCAATGCCATACAACGCCAAACCGGCTCGCACCATGTCGAGATATGATTTCGGCAAGTTCACGATCGCGGCGCTGTTGGCGGCGTGGCGGAGGAATTTGCAGTCGGCGACCTTCAGGAACAAATCCAACTCTCGGCGTGTCTCGTCGGGATTCTCGTCGGCCGACGGGAAATGCGTATAGAGCGCCTCGATGCGCAAGTGAGGCATCGCGGCGATTTTCGCAATTGCGTCACCGGCGTCTTCGTGCCAAAAACCGACGCGACCCATGCCGGTGTCGATTTCGACGTGCACCGGTATCTGTCGGTTACCGGCGGCGGCGTCAAACTGCTTCGCTTCGTCGAGCGTGGAGATCGTTGGCGTAATGTTTTGCTCAACGATCTTTTCGATTTCAAATGGCAGCGCGGATCCGAACAACAGAATCGGCCAGCCGGAGCCACCGACTTGACGCAACATGAGCGCTTCGGTGAGGTTGGCGACGGCGAACGCGTCCACGCCGCATTGCATTAGCGCGCCGGCAACTTGCGCCAACCCGTGACCGTAGGCGTCAGCTTTGACGACGGCCATGAGTTTCGCGGGGCCGATGCGGCGGCGGATGGCGGCGACATTGTGGCGGAGGGCGTCGAGGTCGACTTCAACCCAGCAACGGTAGTAGCTCTGCGGCGTCATCAGTCGCCACGCTAAACAGAACACCCGGCAGAGTCAATTCACCTTCCGCCCAAATGCTTCGTCCACGTCGAACTCGACGTATGGCCGGTCGGCGGCGCGCGTGTTCTCGTGGCGATTGGCGACCCAGAGTTTGCCGGCGGTGAGATCGTAGATCACGGTGTGCAAGTTGGATTTCATAGCGATCTGCCGGGCCAGCTCCTGAATCTTGGGCACATCGAACGTGCCCTGCATCTGCCGCACCAGTTCCGCTTGTTTCTTCTCGTAATGACCGGCATAGATGACATCGCGAAACTGCGGTAGCGTGTGCTTGCCCACCTCCAACGTGTCACGTTCGTTCGCATGATAGGCAAGGCAACGCTGCGCCGAGGTAATCATGCCGATGGCATCGCCCCGACGGTCCCCGACGAAATAAATGTACGAGTTGGTGCGGCGCGCCGAGCGAATAATGGCCGCGCCTTGGTCGGCGGTGTCGGCATAACGGAGCACGCGTTTCAACAGGAATGGCATCGGCTCGCCGGACAGGGTCTCGCCAGGCGGACTGCCGAAGCCCATCTCACTCAGCGCCACACCCTTGTCGTTCATACCGGAGATCACGCCGATGAAACCGATCCAGCCGATATTCACAAACGCATTCGCGCCGTCGGGCCGGTACACAGTGATGAGAGGACGGCGCTGTAAGTTGAAGTTCGCGCCGTAGTCGAGGATGCGGAGTTGATAGATGTGACCGTCGCGCGTCGAACTGTCCTTCGCGACCAGCGCGCTGCAACTGGTCTCGCCCACGTCCGGGATCGCGTGCATCCGGTGAATGGTCCGCAACGGCACACCGCTGCCGGCGGCCAGCCCGGCCATCTCCGCCATGTCTTCGCGCGGGGTGAACGGCCGCATCTTCTCCCACGCCTTGTCGAGCAGCGTGTCCACGATGTCGCGCTTCTCGCGCTCGGTCAGCAACGGCGACTCGCGCATCGCTTTCGGCAACAACTTCAACGCGCCAGCCTCGACGTCTTGAATCGTCGCGTGCACCTGAGGTCCGAGTAACCGGCCATGCTCGAAGCCCATCTCGTACGGCGTGCCTGTGACGTAGAGCACGGTGATCTGGCACTCGTCCTCGCCACGCGCGACGCGTGGCAAGCCAATGGTTTCGACGGTGCCGGTATGGGTGACGGTCCGGTCGCGCTTGGGCGATTCGAGGATGTGCTTGACCTTCGGGTGGTGCAGCATGACCTGCTTCGCCACCGAGCCGCAACCGATGACGGCCGTCAGCGCAGTGATGGCGAGCAGAAATTGAGTGATCCGTTTCATACCAATAATGTACTCACAATTAACAAGACAGCCAGTCGCGTGCCGGCCGCTGCGCCCATTGGGACGCAACAGCGGCTCGCTTGACCTTGCGCATGGCGGGATTGACTTGGTGAACCGATTCGACAATTATCGCGCCCGACCCCATGAGTGCCTGGAAAGTTGCCCTTTATTCCGCATTGATTCTGACTGCGCTGTGGTTTCTCTCGCCGTCACGGTCGGAGAAGGCGCCGGAGCCGGGCGTGGTGGAAATCACGTACATGGGCGGCGGACCGATCTCGGGCGAACTCGGCGATGCGGTGCGCGCGTTCGAGGAGGAAAGCCGGCAAGCCCACGAGAAAGATTCCTCTAAGCTGGTCTATCGCATCATCAGCAGTCAGAACGCCTCGCAGAATCAGACGGAAGATCCTACGCGCTTTCTTGTCGGTGTGGCCGGTGGGATGCCGCCGGATGTGATTCGGTTCGACCGCTACGCGGTGACGGAGTGGGCGTCGCGCGGTGCGTTTACGGATTTGTCGGGATTCATCGAGCGGGACAAGACGAGCGGCGATCCCGACGCGATTCGGGCAGAGGATTTTTTTGATTCGTGTTGGGACGAGGTGGTGTATCGCGATCCGATCACCGGCCGGACCGGCGTGTATGGCGTACCGGAGAAAGTGGACAACCGGGCGCTCTTCTACAACAAAGATTTGCTCAAGCGCGCCGGGTTTGTGGACGAGAAGGGCGAGGCGCGTCCTCCGAAGACGTGGGAGGAGTTGGAGGAGATGGCGATCAAGCTTACCGAGTTCGACGATAAGCGGCGCATCAAACGGCTCGGGTTCGCGCCCGGCGTGTCGGGCGGATCGTCGCAGGGAAACGCGTGGCTCTATTTGTACGGTTGGATGAACGGCGGACATTACATGAGCGCCGATGGTCGGACGTGCACGCTAAACGACCCAAAGGTAGTGGAAGCGCTCGCGTGGTTGACGCAGCTTCACGACCGGCTCGGCGGCGCGTCGGACGTGAAGGCGTTCGAGTCCTCGTTTTTCCAGCAGGGCGATATCGACCCATTCCTGCAAGGCAAGGTGGTGATGAAGATCGATGGTTTCTGGCAAATCACCGACCGGCTCGCGCAATATGGGCGCAACGTGAACTGGGGCATTGCGCGGCCGCCGATTCCGCAGGCGATGCTGGACAGCGGCAGCAAAACGTGCACGTGGGTCAGCGGTTGGTGTCACGCGATACCGTCCACGGCGAAGCACAAGGAAGGCGCGTGGGAGTTTCTCAAATTCCTGTCGGGCAAGCGCGCGGCGGGAATCATGAACGAGAACAAGCGGTTGGCGATGGAAAGTCAGGGACGAGTCTTCGTGCCAACGCAGAATGCCAATAAGAAGATCAACGAGTGGCTCTTCGAGAAATACGTTTACAGCAATCCCGGCATGGACCCGAAGATCGGTGCGGCAATCCGCGTGTTCAACGACTTGCTCGAAGGCCAACCGTACCGGCCCGTGACGCCGGTCGGTCAACTCATGTGGAATCAACAGATCAGCGCGACGGACAACGCGTTGTTCCACAAGCTCACGCCGCAGGAGGCGCTCGACCAAGCTACGCTGATCGTGCAGCGCGATCTCGACCGGATCTATGATCCGCCGCCGAGCAGGCCGGTCACGTGGAGGTCTATTTTCGTGTTGTACGGCGTGTTGCTCGTCGCGGCGGCGGTGGGCCTTTATTATTGGGACACGAGCAAAAAGTTCCGACGGCTTTTCGGAAAAAGACTCGCAAAACGCGGCGGGCAGGTGGAAGGACTGCAGAGCAGTTATTTCCGGTCGCAGTGGAAGGGTGGGTGGATTTGCGCGTTACCGTGGATCGTTGGATTCGTCGTGTTTACCGGCGGGCCGATTCTGTTTTCCATCGTGATCAGCTTCTGCCAGTTCGACATCCTGAATCCGGCGCGCTTTACCGGGCTGATCAACTACGGATGGATGTTCACGAACGACCCGCTGTTTTGGAAATCGTTGTGGAACACGTTGTACATGGTGCTCGGAATTCCGCTCGGCATGGCGATCAGCCTCGGCATCGCATTGCTGCTCAACCTGAAGATTCGCGGCATCGCGGTATGGCGCACGTTTTTCTATCTGCCGTCCATCGTGCCGGCGGTGGCGTCGAGCATCTTGTGGATTTGGATTTTTAACCCCAACGTCGGATTGCTGAACAGCGCATTGGCCTCCGTCGGCATTCACGGTCCGAACTGGCTGCAGAGCGAGACGACGAGCAAGCCGGCATTGATCTTGATGGGTTTGTGGGGCGCGGGCGGCGGGATGATCATTTGGCTGGCCGGGTTGAAAGGCATCAGCGAGAGCTACTACGAAGCGGCGGCGCTCGACGGCGCGAACACGTGGCAACAGTTCACCCAGGTCACGTTGCCGCTGCTGACGCCGTACATTTTCTTCAACCTCATCATGGGTCTGATCGGCACGTTCCAGATTTTCACGCAGGCGTTCATTATGACGCAGGGCGGGCCGGTAAACTCGACGCTGTTCTACGCGTTCCATCTGTTCAACAACGCCTTCCGGTATCTGCAAATGGGCTACGCCGCCGCGATGGCGTGGGTGCTGTTCATCATCGTGTTCGGACTGACGGTGGTGCAACTGCGACTGCAAGAGCGTTGGGTCCACTACGAGGAAGGATGAAAAGCGACGCGTACTACAAGTTCGTGGAGTTCTGCCGGGCGTCGTGGATTTACGCGCTGCTCGTGGGCGGCGCCGCGATTTTTGCGTGGCCGTTTCTGTGGATGGTCACGACTTCCGTGAAGATGGAGCGCGAGATGTTCGGCGAGAAGATTCACCTCATGCCGCAGCGACCGATCCCGCAGGGAGAATCGCCGTACGTTGACACACGATCCTTCGACGACGTGGAAGGCGCGCGCATGGACGAACTTCTGCCCGCACTCGAAAACCATCTACGGGCAATGAATTATCCGTGGCCGGAAGAACTCAACAAAGAAGCCACGCTCAAGCAGGCGGCTCGCGGCGCGTTCAAGAGACTCCTGTACACCATGCCCGTCGATCTGTGGAAGTTGCCGCACGATGAATTGGTGGCCGAAGCGACGAAGCGCATGGATGCCGGGACTGTGCAGGAAGTCGTGGGCCAGATTCGGCGCGGGTTGCTGCTCGGTCAGTTCCGGGCGCGCTCGTATGACTTGCGTGAGGATCAACTTGTTGCGCCGGAGTCGGCGGCAACAGCGTGGCAGGTCGGCGGTACCGGCAAAGCGACAGTCATTCAAGTGGACGATCCGCGCGACCCACACGCCGAAGTCCGTTATGAGTTTTCGAGCGGCGACACCGTGCTGCTGTCGCAGACGTTCACTACGAGTTTTCCGTTGGAGCGCGATTCTGTCGATCACCCGACGACGGGGCTTTACCATCTTAAACTTTATCTGCGCAACGATGACACGTGGCATCAGATAACGATGTACGTCGAAAAGCTCGGCAAGAAATTCAGGGCCGACCGGCCGTACGACCTTTCCGATTTCACGAACTGGGGTCTCGGCACGTGGCAAGAGCGCGGCCCGGACGATCTCACCAACAAGCGCCGGGATTGGATGTTGCTGGAAGAGGTGGACAGCGGCCCTCAATACGAAAACGACCCGCACAAGATCAAAGTCACGCTCGAACTGAAAAAGAACTCAGCGCTCGGCGCGTGGCAGGCCAAGGTCCATCGCAACTATGGGCGGGCGCTCGAATACATCCCGTTCTGGCGGTATGTCGCGACGAGCACGTTTCTGGTGGTGCTCAACCTTGTCGGCACGCTGTTTAGTTGTTCGATCGTGGCCTATAGCTTCGCGCGGCTGCAATGGCCGGGACGCAATTTCAGCTTCGCGTTGATGCTGGCGACGATGATGATTCCGCCGCAGGTGACAATGATCCCGTACTTCCTCATCATCCGGCATCTCGGCTGGTATAACACCCTCTATCCGCTCTGGATCGGCAGCTTCTTTGCCGGCGCGTTCAATGTCTTTCTGCTCCGGCAATTCCTCAAAGGCATCCCGCGCGACCTCGAAGACGCCGCGAAGATCGACGGCTGCGGTTTCTGGCGCGTCTATTGGCACATCATGTTGCCGCTCGTGAAACCGACGCTGGCCGCCATCGCCATCTTCACGTTCATGGGCGTCTGGAACGATTTCATGGGGCCGCTGATTTATCTCACCGACCAACGGCTCTATCCGCTGTCACTCGGCTTGTTCGCGCTCAACGTGGAAGCAGCCGGCTTGGGCGCAAGCAGCCTGGGCATCATGATGGCCGGCTCGCTGTTGATGACCGTCCCGGTCGTCGTGATCTTCTTCTTCGCCCAGAAATATTTCATCCAGGGCGTCACGCTGACCGGGATGAAGGGGTAAGGGCGATATGCCAGAGATCAACCGGTTCTTTGGGATTGTGATCGGCATGTTCTACGATGAGCATCGGTCGCCGCACTTTCACGTGCGGTAGGGAGAGCACGAAGCAGTGATTCGCATCAAGGATCTCGTCCTTGCCGAAGGCCATCTACCCCCGCGGACTTTGGGATTGGTAGTGGAATGGGCGTCTCAACATCAGCCAGAGTTGCTCAAGAATTGGGAAGCAGTTGAAACCCGTCAGCCGCTGAGTAAGATTGCGCCACTGGAATAGGAGTGACGAAACGATGCATTACAGCGTGATCTCGGCAAAATATCTCGACAGCTACCGGCTCGAGCTTGTCTTCAAGGACGGAAAATCCGGCGTCGTGGATTTTCAGAAGTACATCCGGGAAGGTGGCGTGTTCGCGCGACTCGCCGACCTGAACTTCTTCAAGCAATTCTCAATCAACCCGGATTTCGGCGTCGTCTGCTGGGGCAACGAGGTGGATGTCGCGCCGGAAACGCTCTACATACGAGGCCACCGGCATCCAGTCCGCCGCCATGGTCGCCGAGTCCCCGGCCAAGTACGGCAAGCCGCAGAAATGATGACCGTCCCGGTCGTTGTCATCTTCTTCTTTGCCCAGAAATACTTCATCCAGAGCGTCACGCTGACCGGCATGAAAGGCTGAAAACCGCCGGGAAGCGACTCCGAACCGGCAATGGCCACCGGTAATTTCCGATCAGTCCGCTACGTCTCACAAATCCGGGATGCCCCGGTACATCGTGACCCACCTTGGGGGTGAGAAGATGCTCCTGAGGGATGGGTGGGAGCAAGAAGATTGACGGGGACAGGTGCGGGGCTTTCTGCGCCTGTAACTCCACCGGGCTACACCAACCACGGCTGCAGTTCTTGCGGGCGACGTTGTACCAGAGCTGGTACGTGGTTGCCTTCGCAAAGAAGTCGGCCCGGTCACGGAACGCTTGCGCGTCGTAGAACTCGCCCTCGATGCTGCTGTGCACCGTCTCGACGCCGGCGTTGGCGTTGGGGCAGTGCGGCGGGTTGAACTCGTGGCGGGCACCCTACCGCCGGGTCTAGACCGACTTATTCACGAAGCGGTTGTAGCGGCGCTCTATGAGCGCCGCCGGGGCTGGACGATAGGGCTCTCGGCGGTCATAGACCGCCGCTACAGTTCGGCAGGTGGTTGAAGCGCACATGAATAATCTGGGCTAGTGCGCTGGCAACACTTCAGAACCGGCCACGGTGCGTGGCGTGGCGACAGCGGCGCACAAGAGCAAGCCCACGCCGCGCACGTTGTCAGATGTGCTCGCCACCGCCAGGAGGAGAAGCGCGCGTCGCATTTGGTGGGACGTTCGATGTGTCCCGACGGCGGCGAAGCACATTGCGGATTCTACCGAGGGCGCGGTGTGCCGGCAATGTCAAAATCGGCCACGGTTGCCACAATTCAGGACAATTCCTGTCCGTTACTTCGCCCGATTTTGCTTGAATCCCCGCCAGTCCAAGAACTATAAGGGTTCACTCCGTTTGCGCGTTGCTTCGTAAGCGAGACCGAAGCAGTAAGTAGTGGGGTGGAAATGCGAAATGACCAAACAGAGGTTCTCTTCCGTCCTCAACTTCCGGTTAGCCCGCCTATGTCTTGCTCTATCCATAACCCCAACGAGCCAACACAAAGGAGGAGTGAAATGAAAACCAAATCAATCAGAGGCGCATTCTTAGCTGCCGCCATTATCAGTTGCCTCTTGTGCCCGGTTGGTAATACTCAGGCACAGAGCAACACGCAGAGAAACAAAGCCAGAGTGTGGGAAAAATACGCCTTGCGAAATTGGTGTATGCACCAATCACGAGCTAAAATCCACGAATGGTTCGGAGACCCCGACCAGATTGAATTAAGCGGGAAGATTTGGGCTTACAATGGAATGACAATCAAAGACTCGGACTCAGCCAAGATATTTACCACGCTTATCTTGGGGTTCACTCTCGAAACGGGTGGGGAAGTCGAGGAAGTTGCATTCATCAACGAGAAGTAAGTAAGGAGAGCAACATGAAAAAGCTCAGGGAAGTGTTCTTCGTTCTAGTTAGCGTTGGGTTGATAGTTCCGTGTTCGATAAGCAAAGCCAGCGTCCTGTCTGCCCCGATAACCAACCCCGCAAACGGTCATGAATACTTGCTATTATCGTCACAGACTTGGCTGGATGCCGAGGCTGAGGCTATTACTCTTGGTGGACATCTCACGACAGTCAACGACGCGGCGGAAGACAATTGGTTGTGGTCAACGTTTGGCCCGTTTAGTTCCTACATGGCAGGTTTTGACATACGGAAACAGAATTTTTGGATTGGGCTTAGTGACTACGCTTCCAGACCGCCCGGTTCGTTGACATCCGGAACTTTTGTTTGGGCCGACGGAGAGCCCTTTACAGCCCAATCGTATAGCAACTGGCATCCCGGTGACCCCAGTGGTCAATCGGGCGGTGTCCCAGAAATGTTCGTCCTTAAATGGGGAAACCCCGACCTTCTTGTGCCGGGTCAGTGGAATGACGGGGTTGGCGTCAATAACAATGGCTCGCAGGCCGAAGATGCTTACCAAGTAAGCGTCATGGAGATTGCCATCCCCGAACCCTCTGCGTTCGTGCTGGTCGGTTTGGGCACGTTAGGAATGTTGGTGGGAGCGCGGCGAAAGCTAAAGTGAAAAGAAAGGAGAAACGAAAATGAAAGCATGCCTCAACAAAGCGGTCAGCATCGTCGTGAGCTGCGTAGGGTTGTGCTTTTTCGCCATGACAGACGCACAGGTCATTTCAGCTATTGCATCGGACGCCGACGAAACCAACCTCATGGTCACGGCGGATGGTGTGACGTACTCCAATGTCACATTCGGCACGGTGACACCAGTGATGGTGAGCATCCGCCACAGCGTAGGAATCGCGAGTGTGCCTTTGGCCAAACTCCAGCCGGAATTGCAGAAGCGGTTAGGCTATGACCCGCAGAAGGCCACCGAGTATCAAGCCGCGCAACAGCAAGGGGAAATTCGCGCTGCTCAAGCTAGGCTTGCTAAACAAACCGCACAAGCCGCACAAGCCGAGCAGCAAGCGCGTGACAAAGCCAAAGAAGTCGAAGCGGAAGAAAAACGGAGGAAAAAATTGTCGAATGAAGAGTCGCGACGCTTACAAGAAACCGAGCCGCTACGAGAATCGCTGCGAGCAGAAATCAGTTCTCTACGAACTGAAATAAGCGCACTTGAGACGGACTTGTCATTCGTGAGTGGTGGAAAATCAAGCCCAGCTAAATCGGAGCGCTACAGCAGTCTATCCTCGCAGTTGTCGGCAAAGAGGCATCTCCTTACGGCTAAGACAGGTCTGCTGCATAAACTAGACCATCCGGTATTCCTTCTGCCGTTGAGCGACACTGAGAATGAGTTGAAACCACGATAGAGAAACTGGTGAAGGGTTTGTAGTTTGGTGGCGTTGGGCATCGGCGTGCTCTTCGGCGGTTGCCGGATGCGTCGCCGCTTTTAGAAGCTCGGCGGACACCGGTGCGAATTGCATTCATGGCGGCTTCTCCTGACGGACGCTTCAGCAGTCTTCGCCTGAACCCTTGACCTGTTCTCTGGCGGCTCAACAAGCAAAACCTCGATCAGCCACAGCTCCCCGACGCGAGTTGATCCGCTTTTCTTCGGCTTGTTTACGGTTCGCAGTCTTGGTAGACTTGAAATGTCGGTCGAGAACGCCGTCAGGATTTTGGAAGTGAAACCAGCAACGACCATGAAGCCGCTTCTCTTCGGCGCGATTCTGTTGGCGGCGGCGTCCGCACACGCCCAACTGCTCAAGCCGATCGACGTGCGCCAGCTCGCTGATGTCAACGACAAGACCGTGGACATGCCCACAGTCAACTTCGACACCATCCCACAACCCACGCGCACTCAGCCGATCTTGCCGTTGACCGGCCAGCGGCTAGAGCCTGCCGACACCGTCGAAACCAAACGAGTGGACACTCACACGCTTCGCTACGACAATGTCGCCGTCAAAGTGCTCCCCCAACAAAACTTTTCGCCCAAACGCGCCACCGTCGCCGGGAACGCCTCGTTACCGCCAGCAGTCGACACGCCCAAGGCTGACATCAAGAAGCGCGTCATTCGCCCGCTCACCCCGGCCGGCGCCGAAGAACTCAAGAAGCAACTCAACGAACCGCACTGATGCCGGCTCGCCGAAAATCCACAGTGAAAGTCCGCGCCGTGGACTTCGTGCTGTATAGCGTGTCGAACATGAAGCGCTCGCAGAAATTCTATCGCGACCTGTTCGGGTTGAAGCGCGGCGAAGAATGGAACCGATTCTGGTCGGAATTTGCGACCGAGCCGGTGGCGCTGGCGTTATGCGATCCAAAGCGCGGCTGGAAATGGAGCGGTCCCGGTTGCGTCGCATTGGCCGTTGATGATGTTTACGCCGCGGTCGAGCGTCTCCGGGCCAAGGGCGTGAAGATTCTCAACAAGCCCGTCGAGACCAACGTCTGCCACGTGGCCTTCATCGCCGACCCCGACGGCAACCGTATCTGCCTCCACCAGCGAAAAGACGGCACGGCGGGGTAGCTGTTCTGGTCAGTTCGCGGGAGTGGTCGGCGCGTTCGTCGTGACGGGTGCAGAGACGGGAGGTGTGGAAACTTCGGTCTTCGGCACGGCGACAAGTCCCTTCGTCAGCGTCTGGACGACCGGGGCGGAGAGCGTAAACGTCAGTTCGCAGGCGTCGGCCGCGGCCTGACGATCGGGCGCGATCGACAGCCAGTGCGTGGTGTCGCCGACGGTTGCTTTGATCGTCGTGCCGAGTCCGGCATCTGGGTGAGTCTTTACGCGTCCGAATTCTTCGGCGCGAAGTTGGCAGAAGGCTTCGAGCAAGTGCTGCACGCTGTCGTTGTCGAGAGCGCCCTGAGGAGGCTCGACGAGTTTCCATCGGCCTTGGGTGTCGCGCTCGAGGCTGACGGTGCCGGCGACGAGTTTGGTGACGTGCTCGGGCCTAAGGTCGAAGACGCGCCGCGTGCGCAGCGCGCCGTAGTGGCCGGGGATGCGATTCAGCGTGGCCGGCTCGATGCCGTAGATGAACGGCTCGTCAGCGCGTTTGACGTAGCGCACAGCATTGCTTGCGTCGAGGCTGCCGACAAGCAACTGCGCAAGCGTGTTCGTTTCCTCGCCAAACAAGCTCACTGTCGTTGCCGGTGTGGCGAGACCGTACTTGTCGAGATCGGTCGTAACATCGGCGGTGAACTCCCTGGCGCGGAGGTTGCCCAGATCGTCGAGGAACTGGTTGACGGCCGGGTCTTCCGCCGGCACGGCGAGCGGCGCGGTCAGATGCCAACCCTTCTCGGCGCGATTGAGTGCGATCTTGTCCGTGCCATGGATGATCTCGATGCCGGTAACGTCCGCCGATCGGAGAACATAAACGCGGGTGTCCCGCAAATCGTTGATTTGGGCGGCGAATTTCTTGGCGGCGTCGGCGGAGACGGTAACGATGGAGTTGCCGGATTTGAGTTTGGCGTACACTTTCGATGGATCGTTGGTGGGCGACTTGCCGAAGACGATCGTCTTGCCGTCGTCGCCGCCGAACACGGTCACTTCGCGCTCCGGTTCGTCCAGCAAGTAAGTGTGGAGGTCCTTGGGGTCTTCACTGACAAAGTCATGTACGCGCAGGCCGGTCAGGTCGGTGAGCAGCTCACTGACTTTGCTCTGGTCGGCGCGCGTGACGAGTGGCCGGGTCAACGTCCAGCGTGACTCGGTGTTGGTCACGGCTGAGGGCTTGGCCAGTTCGATGACCCGGTCGGCCACCTTGATCTCGATCCGCGTCGTGGACGACGGCGTGAATTCAATCGCGGTGCGACTGCGGAGATTTTCCACGGTCTGACTCAAGCGCTCCTGCACGGACAGACGCGTGACGTAGACTTCCTTGCGCCCTTCAACCTGCGCGTAGAGGGCATCTCTGGTAGGCGTCTCGCTGCCGATGAGCAGCCCGATCGGCCGCTTCTTGCTGTGCAAGGTGATTCGGATACGCGGGGCGTCGAGACCGAAATCGGACAAGCTGACACCCTCGAGCTCTTTCCCCGTAAGGATTCGTATGTGCTCGGCAAACTCCAATTCTGCGAGGATGGAATTGACCGCGCCATCGTCGGCGCGTCCGACGAGCGGCTGTTCCATGCCCCAGTTATCGCCGGTTTTGTCAAGCACGATGGTCTGATTGGATCGCACAAGATCGATGTGCGTGACATTCTTCGCTTCGAAGTCGAGAATCCGTTTGTCTTTCTCCTTGCGCTCCTTGGTGGACCTGCCCTTGTGGTGATCCCAGACGACAAAGCCGCCGAGTAGCGCGACAAGCACGACGAGGAAGAGCGTGGTGCGTGTGTTCATTTCCGTCGTCGCAGCCACACGACTGTACCGATCACACCCACGGCCAACGGCAGGCCGAAGATGACCAGCGCATACACGGCGCGCAGTTGTTGCAGCGTCATATCGAGGCGAAACTCCTGCGGCATCTTTGGCCCGACCGCAAGTATTTGATCGCGCTTGAGCAGCCAGTTCAGTGCACTCATGAAAAAGTCGAGATTGCCGCCGGTCAGACTACTGTTGTCAGCGAATCCGGATGAGCCGACCACGATCATCCTCGTGACACCCAGGTCCATGTGTACGCCGCCCCGTGGCTGACTGGTCTCGAACGCGACGGCCAACGGCAACGGACCCGGCAGGTCCGTGGCGGCGTCAAATTCGGAACGCTCCGAGTCGGCGTCGGTCTCGCCCCAGTACGTGGAAGCGGTCTTGAGCAATTCGGTCACACGCGGCAGGTCGGCGGTCGCGTTTTCGGATTGTGGCGCGTGACGAATCGAGCGGGCGTACGGAAATTCAGTGTTCGTGTCTTTGAGTTTCGCGGTGACCGGATGCGGCGAATAATCGGTGGCGACGGCGTTGACGTCGAACAACTCCGTGCCGAGCAGCGCGCCGGCCTTGCGCATGACGAGATCGTCGTCGACCTGCACGCCCCAGCGTTTCAGCAGTGTCTCGAGTCCGGTCTGCGTGTGCGCGTCGAGCAAGACCAGCAACCGGCCACGATTCTTGAGATACGAGTCGAGTGCGCTCAGCTCAACTTCGCTGAATTTCTTGCGCGGGCCGGCAATGACGATGGCAGTGGCGTTCGTCGGTAGTGCTTGTTGTTCGAGCAGATTCCATTTCAGAAGAGTGATGAAGTCGCGCTTGATGTACGTCGCGATTGTGGAGTAACCGGCCTGGCGGTCGAAGTTTTCGGGATCGCGTTCGCCGTGGCCGGTCAGGAAATAAATGATGGCCGGCTTATCTTCGGTCACGGTCTGGAGGGCCGAGAGGAACACGCCTTCGCCCTTGAATGCCTTCACGTGCGGGGCATCCATGCCGGTCTGATCGACACCGAAGTCGACGATATCGCGAATCGTCACGAACTTGTGCCGCCCACCGCAGACGAAGATGACGACGTTGGGTTCATCGAATTTGTATTTATCCGCCAAGTCCTCGGCGCGTTTCCGATCCCGGTCGGGGTCAACATACTCGACGCGCAGTTTGTCCTTGCCGATGTACTCGAATTCCTGAAGCTGATGACGGACATCGTCGAGGACCTTCTCGCCCGAGTCGGAACTTGCGCGGGGGGGGAGATAAACGATGACTTGGACCGGCTCCTTCAGATTCGCCAGAACCTGCCTGGTTTTCGCGGAGAGCCGGTAGTACCCGGACTTAGTCAGGTCGAGGCGGCTGTAATGACGCGACACAAGCCAGTTGGCCATCACCACGAGCGCGAGCGCGGCGACAATTTGCACCAGCACGTTCAGTCCAATAGCGAACCGGCGCTTGCGCAGCGGGGGCGGCATCGGGTTGGGAATCGTCTCGTCGGCCATGCTATCTCCACTTCCGTGATTCGACCACACGCGTCGTCACGAACAACGCCAGCACCGACCCGGTCAGATAGAAGATAATTGGCCGCGCGTCGACAATGCCGCGTGCGAAGTCTTCCATGTGCGCCCGGTAGGACAGGAATTGCAGCACCTTGTTCAGATCGCCGCTCGGGAAAAAGTGCGGCATCCATATGCTCAGCACTATCAGGAACAAAAACAAAAACGCAAACGTCATCAGTGCGGCCATCACCTGATTCTTCGTCAACGACGACGCGAGCAGACCGACCGCGATCAGAAATTGCCCGGTAACCCACGCGCCGATGTACCCGCTGGCAATCGGCCCTAAGTCCAACGACGTCGCGTCGCCCGCGAAATGACGGAGCACCAGCACGTAGATGAAAGTCAGCCCCCACATCAACGTGTACAGCACCACCGCGCCCAGAAACTTTGCCAACACGACCTGAAAGTCAGTCACCGGCGCCGTCATCAACATCTCCAGCGTCCCAAGCTTCTTTTCTTCCGACAACAACCGCATCGTGATCGCCGGCACCACGAACAATGACGGCAGCCACGCCATGCTGAACATGATCTCCATCGCCGTCATCTGCGTCGGCCCGCGGCTCAGGAACAACACAATGAACCCAAAGATTACGCCCATCACAATGAGGAACAGCATCAGCACCACGTATCCAAGTACTGACGCGAAGTACGCGTTCAGTTCGCGACGCAGCAAGGCCGGTACGTTTCTCATCGCAACACGCTCCGGCGGGCCTCGCGCCGCTCCTCTTCCGCCTCATCCTCTTCCCGCGTGACCTGCACGAAGATGTCTTCGAGCGTTGTGCGCGAGCGCGACAATTCCCGCAGCGTCCAGCCGTTCGCCGCGACGACCTTGTAAAGCGCCTCCCGCGGATCAGCGCCGCCTTTCGGTTGCGCGGTCACGCGCACAAATCCGTCATCGACGACTTTGCATTCGATCGAGTCGACGCCGGCCACATCGCGCATCTTCGCCTGTACGTCCACACCGGGACCGCGAATCTCGACGTTGATGCGCCCGCCAGCATGGAGCGTTTTCGTCAGGTTGTCCGGCGTGTCCGACGCAAGAATCTTCCCGCGGTGGATGATGACGACCCGGTTGCAGGTCATCTCGACCTCCGGCAAGATGTGTGACGACAGCAAAATCGTGTGACGTTCGCCGAGGTCTTTGATGAGCTGGCGGACTTGCCGGATCTGCACCGGGTCCAGTCCGATGGTCGGCTCGTCCAGAATCAACAGGTCCGGCTCAGCGAGCAACGCGTCCGCCAGTCCGACGCGCTGCCGGTAGCCCTTCGAGAGTTGGCCGATGACGCGGCGCGACACGTCTTCCAGTCCGCACATCTTCAACACTTCATTGAGCCGGTCGCGTCGCTCGCTGCGCGGGACGCCCTTGAGCCGGGCGCGAAATTTCAAGTACTCGTTCACGCGCATGTCCACGTACAACGGATTGCTCTCCGGCATGTAGCCGATGCGACGGCGCACCTCGATCGAATCTTCAAAGACATCGAACCCGGCGACTTGCACGCGCCCTGACGAGGCCGGGATGAAACCAGTCAGGATGCGCATCGTGGTGCTCTTGCCGGCGCCGTTCGGTCCGAGGAAACCGACGATCTCACCACGTTGCACCTCAAACGATACGCTACTCAGCGCCGTCACGCCCGCGTAACGCTTCGTCAGGTTCTCGACTTTGATCATTGGTTGCATGGGGAAATGCGGCCAGCCTCCTTACCACATCGCGTTAGACTCTGGCAAGAGCGGCGCGTTCAACCGTAGGGGAGAACGAAAGGAGAGATTACTTCTTGGCTTCGAGTTTGGCCGGCCAGACTTCGCGAGGCAGTTGCCAGAGCGTGACGGACGCGTCCGCGCCACCAGTCAGGGCTGTGCGGCCGTCGGGGCTGAACGCGAGGCTGTGCAAGGACTGTCCGTGGGCGTTGAAGACCCGCAGTTCTTCGCCAGTCGCAACGCGCGAGAGACGCACTGTCCCGTCGAGGCCGGTGCTGAGCGCGAAGTGGCCGTCGGGACTGAACGCCACATCGGTCACCATCTGCGTGTGACCCTTGAAGACGCGCGGCTCGCGATTGCCGCTGAGATCCCAGAGTTTCACCAGCATATCGTCGTCACCGCTGAGAGCCAATTGTCCATCGGGACTGAAGGCGACGGTCTTGACGTGCGAGAGCCGATTCTGCATCACCCGCAGTTCAACACCCCCAGCAACGTCCCACAGCCGGATCGAATCGTCATCGCCAGCACTGAGGCATCGCTCGCCATCTGGACTGAACGCGACCGTCGTCACTCTCCAGCCATGGCCGGCAAGCGAGTGCGTTCGGCGACCGGTCGCCGCCTCCCAGAGTTTGACGTGATAATCGTCGCTGCCACACAACATGAACCGGCCGTCGCGACTGAAATCCACGGACGTGACTTTCCAGCCGTGCTCGTCGATATCGAGCGTCTCGCCGCCGGTGGCGACATCCCAGACGCGCATGAACCCATCATCCCCGCCGCTCAGCGCATGCCGGCCGTCGGGCGAGAACGCCACGCCGCGTACGGCGGCGCGATGACCGGCCAGTGTGCGCACCTCTTTGCCGCTCGCGACGTTCCACAGGCGCACTGTCTTGTCCTCGCTGCCGCTCACGGCGGATTTGCCGTCGGGGCTGAACGCCACGCTCGTGACGGCCGCTGTGTGCCCGGCAAACGCGCGCAACTCGCCGCCTTCATCTTCGAGCACGCGCTGGAACAGCGCCGCACCTGAGTCCGGCAGGATCGCCGTCGCTTGCTGCGCGCAGGCGCGGGCCGTCCGGTAATCTTTCCGGGTCCGCGCGGTTTCACCGTTCTTCAACAGCAAGTCGGCCTGACGCTGACTGATGGTCGCGAGCAACGCAGTCGCTTGTTCCGGCATGGCGAATGTCCGGGCGGCTTGCGCCAAGTTGCGGGCAGGATCGAATTGTTCCCTCGCCAACGCGTCGTCCGCTCCGGCGAGCAACCGGCTGGCGAAAAAATGTGCGTACGTGGGACGCGCCGTCAGCGTTTTCAAAGCGCGCGAACCTCCCTGATTGTCGCTGTCGAGCACGAGCACACCATTCTGCGCATTGCCAGTGGGCACAAGCCAGAAGTGCGACCCGTCGCAAGCCACGACAAACGGTTGCGTGGCAAAATCACGCACCACCACGTTGCCAGTCGTGTCCAACGGGAGCGACTGCGTCGAGCCCATCGCATCGAAGAACTCGCGATAGCTCGCTTCTGGAATGCCGAGGGCGAGGTCAGTGTGCGCCGCGACCCGCGTCAGGGCCGGGACAATCGTTTGCTCGTCGGCCAGTCGCACCGTCACCGACTCCGTGCTGGTCACGCGCACGGTCAGCCCAGTTTTGCTGGTCTCGCGGAAACAACCCGTCACTGCGACCGCCACCGCGACGCCGAGAAATGACCTAAGGACATGCTTCATCGGTCATTGATTCAGCAATGCCGATGCCAGCGGGAGAGTTCTAACGTTCTTCGCCGCCCGGGTTCGCTGGCGCGGCTTCCCACAGCTTGAGGAACTCCTGAAAATGTTCGGAATTGTGCAGCGATGCGAACTTCGCGACCTGCCGGCCGACGCCCATGAGCCGCTTCTCGATTCCGGCATCGATGCAGTGGCCAGCCGCATCGAACACATTCGACACATGCGGCACGGACACTTGTTCCGGCACGACCCAGGCGTGGAGCGCCCGGCCAACCTCACGCAAGCTATTGAGCGCGGCCAGTCCGCCCATCGCGCCGCCGGACACGCCGACCAATCCGATCATCTTGCCCTCGATCTCGTCGAAACCCATCAAATCGAGCGCGTTCTTGAGCACGCCGCTGTAGCCGCCGTGATACTCGGGCGTGGCGAGAATGATGCCTTGCGCGCGTTTTACCTCAGCGCGCAACTTGATCACATCCGCCGTCGCCTCCTCCTCGCCGTCGCAGAAGACGAGCCGGTAACTGCGCAGAGCAATCAACTGCGTTTCCGCCCCGGCATCCGCCGCGCCGCCCAACGCCACGGCGAGCGCTTGGTGCGTGTGACTGCCGGGCCGCAAACTGCCACAAATGCCCACAACTCGAACGTTACTCTTCATGACTGGATTCCTTTGGTTACTTGGCTTTCAGGGTCACCTTGCCGGTTTGTTGCAGCGTATAGCCGCCGCGCCGTTCGCTGACGAACACCGCAAAACTCACGACATCGCCGGTCTTTACGTCCGCGAGCTGCTCGGCGAACCGGTCGAGCGACTGGATTTCTTCGCCGGCAAAATGCGTGATCACCACGCCCCGCCGCAAACCGGCTTGCGCACCGGGACTGCCCTTCTGCACGTTTGCGACCAGCAGTCCTTGTGCGGTCGAGATGCCGAGCGCGTCGGCTAGGTCCTCGGTCAACAGTTGCACGCTCAAGCCAAACTTCTTCTCCATCAAGTCGGCCGGCGAGAGTTGTGGCAACGCCGCCAGCTTCACGACAACGCTATCGAACCGCACTTCGTCACCGGCCTTCTTGTGCAGCAGATAGCGCTGTAGCGGCAGCACGTCGGTGAATCTCTTGCCGTCGACCGTGCTGATGATGGTGTGGGGTTTGATGCCGGCTTTGCCGGCGGGACTTTCCGGCTCGACGTTGCTGACGACGAGCTGGCCGTCCTCACGCGCAAACCGCAAACCAAGCGAGACGCGCGAGCGTCGTTCGGGCGAAAACCACGCACTCAACATCTCGGCGACCCGTTTCGCTGGGATCGCAAAGCCGATGCCTTCGGCCTGCGATAGGATCGCGGTATTGATGCCGACGAGTTCGCCGCGTGTGTTGATCAATGGACCGCCAGAGTTACCGGGATTGATGGCGGCATCGGTCTGCAGCACGTCCTCGAACTTCGGCTCGTCGGGCGGGAACTTGCGATTTTTTGCGCTGATGATGCCCTTGGTGACGGTGTGATCGAATCCAAATGGATTACCGATGGCGACGACGGTCTCGCCCAGCAATGTCTCGTGATCGCTGGCCAACTCGATGAACGGCAAGGGTTGTTTCGGGTCGATCTTGAGCAGCGCGAGATCGTTCTTCTCGTCGCCGCTGACGAACCGCGCCTCATACGCCGCGCCATCAGCGAGCGTGACGTTGATCTTCGAGGCGCGGCGCACCACGTGGTAGTTGGTCACGAGCCAGCCATCGCTGTCCACGACCACACCCGACCCGAGACTATGAATGCCTTCGCGCGGCTTGCCGAAGAATTGCCGGAACAAATCCTCGAACGGATCGCTCCCGAATCGCTGGACGACTTGTTCAGTGCTGATGTTGACGACCGCCGGCCCGGCTTTTTGCACTGCCGCAACCACCGGGTCGATTGCCGGCTCGGCGCCGCGGACGGAAAGGGCGGTGAGGGCCAGAAAAAAACCAATTCGAGTTTTCATCAAGCCACAGTATATTCCACGACAGAAGGCGGAGGCAAGCGATGGCAGCCACTCGATACGGCGAACTACGCAACCAACTCATGCGGCAATCGCACCCCAGCGTATTCGCGCCTGTCGTCTTGCGCGACGCGGACAGCAATTACGTTCCATTGCCCATCAGCGAGCGGCTCGTCCAATGCATCTGGTACGACCAACGCGTGCAGTCGCTTCAAACAGTTGACGGCAAGCCGGTCACGGTCATTTTCCCCGGGTGGTGGAATCTGGAAGCCGGGCCAGACTTCCGCCACGCGACGGTGAAACTCGGGGATGAGCCCGAGTTGACCGGCGATGTCGAAATTCACCTGCGCGCCGACGACTGGACGCATCATGGCCACGGACGCGATCCACTGTACGACAATGTGGTGTTGCACGTGGTCCTGTGGGAAACGGGTAGCGACTTTGCGCCACACGCCCGGCTCGGGGGAACGATTCCGCAGATCGTGCTCCAGCACCAACTCGCCGCGCCGCTGGAGCAGCTCTGCGACGAAATCGATCTCGATGCGTACCCGCACGACGCGCCCAACCATAGCGGGCGATGCGCGGCGCTACTCAAGGGGTTGCCGGCGACAGCGGTGCAAGCGCTGTTGGAATCCGCCGGTGACGAACGATTCACTGCAAAAGCCCGTAAGTTCACGCGTTGGATTCATCGCGCCGGGGCTGAACAGGCGTTCTACGAAGGTTGGATGGAAGCGCTCGGCTACAAAGCCAACAAGACCGCCTTTCGCGTGCTGTCGCAGCGGCTGCCGGCTCGTGAACTAGCCGGTCAACGAAAACATCTCGCGGCGATCCTGTTCGGCATCGCCAATTTTCTCCCGACGTCGGGGGTCGATTCCTACGGTAAGCGGCTCTGGAATCAGTGGTGGAAACTGCGACCGGAGTTCGAGGATCGCATCTTGCCGGCGGGCGCGTGGCGATTGTATGGCATCCGCCCGGCCAATCATCCCCACCGGCGACTCGGCGCGGCAATCGCCCTGTCGAAGAAGCACGGGAATCTACTCGAGAAAGTTACCGGCGCAATCGAGAGCGACGGCGACCCCGGCAAGTTGTTCCTGCAAGCGCGTGACGACTATTGGTGCACGCACTTCACGCTCGGTGGCAAGACGCAACGCAAGCCGGTCGAGCTGATCGGCGAAGCGCGCGCCAAAGAGATCGTCGCCAATGTCGTGCTCCCGTTCCTTGCCGCGACCGATGATGACCGGCTGCGCGCCAAAGCAAAAGCACGCTACGATGCGCTCCGGGCTGCGCCGAGCCACAGCGTGCTGCGCCTGGCCGGCCAGCAACTCTTCGAAACACCCGCCATCGCCCGCCGTCTGTTGAAAACCGCCCGTCAACAACAAGGCCTAATGCAAATCTTCCAAGACTTCTGCCTGAACGACAAGAGCGCCTGCAAGCAGTGCCAGTTCCCCGAACTGGTCCAACGGTGGACGGCCGCATCCAGCGGTTAGGTTCAAGCTGGCGAACGACGTTGACGCGCCTGCCTTGCGCGTTTAAGAATCCGCACAGTGAAAGCCCTCGCGAAATTCGCCGCCCGGCTGCTTGTGTTGCTGTTTCTGGCGTTGGTCGCCGTGGTAATTTACTTGGATTTCAAAGGTTTCCCGCCGGCTCTCAAGACGCTGGTGGAGCAACAATTCCAGCGCGCCGGCTTCCTCGTGCAGTTCGGCTCGATCCGACTCGACGTATTGCGCGGCGTGATCGCGTCCGAAGCCGTGGTCGCCGATGCCAACGCGCCCAAGCAGGTCCTTGCCCGTATCGACCAAGTGCAACTGCAGTGGAACTGGCGGCGAATGATGCGCCGCGAGATGCCGATCCGGGCGTTGCGCATCGCCAACGCCACGATCAGCGTGCCCGCGCCTACCGACCAAATCGGCGCGGAGTTGTTTACTGCGCGGGAAGCTTACGCAACATTCCGCTTCGAGGACGACGGCTCGACGGTCGTCAATTCCCTTTCGGGTGTGTACTGCGGCATTCGCGTCCAAGTGTCCGGTCGAATCAAACCGCGCGCCGTGAAGGGCGCTCAGGAGACGACAAAGGAGGCCCAGCCGGAGAAGAGTCAGTTCGGTTTCATCACCAAGTCGCTGCGGGAGTTGAACAGCCTGAAAATCACCCAGCCACCGGCGCTCGACGTGGATTTCAACCTCGATCTGGCGAAGCCGTTGGAAAGCCAGGTCCACGCCCGCTTGGTCGGGGTGGATTTCGAGTACCGGAAATTGGACGTGCAGAAGGCCGCAGTGGAGGTGACGATGCGCGATGGCGCCATCGACATTACAGAGTGCCGGCTGCAAATCGGCGGCGGCGACCTTGCGATTCACGGCCGCTACGACATCGCGATGGGCCGGTTCGACATCCACCTTGCCAGCACGCTCGACCCGACGCTTGTGGCCGCGGCCGTGTCCGACGACTTGAAGCGTGCCGTGCGCGATTTGCGGGTCGAGGAAAATCCGAAGATCGAAGCCCGATACATCCTTTCGCCCGAGACCGGCAGCCTGCCACAGCTCCAAGGCACGGTGCGCACCGGCGGGCTGGTGTACCGGGGTGTCCCGTTTCGCTCGATCAGCTTCGGCTTCGAGAACCAAGGCCCGGAGATCAAGATTGCCAATGCGAGCATCGTCACATCCGAAGGCCAACTGACCGGCCGCGGACAGATTCACATCGAAAGCAGCGATTTCAATTATGAACTCGACAGCACGCTTGATCCGCGCAAGCTCCTCCCGTTGATGACGCCGGTGATGCGTCAGATCGTCGAACCGAGCTGGTTCGAGACGCCGCCGCACATCATCGCGTCGGTGACCGGCGATTTCGTCGATCCGGACGCGTTTACCTATGATGCCGAAGTGACCACCGACCGCTGCTCCTATCGCGGCGTTGCGTTGGCGTCGACGTCCGCAAAGCTCCATCTGCGACACAGCCGTCTCGACGCGCGGGACTTGGTGCTGCGGCGGGACGAAGGCGAGTTGCACGGCTCGGTCGTGGCCGATTTCAACAATCATCAGATCAGCTTCAACATCGAGACAACCGCGAATCCGACCGAGATGGCGCCGCTGCTTGGCCCGAAAGCCGCCGAGATTATGCGCACCTACCGGTTTGGCCCGCACACGAGCGCGACCGCGCGCGGACTCGTTGACTTGGACGTGCCGGGCAATTCAGCGTGGTCGGCGCAAGTCGCCAACGACGGGTTCTCATGGTGGAAACTCAGCGCTGATCACGCGCAGGCAACTCTGACCGTCACGAACAATGTCCTCCGGATCGACGACTTCGACAGCGACTTCTACAGCGGCAAACTGCGCGGTCGGGCGGCGTTCGCGTTGACCAACGCGTTCAATTACGAGTTTGATTTCTCCACCGAGCGTTGCGATATCCACAAGCTGCTCGCGGCGATTCGCGGCAAAGAAGGGCAGGCCAGCGGTCTGATGACCGGCCACTGCAAACTGCAGGGGCAGGGTAGCGATCTGGGCACGCTGGCGGGCAACGGCAATATCGCCGTCTCGGAAGGCGTGCTGGGGGAACTGGGTCTGTTCGGAATTTTCTCGCGCATCCTCAACGAAGTCGGCCCGGGTCTCGGCTCGACCAAACTCACCAGCGCGACCGCAACGTTCAAGATTGAAGACAAGACCGCCAAGACTGACGACCTCGAAATTGGCGCTGGTGCGTACACGCTCACCAGTCGCGGCAAAATCGGCTTCGACAGCAAGCTCGACTTTCGCGTCAAAGGCCAACTCCTGCGCGCCGTCCCCGGCATCAACATCCTGACGTGGTTCTTCAGCAACGTGTTCGAGTACAAGATCGGCGGCACCTTGGGCAATCCGACCTACCGGCCTACCAACTTCCCGAAGGAATTGCTGCCACACGGGGAGATGGGCGAGAAACCCGCGGAGAAGTGATGCCGGCTCGCATCGAGTTGATCAACACCGGCAGCGAACTCCTGCTCGGCTTAACCATCAACTCGCACGTCAACTACATCGCCCGCCAACTCGACGGCATTGGCCTGCGGCTCGACCGGCAAACTGCCGTTAGCGATCATCGCGCCGAGATCCGCGCCGCCGTTGCCGAGGCGCTCGGACGCAGCGAAGTTGTTATGATTACCGGCGGCCTTGGTCCGACCAGTGACGATTTCACGCGGGACGTTGTGGCCGAGCTTCTCGGTCGGCCACTTGTCCGCGATGACGGCATTGCCGCCACTATTACCGAGCGGTTTCGCAAACGTGGCGTGCGCATACCGGAACAAGTGCTCGTCCAAGCGCTCGTCCCCACCGGCGCGCAAGTGTTACCGAACCCCAACGGCACTGCACCAGGACTGGCCATCGAACATGACGGCAAGCTTGCGTTGCTATTGCCGGGCCCACCGCGCGAACTCAAGCCAATGTTCGAACAATACGTGCTGCCGGTGCTGGAGAAAAACTTTGCGCCCGCGGACCGTCCTGTCTGCCGCGTCTTCAAAGTCGTCGGCCTGGCCGAATCGCTCGTCGAAGAGAAAATTGCACCGGCGCTTGTGGACTTACCGGTGGAGTTGGGCTATTGCGCGAAGATGGGCGAGGTTGAAGTGCGCGTGATGTCCGATCTTGAATCCGCCGAGGAAGCCGACCGTCGAATCCGCGCCGCACTCGGCGCGCACATCTTCGGCACCGGTGACGACCGCCTCGAAGAAGTTGTTGTGAGAATGCTTGCCGCCGCCGGCAAGACAATCGCCACTGCGGAATCCTGCACGGGCGGCCTGATTGCCAGCCGGCTCACCAACGTCAGTGGTGCGAGCGAAGTGTTCCGGACCGGCTACGTCACGTATTCGAACGAGTCGAAAGTCCGGCTGCTCGGTGTTCGCGAAGAGACACTCGCGAAGCATGGCGCGGTGAGCGACCAAGTCTGCCGCGAGATGGCCGAAGGTTGCCGGCAGCACAGCGGTGCCGACTTCGCACTCGCCACCACAGGCGTTGCCGGCCCGACAGGCGGCACGCCCGAGAAGCCGGTCGGCCTCGTTTACATCGGTTTGGCCACACCGACGGGCACGGAGGTGCGACGGCACCAACTGCTCTTCGACCGCGAGACGTTCAAGTTCTTTACCTCGCAGCACGCGCTCGACATGATGCGCCGCGAGTTGTTTAAGAAATGATTCGGGCATTCATCGCTATCAACATCCCCGACGACTCGCGCGCCGCCCTCAGCGAGGGGCAGTCGCGCCTGAAGCGGGCGCATACCGGCGGCAAGGTGTCCTGGACGAAGATCGAAAACGTGCATCTGACGCTTCGATTTCTCGGTTACGTCGAGGAGCCGGCCATCGACAAGATCAGGGCGGCACTCGAATCAGTGGCTACACAGTGCGGCACGTTCGACTTGCCGGTGCGCGGTGCTGGGGGGTTCCCGGACGAACTGCGGCCGCGCGTGCTGTGGGTCGGATGCGATGACGGCGCTGGCAAGTTGAAGGCATTGGTGCAGGCCGTGCAGGCGGCGTTGCAGCCGTTGGGCTTCGAACCCGAGCGGCGGGACTTCTCAGCGCATTTGACGTTGGGACGCGTGAAGTTACCGCACCCGGACACTGCGTTGACACGCGCCCTCGATTCCATTAAGAATGATGACTTCGGGGCGATGCGCGTGGAAGCGATTCATCTCTTCCAGAGTCAACTGCATCCCGAAGGTTCGATTTACACGAAACTGTCATCACACGTTTTAAGAGGAGACGCTCATCATGCCACCGAAAGCTGAAGCCAAGACGGAAACCAAAGAATCGAAATTCGCCGCCCTCAAGGACAAGAATCTTCAGGCCGCTGTGGCCGCGATTCAGAAACAATACGGCGACGGCTCGATCATGCGCCTCGGCGACGCAACGGCGCATGTGAAGATTGATGTCATCCCAACGGGCGCATTGTCGCTCGACCTCGCGCTCGGCGTCGGCGGCGTGCCGCGCGGGCGCGTCGTGGAAATGTTCGGCCCTGAAAGCAGCGGTAAGACAACGTTGTGCTTGAGCATCATCGCCAACGCGCAGCGCGCGGGCGGTCTGGCCGCGTTCATTGATGTGGAGCACGCGGTCGATCCGTCCTACGCCAAACGCATCGGTGTGAACCTCGATGATTTGCTCATCAGTCAACCCGACGGCGGCGAGGAAGCGTTGACGATTACCGAAACGCTGATCCGTAGTAATGCCGTGGACGTGATCGTCGTGGACTCGGTGGCGGCGCTCGTGCCGCGCGCGGAGCTGGAAGGCCAGATGGGCGACGCGACTGTTGGCGCGCAGGCGCGGCTGATGAGTCAGGCGATGCGCAAGCTCACGGCGGTCATCCACAAATCGAAGACCTGCTGCATTTTCACCAACCAGATTCGCGAAAAGATCGGCGTGATGTTCGGCAATCCCGAGACCACGCCCGGCGGACGCGCGCTGAAGTTTTACGCCAGCGTTCGCATCGACATCCGCCGCGTCAACGCCATCAAGGACCCCGCCGGCAAAGTCATCGGTAGCCACGTCCGCACCAAGGTCGTAAAGAACAAAGTCGCCGCGCCGTTTGCCGAAGCCGAATGGGACATCATGTATGACGTCGGCATCGCCAAGGAAGGATCGGTCATCGACGTCGCCACCGACCTCGGCGTGCTGGAGAAGAAAGGATCGTGGCTCGCGTTCAACGGCGAGATGATCGGCCAAGGCCGGGAGTCCGCCAAGGATTTCCTTCGCGCCAATCCCAAGACACTGGACGCCATTGTCGTGATCATCCGCGAGAAGGTCGCGGCCGGCGGCCTCGTGGGCAAACGCATCGGCGGTACCGAATAGTCCACGCGCAGTTGTTGATGATGACCTCGAAGGAAATCCGTCAGAGCTTTCTCGACTTCTTTGCGTCAAAGCAGCACACGATCGTGCCGTCATCATCGCTGCTGCCGGACGCGCCGAATCTGCTCTTCACCAATGCCGGCATGAACCAGTTCGTGCCCATCTTCCTTGGCCAGACGAAGCCGGTGTGGAAGACGCCGCGCACCGCTGACACGCAGAAGTGCATCCGCGCCGGAGGCAAACACAACGACCTCGAAGACGTTGGCCTCGACACGTATCACCACACGTTCTTCGAAATGCTCGGCAACTGGTCGTTCGGCGACTACTTCAAGCGCGAAGCGATTGATTGGGCGTGGGAACTTCTCACCGAACGTTGGAAGTTTCCGAAGGAGCGGCTCTACGCCACGTATTTCGGCGGCGACGAGAGGACTGCAGCCGATACCGAGGCGCGCGACTTGTGGCTACGCTATTTGCCCGCCGACCATATTGTCCCGGGCAATCGCAAAGACAATTTCTGGATGATGGCGGACACCGGTCCCTGCGGTCCGAACAGCGAAATCAGCATTGACCTCACGCCCGCTGGCGACGGCGGCGCGAAGCTCGTCAATTCAGGCAGCCCGCAGTGCATCGAGATCTGGAACCTGGTGTTCATCCAGTTCAATGCTCTCCCCGACGGCACCTTTGTGCCATTGCCCGCGAAGCACGTCGATACGGGCATGGGGTTCGAGCGAGTCTGCTCCATGATCCAATGCACGAACGGCTTCAAGGATTTTACGCACTGCGTCTCCAACTATGATACGGACGTATTCAGTCCCATCTTCCGTGAATTGGCAAAACTCAGCGGCAGGAAGTACACAGCAGATCTGAAGAGCGCGACCGATGTCGCCTTCTGTGTCATCGCCGATCACATCCGGTGTCTCAGTTTCGCGATTGCCGACGGCATCCTGCCGTCGAACGAAGGGCGCGGCTATGTCTTGCGCCGCATCTTGCGCCGCGCCGTGCGCTACGGTCGCAGCCTCGGTTTCCACGAACCGTTCTTCTACAAGCTCGTGGACGTGGTCGCCGCCAACTTCGGGGATACCTTTCCGGAAGTGCGGCGCAACAAAGCGAAGATCGAAACGAATCTCCGCGCCGAGGAGGAAAGCTTCAACCGCACACTCGACCGCGGCCTCGAACTGTTCGAGGAAGCGGTCGCGCGCTGTCGCGGCAAGACATTTTCCGCGGACGATGCTTTCAAGCTGTACGACACCTACGGCTTCCCGCTCGATCTTACCGAGTTAATGGCGCGCGAACGCGGTCTCACCGTCGACGTGACCGGCTTTGAGAAGTTGATGGAAGAACAGCGGCGTCGGGCTCGCGACGATCACGAGAAGAAGAAAGCCACGATCACTGTCGCCGGCGAAGGCTTACGGGTGGAGCCGACGAAGTTCCTCGGCTACGACAACCTCGAAGCTGAAGCGGTCGTCGAAGCAGTTGTGGGAGCGCCCTTCCGGGCGCGGCCAGAAGGGGAATCGCGCCCGGAAGGGCGCTCCCACGGTGAAGAGATTCTTGAGATCATTGTTGATCAGACGACCTTCTACGCGGAGATGGGCGGACAAGTGGGCGACACCGGTCTGGTCCACGTCCCGGGCCATGACCGTGATGAGATTGGTCGTCTGACCGTTCTCGATACGCAGAAGCAAGGCGACGTGCACGTGCATCGGGCGAAGCTCGTGGATGGGCGCGCCCCGGAAGTCGGCGAAGCCGTGCGCGTGGCGGTGGACGCGGCACGGCGCGCGAACATTCAGCAGCATCACACAGTCACGCATCTGTTTCACTGGGTGTTGCACGAAGTTGTGAGCAAGGACGCCCGGCAACGCGGCTCGCTGGTCGCGCCCGACCGGTTGCGCTTCGACTTCAATCATCCCGAGCGGCTCACGGAACAGCAAATCGCCGACATCGAGCGGCTGGTGAACGGCCGTATCAAAGAGAACGCGGCTGTCGCGTGGTTTGAGCTTCCCTACAACGAGATCAAGGGCAACCCGCAGGTGATGCAGTTCTTCGGCGACAAGTATGGTGACATTGTCCGCGTCGTGCAAATCGGCGGCGGCGCTGGAAAGCTCGACGGGTACTCGATGGAGTTGTGTGGCGGGACGCACACGAAGACCACCGGCGAGATCGGCCTCTTCAAGATCATGAAAGAATCGGGGATCTCCGCCGGCGTGCGTCGCGTCGAGGCCGTGTGCGGGTCGTTTGCGCTCGAGTTCATCGAAAAGGCCAAACAGGGCGCGCAAGCGGATGCAGAACGTGAGCAGGAAAGGGAAAGGCAGAAGGACGAGGACAGAAAACAGAAGTCAGAAGCCAGGAGTCAGTCGACAACAATTGCAGCGGAGTTGCTGGGTAGGGCGCGACCGCCGGGCGCGCCGCTTGTGAGCGAAATTCCGAACGCGGACGCCGAGTTGCTGCGCGCGGTTTTGGACGCGTTGAAGCCGAAGCTCGCGTCCGGCATTGTTGTGCTCGGCGGTGTCAGCGAGGGCAAGGTCGCGCTGATCTGCTACGTCACGCCCGACCTCGTGAAAGCCGGCAAGCACGCCGGTAAGATCGTTGGTGAGCTGGCGAAGATTTGCGGTGGCGGTGGCGGCGGCAGACCCGATCTCGCCCAAGCCGGTGGGAAACAGCCTGAGAAACTCGGCGAGGCACTCAGCATCGTCCCGCGATTGCTGGCCGCCTGACCGCCTCGTAACCCAAGGTTAAGGTCTGCTGATTCTGAGTCTCACGAATCGCGCGTCTTCAGTCGCGGGGAACCGAACGGTCACCAAGTCCTTCTGCGCGTCAATCTGCGGGCTACTGATCACTTCTCCTGCCACATCGGTCCATGAGCTTAGGAGATTCGTGGTCGTCTGATACGTCAGCGTGACCCCGCTCGCGTAGTGATGCTTGTGATGAGTGATGTAGAGGTAGTTGGTCCCGCCAACGGTTTGGGTTGTCAGACTTTGAATCGCGCCTGCTTCCGCGACGTGGGGATCGTGTCCCAGTTCGTATTCAGCAAGGTTCGAAGCGCCGTCGCCATCGGGGTCGGCAATGTCTGCGGAGATGGATACATCCGACAATTCCGCTGTTGTAAAGTGCGTACCCTGCCATGCCGTGAAGCCATCAACTCCCAAAAACACCATGTCGGCAAAGTCAGGGTTGTCGACGAACGGATTGCGATTGTTCTGATACAATTGGTAAACCTGACTGTTGCGGTTGCGCTCCCGGTCCGTGACTGGGTACTTGCGATTCCAAGCGAGCATTGTAGTGAGTTTGCCGAACACGCCGGCGGCGGCATTGGGCGTGTCGCTCAAGACCAGATTGGTGTCGCCGCCTGTACCGTCGTAACGAGTCGTCATGTAGAACATGGACCTGGCGATCTGGCTCTTCTCGTCGTCGCGTGGCTCCCAAGCGTTTGCGTCATTGTAACATCCCGGCGCGTTTACCACGGTGTTGGACGTAGTGGCGATATCGTAATACTTGTTGCCGCGGTCGCTGTTTACGAACTGGTCGCAGGGTCGAAGGTTGAAAAGGTCTGACAATGGAGGAACTGAGCCGACACCAAACGATTGAGGCCAGAGATGTTCGCGATTCCAAAGTCCGCCGTCGTTGATCCACATATTGGTGCCCACGGAAAACTCCGAATAGATCAGGAAGATGTTCGTGTTTGCGGCTGCGGGGTCCGTATCGATTTTCATCAGCGCCTCCCTCGATCCCGGAGAATACGAAAGAACGGTGTGACCTTTGATGTCATTGTGCAACGCGGCCTTGAGAGCTGCGCCCGTTAAATTGACGGTATTGGTGTAATAGGTGGCCGGCGGAAGTTGTTGGGCGAAAGTGAGCACTGGAACGGTCGCCATCGCGGCGAACGACAACCACCTGCAGGTGCTTTTTCTAATGCCCATAATTTGACATTGTACAAACATTCCCAAGCATCTACAAGCTCCAAATGTCCGATCTTTGCAGGCTTATATGGCAAATGGGCACTCAAAGGTGTCGGTAAGTGCGGATTTCGGTGAAAGTTACCAGTGATTTCGCTTTTATGTTTCCACCCATCGGAGCGCAGCGACGCTGGCAGTTGTGTTCATAAGAAAGTGGAATCTTTCTGTCAAGGTTGCGTGTTGGTGTTGGGTCGGAGTCCTG
>CAZMKD010000288.1:0-1724 GCA_964566575.1 uncultured Verrucomicrobiota bacterium
CTTCTTTGTTTAATGTCTTGAGCCAATTGGATAATTTCAGCCCTAGACTTCTCATTCCGACTTCCGTGGGTAACTAGCAGTATTGTTTTCATTTATCTATTTCTTCAAGTAGCGATCCGCATCTTCATGATTTCCGATAAATACGAATCGAATCCCATCAGTAATCGGATAGACAAAAATGCGATAATTCATGGCGATGGTGACACTGAAAAACGGACCGCATTTATGAATTCGAAGCCCTTTGGGGAATTGGCGTGATTCGTAAGCGCGAAGGAACGTATCAATCGTTTTATGACTTTTTTTCTGTAGCAGATCGGATAAATTCGCGAATCCCTTATCAAAGCTCTTTGTGAATTCAATATTCACTTTTTTCGCATTAATTTAGTGAGATGATGAAGAGCCTCTTTGCGGCCCTTAACCTTGGTCACAGGCTCCGCCTCGGTCTTTGACAGAAATTTCCTCCACTCGTCCTGAGTGAACTCTACAGGGGTTTCCGCCTCCTGCACTATTACATTTCCCTTCTCATCCTCAAGAAAGACGACTTTCCCCCCTTTTTGGAGATGAAGTCTTTCGCGAATCTTCTTAGGGATACTGATCTGTCCCTGGCTCGTTAGTGTCGCATCAGCGAGTTTTACCATTTCATTACCTCCTTATTACATTAAAACATTAACTCATTACTTAGTCTTTGTCAAGTTAAGTAGTGCATTCTATGATCCGGGGACGTCAGACCTAAATCTTAAGTCTCAGGTCTCAGGTCTCAGGTCTCAGGTCTCAGGTCTCAGGTCTTAGGTCTCAGGTCTTAGGTCTCAGGTCTTAGGTCTCAGGTCTTAGGTCTCAGGTCTCAGGTCTCAGGTCTTAGGTCTCAGGTCTTAAGTCTTAAGTCTAAGGTTTAAAATTACGCGGCTTTTTTGAGTTCGAACTTCTCTTTGACGGCCTGGATCAAGGACGAGATGAAGTTCTGGAGGGTGCCAAGCGTAAGGTCGAGCATATTATCCTTCACGCGGAAACCATAGTTCGCAAAGGACTTCACTTGGCCAATATTGGCAGCAGTCGCAGCGAGACTTTTCACCGTGCTATTCACATTCTCATCTTTGACTTTGTCCACCAGAGGTTTATCAAGCTTAATCACTAATACACCAAGGTCTTTAAGACTATCGACCAAGACAGCGTCATCCTCACTCAGAACAACGGCAATGTTAGCGCGAGCATTTTCAAGAATAGTCCCCAAAAGAAGCCTAATGCGTTTCATCTTATCTTCCGAAGTCCCCTCACCACTATAATCCTCAAAGCCGTCAGGCCGCTTCTCAGTAACCACTAAGCCAGGCACTAACGAAACCACCAGACCCTTATAAGGCAGGGTTGCCTGGCGAGCATCGATCACCATAGGAGGAGTGGCAGCCATCAGCGACGTGATATCCAGAGATCCGGATTTCAAAGTAGGATCTATGGCAATAATTTCAGCACCCTTTCTAATTGCGTAAATGCGTCCATCTTTATCCAGAAGCGCGAAGGAAAGCTGGCTTGCGTCTCCATTAGGCAGAAAGGAAACAATAAATCCATTAATCATCTGCCCTGTAGCTGTTGAGAATGACATTTGCTGCCATGCAACGTACTGCACGGTATCTGCCCTCAATTTCATCACTAAATTATCATGTGCCTTAATAATTGCGTTTGCAGTACCAACTGGACCGCCATAAGCAGCTTCTGCGATGGGATTGCGGCCC
>CAZMKD010000289.1:0-38226 GCA_964566575.1 uncultured Verrucomicrobiota bacterium
GCCGCGGCCTGAAAGCGGTCGCCGAGCGGCGGTGTGGCCCCGGCGTGGCACGAGTGAAAAACGAATCCGTACCCGCTGAGAACTGCCTGCTCTGTATTGCTGTTAAAAATTCCGTCGTGCTAACTCCGACAGGCTGCTAGACAGCAATCGAAACTACCGCCCCCGTTGCCACCAAACGCTCCCCCATTGCCCCCGTATCGGCTGGCTGTGCCGCCGCCGCCGGCGACGACACTTCCACCGCCGCCTCCGTTCGCGCCGCTTCCGTTACCGCCGCTGACGAACCCAAGCCCCCCACTGCCAGCGGTGCCAAAGCCTGGCCACGCGCCACTCGCGCCTCCACCACCGCCACCCGGCCCCGCATTCCCACCATTGCCGGCATTGTAACCGCTACTGGTTCCGCCGTTCGCGCCACTCACGTTGATGACTCCAGCGATCGTGATGTCGCTCTGAGAGAGCAGTGCCAGCGGACGGGAGTTGGCGTTTTGAAGGGCGTTGATTGTAACGTTGCTGCCGACGGCGATGGTATCAAACGTAAATACCGCAATCGCATTCGTGCCGCCGTCGTAGAAGACGACGCCGGCGACGGAGGCCCCGCCGGGCTCAGTGAGCGTTGGAGTTGTGCCGCTGGTGTCAATCGTGTAGGTGCCGTTCGTTGTGAACGGCGACGGCCCCAGCGAAGAGAAGTCTTCCGGATGGAGCGGCGTCGCTTGCGCCGGCGGCGACACAAAGCCGAGCGACAGAACTACAGTGGCGATGATGGCGCTGAAAGTCGTTTTCACGTCAGCTTGTCCCTCCCGTTCTGACGAGGGTCAGCAGCAACACCGGTACGACTGCCACGGTGAGGGCGGGAACTCCGATGGCGGCGATTCGATTCACTTCAGACCTCTATTCCCAACTGCAGTTAACTTCCCACAACCCCGTACGCCTGTCGAGCCGATTCTACGACGCGATGGCGGCGGCGGGTGAACGACGGCGAGCCGAAAGCGGCGTCAAGCCGCCGCACTCCAAAACAACAAGGGCAAGCCCGGAGGCTTGCCCTTGCGCGATTGATTGTCGTACCGGTTACTTCGCCGCCGCTTCTTCCTTCTTCTTGGTCGGGGTTTCCTTCTTACCGGCTTTGGGCTTGGTCTCTTTGGCCTTAGCCTCGCCATCGGGAGCGGGCGCGGTGGCAACGGTGCCGGTCCACTCCAGAATCGCCATCTCGGCGGCGTCGCCGAGGCGCTGGCCGACGCGGATGATGCGGGTGTAGCCGCCGTTTCGGTCGGAATGCTGCTTGCCGAGGTCGGTGAAGAGCTTTTGCACCATGTCTTTCTGTCCGAGAAACGCGATGGCTTGCCGGCGGTGATGGATCGTGCCTTTCTTGGCGAGAGTGATCATCTTATCGGCATACCGGCGCGCGACCTTGGCCTTCGCGATGGTGGTGGTAATGCGGCTGTGTTTGATCAGGCTGCAGACCATATTGGCCAACGTGGCCCGGCGATGCTGGGATTTCATGCCCAGCTTGGCGGTGCGTTTGCGATGTCGCATGGGCGGCTATTCCCTCACTTCCGCGGGGGCCGGGGCTTCGAGGAGCGCAGCGGTCGCGGCATCTGCCGGTGATTCGACCACGCCGGGTTCGAGCTTCATGCCGAGCGAGAGGCCGAGCGCGGAGAGTTTGTCTTTGATTTCGTTGAGCGACTTCTTGCCGAAGTTGCGGTACTTGAGCATCTCGGCTTCGGACTTCATCGCGAGCTGGCCGACGGTGGTGATGTTGGCGTTGTTAAGACAGTTGGCGGCACGCACGCTCAGCTCGATTTCGTTGACGCTCATGTTGAGGATCTTCTTGAGCTTGGTGGCTTCGACGCTGACGGTTTCTTTCGCTTCCTCGAACTCGATCACCATGTTCTCGTCGTAGTTGCAGAACACGTCGAGGTGGTGACGGAGGATGTTGGTGGATTGTACCATGGCATCCTCGGGCGTGATGCGACCGTCGGTCCAGACTTCGATGAGGAGCTTGTCGTAGTCGGTGCGCTGGCCGACGCGCGTGGTCTCGACACTGTACCGGACGCGGCGGACCGGCGAGAACAGCGAATCAATCGCGATAATGCCAATCGCTTGCTCGGGTTTCTTGTTCTCTTCGGCCGGGCAGAAGCCGCGGCCGACCTTGATTTCGAGTTCGGCCTCGAATTTCTGCTTCTTGTCGAGCGTGCAGATGTGTTGGTCAGGGTTGAGAACCTCGACAACCTGGTCGCTCTTGATGTCGCCGGCGGTGACGGCACCTTCCTTGTTGGCGTGCAGGTAAAGCGTGTGCGGTTCGCGGCTGTGCGACTTGAGCAACACTTTCTTGAGGTTCAAGATGATGTCGGTCACGTCTTCGACGACGCCGGGGATCGAGGAGAACTCGTGCGGCGCGCCTTCGATCTTGACCGAGCTGACGGACGCTCCTTCGAGCGAACTCAATAGCACGCGGCGGATCGAGTTGCCGATGGTGTGACCGTAACCGGCCTCAAACGGCTCCGCGATGAACTTTGCGTAAGTCGGCGTGGCGCTGCTGTCATCGCGCGACAAACGTTTAGGCATTTCGAAACGACCCAGACGAACTGGCATGTGGACTTCCTCCGATGGGTTGGGTTTCCCGCGCCCTAGGAACGCGGACCAACAACCCGGTTTGACTTTTGGTTACCTAGAATAAAATTCGACGATCAACTGCTCGTTGACGATTGGCTGAATGTCGTCGCGCGTCGGCATCCGCTGAATCTGAGCACGCACGGCTTGCCGGTCAAAATTGATCCACTCCGGTACAGGGCGAATCTGTGCCGATTCGAGGCTCTTGTTCACAAGCTGCTGGCTGACGGACGTACCGCGCACCTCGATGATGTCACCGGGCTTCACGTTGAACGATGGCGTACTGGTCTTGCGACCATTGACGCGAATGTGGCCGTGATTGACGACTTGCCGGGCAAACGGGCGTGTGCTGGCGAAGCCGAGTAGGTAGACGACATTGTCGAGCCGCGTTTCGAGCAACTGCAGCAATGTCTCGCCGGTCACGCCGCGTTTCTTGCGCGCCATCTCGAACAACCGGCGGAATTGTCGCTCCAGCAGTCCGTACTGGTACCGGAGCTTCTGCTTTTCGGCAAGACCGATGCCGTAATCGCTCTGCTTGCGCCGGGACTTTTTCGGGCCGTGCACGCCGGGCGGATATGCGCGGCGTTCCAGATATTTTGACGGGCCGAAAATCGGCACACCGTATTTGCGGCTGATGCGGACTCGTGGACCTTTGTAACGTGCCATTTTAAACTCTCCGTCTCTTTGGCGGCCGGCAACCATTATGCGGCACCGGCGTCACATCCTTAATGACCGTGATGTCCAGCCCGATCGCCTGCAACGCGCGAATCGCTGCCTCGCGACCGCTGCCGGGACCTTTGACCCAGACCTCGATCTCGCGCAATCCGTGCGCCATGCCTTGCCGGGCGGCGTCCTGCGCAACCAACTGTGCCGCGTACGCCGTGCTCTTGCGCGAACCTTTGAAACCAACCCGACCGGCGCTCGACCAGCCGATGACGCGTCCCTTCAGGTCGCTAATCGAGACACATGTGTTGTTGAACGTCGCAGTGATGTGGGCGATGCCCTGAATGACGTTCTTGCTGTGCTTCGCCTTGATAACCTTCTTCTGCACTTCGCCTTCAGCGAGCGCGGCCTCGGCTGTGGCCGGGGGCGCAGCCGGCTTGGCTGGTTCGGCTGCCGGTGCAGCGGCCGGTGCGGTGGCAGCGGCGGCGGGTTTCTTAGGTTCTTCTACTTTGGGTGCGTCTTTCGCCATCGTGTTCCTCGGTCGTTAAACTTTAGCGGTCTTGGTTTCCTTGGCGCGCTGCACGCCAACGGTCTTGCGCGGGCCTTTGCGGGTGCGCGCGTTGGTGGACGTGCGTTGGCCGTGAACCGGCAATCCCTTCTTGTGTCGCGTGCCCTGGTAGCAATTGATGCTCATCTTGCGCTTGATATTGGTCTGCACTTCGCGACGCAGATCGCCTTCGATCCGATACCCCTGCAGCACGGTCGTCAGATGGGCGAGCTGTTCGTCGTTCAAGTCCTTGGAGCGGACGTTGGGGTCAACCTTCGCCTTTTCGCAGACCTGCCGCGCAGTCGTCGGCCCAATGCCGTAAATGTAACGCAACGAAATGCCGATCTTTTTCTGATCGGGAACTTCCACACCAATGAGTCGTGCCATAATCCTCTAGCCCTGACGCTGTTTGTGGCGCGGGTTGGTGCAAATGACACGCACCACGCCCTTGCGCTTCACAACCTTGCAGCGTTCACACAAACGTTTGACTGACGGTTTTACTTTCATGTTTTCCTACTTTTGCCGGAACGTAATCCGGCCCTTGCTCAAATCATAGGGGCTCATCTCGACCATCACCTTATCGCCCGGTAACAATCTGATGAAATGCAATCGCATCTTGCCGGAGATATGCGCCAAAATCCGATGTTTGTTCGGCAATTCTACCCGAAACATCGTATTTGGCAACAATTCTACGACCGTCCCTTCTACCTTTATGGCTTCTTCTTTGGCCATGTCAAAATTTCGGGGTCACCCTCGGTGACCAACACTGTATGTTCAAAATGCGCGCTCGGCTGCCCGTCCGCGCTCACCACCGTCCACCCATCGCTCAGCATCTGCACTTCGCCCACGCCCGCATTGATCATCGGCTCGATCGCCAACGTCATCCCGGGTTTCAGCTTCGGCCCGTCGCCCGCTTTCCCGTAATTCGGAATTTGCGGCTCTTCGTGCATCTTGCGCCCGACGCCGTGCCCGACAAATTCCCGCACGACCGAAAATCCATTCCCTTCCACGACACTCTGGACCGCATGCGAAATATCCCCCACGCGGTTACCGGCTCGCGCCTTCTTGATGCCGGCTTCGAGGGCGAGTTGAGTCACTCGCAGTAACTCCTGCGTGCGCGGCTTCACGACTCCCACGGCCACCGTTGTCGCGTTGTCGCCTACGTAGCCATCCAAAATAATCCCGATGTCCAGGCTCACAATGTCGCCGTACTGCACTCGCCGCTTGCCCGGTATCCCATGCACGACTTCCTCGTTCACCGACACGCAAATGTTGCCCGGATACCCTCTGTACCCGAGGAACGGACTCTTGCCGCCAAATCGCGCGATCAACTCACCGGCGGCTTCATCGAGTTCCTTCGTCGTGCGTCCCGGCTCGACCATCGCCGCAATGCTCCGCAGAATCTCCGCTGCGGCCGCACACGATGTCTGCATCCTGTGAATCTCAGCTGACGATTTGATCGGAATCATGACCGAAACAACGCCATCACCTTCTCGACTGCATGATCCTTGATCCCGCTGCCGTCCACGCGCTTAAGCAGGCCCTGCCGCTCGTAGTACCTAACGACATCCATCGTCAACTGCTCATACCAGCGTAACCGCTCGTGCACCGTCTCTTCGATGTCGTCAGCACGTTTTATCAACTTGCCGCTGCACTTGTCGCAGACGCCTTCCACTTTCGGCCGTACGCGTGTGACGTGGTATAGCGTACTGCACTTTTCGCAACTCAACCGGCCGAGGATTCGCTCGAGGATTTCCTTCTCGCTTACGTCTAACAGCAGGACGGCCGTCAGCGGCAAATTGCGCACAGCGAGCAGTCGGTCAAACGCCTCGGCTTGCACCAGCGTCCGCGGGAAGCCATCGAAGATGAACCCACGCTCCCGGCCGCGCTCGTCCAGCCACAGCCGCACGATCTGTACCGTGATCTCGTCGGGCACTAACTGCCCCTTGTCAATGAACGCCTTGGCCGTCTCGGCCAGCGGTCCGCCTCGGCGGATGGCCTCGCGGAACATTTCTCCCGTCGAGACGTGCGGCACACCTAGCACCGCGCTCAACTCCATCGCCGCCGTGCCCTTCCCCGAGCCGGGCGGCCCCAAAAACACAATGCGGTGGTGACCCATGTCACCCCCTCCCCGCTATCGCCGACCGCGCAACTTGCCTTTGCGCAAAAATCCGTCGTACCCACGCATAAACAAATGCGACTCGACCTGACGCATCGTGTCCAGCATCACACCTACAGTAATCAAAATGCTTGTGCCGCCGAAAAAGCTTGCGGTCAGGTACGGCAACCGCAGGTAGTGCGAAAGTAAATACGGAATCACAGCGATAACGGTCAAGAACACGGCCCCGGCCAACGTAATGCGCGTCATTGTGTGGTCCAGAAACTCCGCCGTCGGCTTGCCGGGCCGAATACCGGGAACGTAACCGCCGTACTTCTTCAGGTCATCGGCAATCTGAAGCGGGTTAAACTGGGTCGCTACCCAAAAGTACGAGAAAAACAAAATCATTAGCCCGTAACACGTCAGATATAGCCCCGCTCCCTCGGTCAATTGCCGTCCGAGCGCCTGCAAGAACCCAATGTGCGAAATCGAAAACAGCTTCTGCGGAAACAACAAGATCGCCTGCGCGAAGATGATCGGCATCACACCGGCGTAGTTCACGCGCAACGGCATGAACGTCTGCCCGCCACCCAGCATCTTGCGACCGACCATCCGCTTCGCGTACTGCACCGGTATCTTCCGCTGCGCCTGCGTGACCGCGATTACCCCGGCAATCACCGCCGCAACCATCACCGCCAATAGAACCGCATGCAGGATGTTAAACTGGCTCTCCGGCCCAACAAACAACGTCCACGCCTGCCCAATCGCGTTCGGCAACTGGTCCACGATACCGACCGTGATGATGATCGATACACCGTTGCCGATCCCGCGTTCGGTAATCTGCTCGCCAAGCCACATCAACAAAATTGTGCCACTGGTGATCGTGATGACCGTGAGAAGCTCAAAGCCGAGACCGGGGTTTTGCACAAGCACGCCGATGAAACCTGGCCCGACCAGCGTCTGTGGATTCTCAAACGCCTTGGCCAAAAAGAATGACTGGATGATGCAGATCAACACCGTGAGATACCGGCCATACTGAATGATTTTTGCGCGCCCGGTTTCGCCCTCCTGCTTGAGACGTTCCAGCGTCGGCACCACCGCCGTCAACAACGTCATGATGATCGAGCCGCTGATATACGGCATCACGCCGAGTGCGAACACCGCGCACCGTTGCAGACCGCCGCCGGTCAGCATCGAGGCCAGTCCGAAGAAGCTGCCGCCCACCTGCCTCTGGACTTGCTCGAGATATTCGGCCAACGGCCGCGGGTCAACGCCCGGGCAGGGGATGTTCGCGCCGACACGCGCGAGCGCAATCACGCCAAGCGTGAAAATGAGACGCTTGCGCAGCTCTGGGATTTTCCAGCTATTGAGAAAGGCGGAGAACATTACTTCGTCGCCGCGCTGGCCTGGTGCCGGATGCCGGGTAACGGCAACACTTCACAGGCGCCGCCGGCCTTGGTGATCTTCTCTTTCGCCGACGCGCTGAATTGCTGGGCCTTCACGGTGAGCTTCTTCTTGAGTTCGCCGTCGCCGAGAATCTTGACGCCCGCGAGCAGCTTCTTCAACAAGCCCTCTGCCTTCAAAACTTCCGGCGTGACAGTCGCGCCATCCGGAAAGGCGTTCAGAGTTTCGACGTTGACCGTCGCGAGATGCAGGCCGAATGACTTGTTGTTGAAACCGCGCTTCGGAATCCGGCGCAAGAGCGGCATTTGGCCGCCTTCAAAGCCCAACCGGATCGAGCCGCCGGATCGAGCCGTCTGGCCTTTGCCACCGCGACCGGAGGTCTTGCCGTGACCGGAGCTTTCGCCGATACCGAGCCGCTTGGTGCGGTGCTTCGCGCCGGGTCGGTTCTTCAAATTGTGCAAACGCATTGTCATGTCAGCTGACTCCCGCCGCGACTGGTCTGGTCATACCGCGAACGCGATAGATTTCGGATAGTGGACGCAATTGCGCGAGTGCATCGAGCGTAGCCTTGACCACGTTGACGGCGTTGCTCGAACCAAGTGACTTGCTCAGCACGTCACGCACGCCGACGGCCTCGAGTACGGCGCGTACGCTGCCGCCGGCAATCACGCCGGTTCCGGGGCTTGCTGGGCGCAGCAGCACGCGGCCGCCGCCATACTTGCCGACGACTTCATGGGGAATGGTCGTATTCTTCAAGTTCATCCGCACCATTGCGCCCTTGGCTTGCTCCGTGCCCTTGCGAATCGCATCGGCAACTTCGTTGGCCTTGCCGAAACCACAGCCCACCCGACCGTTGCGATTGCCGACGACAATCAACGCGCTAAAGTGAAACTTTCGGCCGCCCTTGGTGACTTTCGAGCTGCGGTTGACGTCGACAACCTTCTCGATTAGTTCGCCGCCTTGATCCAAATCAAGGTCCTCGCCGACGGCGCCGGGGGCGGTGTTCTTGGCTTTGGCGATCGGGGGTCTGGCTAGTCTGGGTCTGCGTTCTGGAGGCATATTAGAATTTCAATCCTGCTTCGCGCGCGGCGTCAGCCAGCGCTTTGACTCGACCGTGATATTGGAATCCACCGCGGTCAAATACGACTTCGGTGATCTTCTTCGCTTTCGCGGCTTGCGCGGCAATCGCGCCGATTTTCTTCGCGCCGTCCATGTTGGGTTTCACGCCTTTGCCGTCGCCGGCATTGGTGCTCGCGGCGGCCACAGTCTTGCCGGCAACGTCGTCAATGAACTGCACGTAGATGTGCTGGCCGGTAAAGCAAACACTCATGCGCGGACGAGAGGCCGTGCCGCGGACTTTCTGGCGCAGCCGGAGATGCCGGCGTTCGCGCAGTTCAACTTTAGTTTGCGCAATCATGATTAACCACCTGCCGTCGTAACGGTCTTACCGGCCTTGCGGCGAACTTGCTCGCCGACATACCGGATGCCTTTGCCTTTGTACGGCTCGGGAGGATAGAACCGTCGGATACTGGCGGCCACTTCGCCGACCAATTGTTTGTCCGCGCCTTCGATGGTGATCTGCGGCTTCTTCTCCGCGGTGTCAGCCACCGCAATTTTGATGCCTTCCGGAATCTGGTAAATCACCGGGTGCGAAAAGCCGATCGACAGATTCAGGGCTGCACCCTGCACCGCCGCGCGGAAACCGACACCTTCGACAAGCAATTGCTTCGAGTAACCGTCGTTGACGCCCTTGACCATGTTCGCGATCAGACTGCGTGTGAGTCCCCAGCGCGATTTACCGGTGCGATCGAGTTGCGTCGTGGACGCGATGACTTTGCCGTCCTTGACCACGACCGTGATCGGGCTCGGGACGTTGAATTCAAGCTTGCCCTTCGGGCCTTCAACGGCGACGAACTGGCCTTTGACTTCGACCTTCGTCTTCGCCGGTATCTCAACTGGTTTTTTGCCGATGCGTGACATATCTCACCAGACGTACGCCAAAATCTCGCCACCCACTTTGGCCTTCCGGGCTTCGTGGCCGGTCATCACACCCCGCGAGGTCGTGACGATGGAAATACCCATGCCGCCCAGCACGCGCGGCATTTCGTCGGCCGCGGCATACCGGCGCAAGCCCGGTCGGCTGATGCGTTTGATGCCGACTATGCTGCGTTCCTTGCCAACGATTTTAAGTTGGATCTTCAAAAGTTGGGGGCCTTCTTCCTGTTTCTCGACATAGAAGTCGGCGATGTAGCCATTCTTCTTCAGCACTTTGACGACTTCGCCTTTGAGCCGGGAATACGGCACGGTCGTCTCCGGCTTGAGCGCAGTGTTCGCATTGCGGATGCGCGTCAACAAATCTGCGATGGGATCAGTCTGATTCATGTTCTACCAACTCGCCTTCGTCACGCCCGGGAGTTTGCCCTGCAGGGCCAATTCACGAAAGCAGATGCGGCACACTTGGAAGCGCCGCATGAACGCATGCCGGCGGCCGCAGTTTTTGCAGCGGTTGTACTTCTGCGACGAGAATTTCGCGGGCCTGCTCTGCTTGATTTCCCAGGTAAGTTTTGCCATAGCTTCACGTCCTCTAGCTGCTGAACGGCATGCCGAGCAGCTTCAACAATTCCTTCGCCTCCGCATCGGTGTTCGCCGACGTCACAATCGTCACGTCCATGCCGAGGTTGTGTTTGATCTTGTCCAGCTCGACCTCGGGGAAAATCGCCTGGTCGCGCACGCCCATTGTGTAACTGCCGCGGCCATCGAACCCGCGCGGGTTCACACCGCGGAAATCGCGAATGCGAGGCAACGCCGCGTTGAAGAAGCGTTCGAGAAACTCGTACATCCGCTTGCCGCGTAATGTGACCTTCACGCCAACAGGCATACCTTCGCGAACGTGGAAGTTCGCGATGCTTTTCTTTGCGTGTCGAATAATCGGCCGCTGGCCGGCAATCGTCGCCAGTTCCTGCTGCGCCTCGGTGATGACGTCTTTCTCGTGCTTGGAGTTGACGCCCATGTTGAGGACGACCTTCTCGACCTTCGGGACTTGCATCCGGTTGGTGTACTTGCCGGACTTAACCAACTCCTCGACGACCGTCTTCTTGTAATGTTCGTGTAGCTGTGACATCGCTTAGTCCTGCGTGGCGACAACGCCGCGCTTCTTCTTTCGTGCCTCAAATTTGTCCTGCAACATGACCTTGGCCACGGCGATCGGAAATTCCTTCGTCGTGACGCCGCCCTTCGGGTTGTCCTGCGACTTGCGCATCGCCTTGCTCATTACGTTGACGCCTTCAATGAGGACGCGGAGCTTCTCCGGGTAGACGTGCAAAACTTTGCCGACTTTGCCCTTCTCTTCGCCGGACAGCACGACAACCATATCGTTCTTCTTCACATGCATCTCAGACAACCTCCGGCGCAAGTGAAATGATCTTCGTAAAATTCTTGTCGCGCAACTCGCGGGCAACCGGTCCGAAAATGCGCGTGCCTTTCGGGTTCAACTGTTCGTCGATAATCACGACCGCGTTGTTATCAAAACTCAAATACGAGCCGTCCGGCCGACGCAGCTTGTGCTTCGTGCGCACCACGACGCAGTCCACAACCTCGCCCTTTTTCACTGTACCATCCGGCGCGGCTTCCTTGATGTGCGCTTTGATAATGTCGCCGATACCGGCATACCGCTGCCCGGGCCTGTGCAACACCCCAATCGCCCGCGCGATCCGCGCGCCGGTATTGTCGGCTACATCCAGATTGGAGCGGAGTTGAATCATGCTTCCACTTTCTCAACCTGCCGGGATTTCTCGACGACCTGCACCAGCGCCCATCGCTTCAGCTTACTCAACGGCCGCGTCTCCACGATGCGGACACGATCGCCGACGCCGGCCTCGCTCTTCTCATCGTGGGCGTAGAACTTGTTATACTTCGTGATCACCTTCTTGTAGCGCGGATGCCGAACGCGACGCTCGACTTGAACCACGATGGTCTTGTCCATCTTGTCGCTGACGACTTTGCCGACGAGTTCCTTGTGCTTAACGACCAGTTGTACTTGTTCAGCCATGTTAATCTCTTACTTTGCCGTGGCGGCGGCAGGTTTCAATTGCCGGCCCCGCAAAATTGTCTCGATGCGTGCGATATCCCGCCGCACGTCCCGTAACCGGCTTGGACGTTCCAGCCGGGCGGTCTGCTGTTGCAGCCGCAGGTTGAACAACTCCTGCCGGAGGTCGCGCAGTTTCGCCTGCGCTTCCGCATCGGTCATTTCGTTAATCTCTTTCGGTTTCATCTAGCGTCTCTTCACAAATCTGGTCTTGATCGGCAACTTCGCCGCGGCGAGCCGCAACGACTCGCGCGCGAGAAGTTCCGACACACCGCCCATCTCGAACATCACATTGCCGGGCCGCACCACAGCCACCCAAAATTCCGGGTTGCCCTTCCCCTTGCCCATGCGCGTCTCAGGCGGGCGCTTCGTCACCGGTTTGTCCGGGAAAATCCGAATCCACAGCTTGCCGCGCCGTTTCATATTGCGCGACAACGCCACCCGGCACGCCTCGATCTGCACCGCCGTGATCCAATCGCGCCCCAACGCTTGCAGCCCGTACTCGCCAAACGCGACCGTCGAACCGCTCCAGGCAATGCCGGCGCGGTTGCCGCGCTGCTGCTTGCGGTGCTTCACTCTGGCTGGCATCATTGGCATATCAATTTCCTCAAGCCGCTGCGGGCGCCGGACCGACTGGCGTCGCCTTGGGCAGTTCCTTCTTCAGCGCCCGCTCGCCTTTGCAGACCCAAACCTTCACGCCGATCTTGCCATACACGGTCTGCGCCTCGGCAAATCCGTAGTCAATGTCCGCCCGCAACGTGTGCAACGGAATCTTGCCGACCCGGTATTTCTCGTGTCGCGCAAGTTCCGAGCCGCCCAGCCGGCCACCGCACGCGACCTTGATGCCGAGCGCGCCGAAATCCATGGCCGTCTGCACTGACTTCTTCATCGCGCGACGGAAACTGATGCGGCGCTCCAATTGCAGCGCGATGTTCTCCGCGACGAGTTGCGCGTCAGTCTCGGGCTGTTTCACTTCGACGATGTCCACGTAAATCTCTTTGCCGGTCAGCTTCGACAACTCTTCCTTGAGCTTGTCGATCTCCGCGCCTTTGCGCCCAATGACGATACCGGGACGCGCGGTGTGAATCGTGATCCGGGCCCGGTTGGCATACCGCTCAATCGTGATCTTCGGCACGGCCGCGGACATGAGCTTGGTCTTGACGATGGTGCGAATCTTAATGTCCTCGAGCAAGAGCGGCGCGTAGTCCTTCTTGTCGGCGTACCATTTCGACAGCCAGTCTTTCGTGACGGCCACGCGGAAACCAATCGGATTTACTTTTTGCCCCATAATTTATTGTCCGTCCGTCACGATGACCTGGATGTGGCAGGTCCGCTTGATGATCGGCCCGGCGCTGCCGCGCGCCTTGGGCTGAAACCGTTTCAACCGCGGCCCTTCGTTCGCGACCGCTTCCTTCACGGTCAACGCGTTCGCGGCGAGCTTGTTGTTGTTCGTGGCATTCGCGATCGCCGACTTCAACGTCTTCTCGATCATCCGCGCGGACTTGCGCGGGATGACTTTCAAAAGCTCCAGCGCCTCCGAGGCGCTCTTGCCCTGAATCAACCGCGTCACTTGCCCAACCTTGGACGGGCTCATCCGCTGATATTTAGTTGTCGCTCGAACGTCCATAAAATGTCTCAATTCTTCGTCACACTTGCGGTATCACCCGCTTTCACCGTGACATTGCCCTCGGTTTTCTCAATCAACGCCCCGCAAATCTTCTGGCGCACTTCTACTACTCGTGTCCACGCAATCACTCGGTCACCGCGCAACACAATCAACGGCATTCCGACTCGTACGCCTTGCAACGAACCAACATCCATCACCACCAACCGCAGCTTCGGGTTGAACTCCAACACCCGCGCCGTCTCCAGCGACGACTTGCTTGCCGGCTGGCTTACCGGCTTCTCGGCCACGAGCAATGCCTTCGTGCGCTCGACTTCGCCGGTCACATTCCGTCCCGTCTGCACCGCAGCGAGCAACCGGTTGAACTGCTCGATTAACCGCTGCCGCTCGGCCTCCGCCAAGTACAACAACCGTAAACTCTCGACCAACTGCCGCTGCGACGCATTCGCATCCACATCGGTCAAGTTCGCACCGAGCATCTGCGCTCGGAGTTGCGCTTCGGTCCAGAGTTTCTGGAACAACTCGCTTTCCGTCCGCGCGATCGCCAAACTTTCCATCAACGTCTTGATCGCCGCGTCGCGTTCGGCCAATTGCTTCTGCGCGTTCGCATCGCTCACGTTGAGATGATCCAGCGCGCGCTGCATGTCTTCTGTTTGCTGCGCCATCCCGGCGCAAACTGCTATAAAGAACAAAACGACAAAAACTCGCACTATTTCGCGACAGCCTTCTCCGTGTGTGCGCCGTGCGCCTTGAACGTTCGTGTCGGCGCAAATTCGCCGAGCCGGTGGCCAACCATGTTTTCGGTCACGAACACCGGCAGGTGCGCCTTGCCATTGTGCACGAGAAACGTGTGGCCGACAAAATCCGGTATGATCATCGACCGACGCGACCACGTCTTGATCGGCTTCTTCTCGGCGCGACTCATTCTCTCGACCTTGGCCATCAAGTGGTCGTCCACGAACGGACCTTTTTTCAGTGAGCGTCCCATTTATTTCTTCCTTCGCTCCAAAATCATCGAATTCGAATACTTCTTCTTGCGGCGAGACTTGCCGCCCTTGGCGAGCTTGCCCCACGGCGATACCGGATGATGCCAACCGCCACCGCCCTTGCTCTTGCCCTGGCCGCCGCCCATCGGATGGTCAACCGGATTGCGCGCAACGCCGCGCGAGATGCCGCGGATCCCGAGCCAGCGCGACCGCCCAGCCTTGCCGAGCATAATTTTGATATTATCGGGGTTGCCAACCTGGCCAATTGTGGCGTAGCAGTCCGCGTGAATCAATCGCAGCTCGCCGGACGGCAATTTCACCGTCACGTAATCGCCTTCCGCCGCCATGATCGTCGAGGCCATCGCCGCGCTCCGGCAAAGCTGTCCGCCGCGTCCGTGGTGCAATTCAATATTATGAATCGACATCCCCGGCATGATCTTGCGGAGTGGCAGCGCATTACCGGGCGCAAGCTCGGCGTCCGGCCCGCTCATCACTTTCGCGCCCACCTTCAGATCCATCGGCGCGATGATGTAGCGCTTCTCGCCGTCCTCGTATTTTAACAACGCGATGCGTGCAGTGCGGTTCGGATCGTACTCGATCGCCTCGACGACGGCCGGTACGCCGATCTTGTTGCGTTTGAAATCAATGATCCGGTACCGCTGCTTGTGTCCGCCGCCGATGCCGCGCGTGGTCATGCGGCCAAGATTGTTGCGGCCGCCGGTGCGGCGTTTGGCGCGCGTCAGCGACTTCTCGGGCTTGTGCTTCGTGAGCTCGGAGAAATCCGACAGCACAGTGCCGCGCAAGGACGGCGTTAAGGGTCTGAAAGTTTTGAGGCCCATAAATCCTTTACGTCAATTCGATCTTGTCGCCCGCCTTGAGCGTGACGACCGCCTTCTTCCAGGCCGGCGTGCGGCCGAACTGCGCGGTGCGTTCGCGACGCGGCTTGCCGCGCACGTGCATCGTGTTCACGCCGATCACCTTCACCTTGAACGCCTGTTCGACGGCGTATTTGATGTCGAGTTTGTTTGCGTGCTTGTCCACGACGACATGATATTGGTTATTCTTCTCAGTCTGCGCCGTGCCTTTTTCGGTGATGCGGACGGTCTTGATGACGTCGTAAGGCGCTTTCATTACTTGCCAACCCGTGCGGCCAATTTCTCGAAGCCGGCTTTGGTCGCCACGATTTTGTCGAAGCGCAACAACTCGTACGTGTTTACGGAATCCGCCGGTTCGACCTGAACGTCCGGTATGTTCCGCACCGCCAACTTCAAATTCTTCTCCACCACATCGGTCACGACCAACGTCGTGCCCTGAACCAACTTGCACATCAGCCCGACAAAATCCTTCGTCTTGTGGCTTGTGACTTTCAACTCATCCACCACCACGACGTCGCCGGCAATCAACCGTTCGCTAAGCGCCTTGCGGAAGGCGAGCGCCTTGACCTTCTTAGGCACGTTGATTGTGTAGTCGCGCGGATGCGGCCCGAACACCACGCCACCGCCCCGCCAAATCGGTGACGCAAACGAGCCCGCGCGCGCGCGGCCGGTACCCTTCTGCCGCCAGGGCTTCTTGCCGGACCCGTGCACTTCGCTTATCTGCTTGACCTTCGACGTGCCCAGACGTTGGTTCGCGCCGTACGCGACAACAGTGTCGTGGACGGCTTGCGTGCCCTTGCCGTTCTTGATTAGCAACGCGTCGGCGAACTCGATCTCGCCTTTGGCTGTACCGGCAGTGTTGATAACGGAAATCTTCATACGGCCTTCGTCTTCTTCAGGGCGTGACGGACGACGACGTACGTCCCCTTCGCTCCGGGCACCGCGCCTTCAATGAGCAGCAAGTTGTCAGACTCACGCACTTGAATGACGCGCAAATTTTGGGTGGTGATCCTCGTGTGTCCCATGTGACCGGGCATCTTCATGTTGCGGAAGACGCGACCCGGAAACAACCGTTGCCCAATCGCGCCGCCGCGGCGATGCCAGCCTTTCGCGCCGTGCGTCATATCGCCGCCGGCAAACTTATGTCGACGCACGACACCCTGGAAACCTTTGCCCTTGGACGTAGCGATCACGTCCACAAACTGGCCGGGCTGAAATTCTTTCACCGTAAGCTTGTCGCCCACGTTGGCCGCAATCGCTTCGATCGTCCGGTATTCGCGGATGAACGTCGGCACGGCGGCGGCGTTCGCCTTCTTGCAATGGCCGACCATCGGCTTGGTGGAATTCTTCTGCTTCTTCGCGCCGAAGCCTAGTTGGACGGCGTGATAACCGTCGGTTTCGGGCGATTTCTTCTGCAGCACCGTGCATGGGCCAAGTTCAACGGCGGTACAGCCGATGAGGTTACCCTTCGCGTCGAAGAGCTGCGTCATTCCAATTTTTTTACCGAGGAGTTCCATGACTAAATCTTGATAGTGATGTCTACGCCGGCCGGCAGGTTCAACTTCTTCAGTTCGTCCACCGTTTTGGCGGTCGGGTCAATGATGTCGAGCAATCGCTTGTGCGTGCGCATCTCGAAGGATTCCATCGATTTCTTGTCCGCGTGCGGCGAACGGTTGACCGTCGCGCGCCAGATGTCGGTCGGCAACGGGATCGGCCCGGCCACCTTTGCGCCCGTGCGCTTGGCGGTTTCAACAATGTCGTGCGCCGACTGGTCGAGCAGCCGGTGATCGTAACCTTTGAGGCGGATCCTGATGCGCTGATTGTTCATTTATTTCTTCTTTTCCTGTCCCAACCGCGTCGGCGCTCCGCCAGCCTTGTCGATGATTTCCGCCAAAATGTTTTCCGGCACCTTCTGGAAGTTGAGGGGCTCCATCGAATAGCTCGCGCGGCCCTTGCTCAAGGAACGCAACGCCGTGGCGTACCCGAACATTTGCGCGAGCGGCACGTGCGCGTGAATGATGGTCGAATTGGCGCGTGATTCGATGTGACTGATCTTGCCGCGGCGGCTGTTCAGATCGCCGACGACATCGCCCATATGTTCCTCGGGCGTGATCGCTTCCACGTCCATGATCGGCTCGAGCATGATGGGGTGCGCCTTCTTGCAAGCGTCCTTAAACGCGAAGCTGCCGGCCATCTTGAATGCGATTTCAGAAGAATCCACTTCGTGGAATGTGCCGTCCACGATTTGGACTTTGAGGTCCACCATCGGATAACCGCCGAGCACTCCGGTCTGCGCGGCTTCGATGATGCCGTCTTCGACCGCGCCAATAAATTCCCGCGGGATCGCGCCTCCGACGACTTCGTCCTCCACAATCACACCGGAACCCGGTTCGCCCGGTGCGAGAGTGATGCAGGCGTGGCCGTATTGGCCGCGTCCGCCGGACTGACGGATAAATTTGCCTTCGCCTTCGGCCGGCTTGGTGACTGTCTCGCGGTAAGCGACTTGGGGCTTGCCGGCGGTGGCGCCAACGTTGAACTCGCGGAACATCCGGTCCTTGATGATATCGAGGTGCAACTCGCCCATGCCGGAGATGATGGTCTGACCGGTTTCCTGATTGCTGGTGAGACGGAACGTCGGGTCTTCTTCGGCGAGGCGCTGCAGGGCGGTGGACATCTTATCGCGGTCGGCCTTGGTGTTCGGCTCAATGGCCATGGAGATGACCGGCTCGGGGAACGTGATGGTCTCCAGCAGAATCGGATGCTCTTCGTCGCAAATCGTGTCGCCGGTCGTGACGTTCTTCAGGCCGACAAGCGCGCCGATGTCGCCCGAGTAACACGTATCGATTTCCTGCCGGTGATTGGCGTGCATCTCCAACAGTCGACCGATGCGCTCGCGTTTGTTGTTGCGCGGATTGTATACCGTCTGGCCTTTGGCAATCTTACCGGAGTACGTGCGGAAGAAAATCAATCGCCCAGCGTACGGGTCAGTCCAAAGCTTGAAAGCGAGCGCGGCAAACGGCGCGTTGTCGTCCGCAGAGCGCGTCTCGGGCTGTTTGCTGTCGGGGTTTGTGCCTTGAATCTCAGGGATATCAAGCGGGGACGGGAGGTAATCAACGACGGCGTCGAGCAACGGCTGCACGCCTTTGTTCTTGAACGCCGCGCCGCAAATGACCGGCACGAGTTCGTTCTTAATGACGAGGCGGCGGATGCCGGCTTGAAGCTGTGTCGCGCTGATCTCTTTGCCTTCGAGGAAGAGATGCATGATCTCGTCGTCCTTGTCGGCCACGGCTTCGACGAGTTTTGCGTGGGCCGCCTTCGACGCTTCGACCATGTCGGCCGGTATGTCTCCGATATCGAACTGCGCGCCGAGTTCTTCGCCGGTCCAGACATGCGCTTTCATCTGGACGAGATCAACGATGCCCTTGAAGGCCGCTTCACTGCCGATGGGTAGCTGAATGGGCACGGCGTTGGCGGCGAGACGTTCGCGCATTTGGGAGACAGCAGCTTCGAAATCGGCGCCGGTACGATCCATCTTGTTGACGAACGCAATGCGCGGGACTTTGTACTTGTTGGCCTGACGCCAGACGGTCTCGGATTGCGGCTCGACCCCGCCGACGGCACAAAACACGGCACACGCGCCATCGAGCACGCGCAAACTGCGTTCGACTTCGACCGTGAAATCCACGTGGCCGGGCGTGTCGATAATATTGACCCGCTGCTCGCGCCAGAAACAGGTGGTGGCGGCGCTGGTAATCGTGATGCCGCGCTCCTGCTCCTGCTCCATCCAGTCCATGGTGGCAGTGCCTTCGTGCACTTCGCCGATCTTGTACACCTTGCCAGTGTAATAGAGGATGCGCTCCGTCGTCGTCGTCTTGCCGGCGTCGATGTGCGCACAAATGCCGATATTGCGCGTGTGCTCGAGCGCCACTTGACGCTCAGCGGCAGAACGCGATTTTTGCGGCGTTGTCATCTTCGGTTTTTCCAGTACTGCTTCCATGTTTACAAAATCCAAGCCGGTGAGTTCACGCGTGGTGGCACGACGGGACTACCAGCGGTAATGCGCAAAAGCCCGATTGGCTTGCGCCATCTTGTGCATGTCTTCGCGCTTCTTCACGGCCGCGCCGGTATTATTCGACGCGTCCAAAATCTCCGACGCCAAGGCATCGGTCATTCCGGTGCCTTTGCGATTCCCGGCAAAATCAATCATCCAGCGCAGCGCCAAGGCCTCCTGCCGGTCATGAGGCACTTCGATCGGCACCTGATAGTTCGCGCCGCCGACACGACGCGACTTCACTTCAAGTTTCGGCTTCACGTTGTTCATCGCCGCCTGCAGGACCTCGATCGGATTCTTGTCCTTCGCTTTCTCAGCAATGCGGTCGATCGCACCGTACACGACACGCTCTGCCACCGACTTCTTGCCGGAGCGCATCACGGTATTGATCATCCGGGTCACGAGTTGGCTGTTGAAGCGCGCGTCACCGGGACGTTTACGTTTTTCTGACTGTCGTCTACGCATACGAAAATTCTCTTAGGCTGCGGCCGGCGCTGCCGGTGCTGCCGCTGCCTTCGGCGCGGCGCCTTCCTTCGGACGTTTCACGCCGTATTTCGACCGGCTGCGGCGGCGTTTCTCGACGCCCATCGCGTCGAGCGTACCACGCACGATATGATACCGCACGCCCGGCAAGTCCTTCACGCGGCCGCCGCGCACGAGCACAATCGAGTGCTCTTGCAGGTTGTGCCCTTCGTCCGGGATGTAGGCAATCACTTCCACGCCGTTGGTCAGGCGCACCTTGGCGACCTTGCGCAACGCCGAGTTCGGTTTTTTTGGTGTGCGCGTCATCACTTGCAGGCACACACCACGGCGTTGGGGACAATTGCTCAGTGCCGGCGATTTCGATTTCGCCTTCACCTGCAAACGTCCTTTTCGGACTAATTGGTTAATCGTTGGCATTTTTCCTAATCGGCAAAGAGCGCGCAAGCTATCACACGCGCCCCGCGCCCGCAAGCCCTAACTGGCTGCTGGTACCGGCTCCTCCGGCACTGCTTCAATCTTCTGTTCGACCGGCTCGCCGAGCGCCACAAGCCGCACGTTGCGGTGTTTCATATAACCCGTACCGGCGGGAATCAGGTGTCCCATGATCACGTTTTCCTTGAACCCACGCAGATGGTCCACACGTCCGTGGGTCGCGGCATCGGCCAGCACGCGCGTCGTATCTTGGAACGAGGCTGCGCTGATGAATGAATCCGTGCTCAACGAGGCCTTCGTGATGCCCAGCAATACCGGCTGCGCCTCCGCGGGCTTGCCGCCGGCTTCACTCACGCGCTTGTTCTCTTCCTCAAAGGTGTTTTTGTCCACCTGATCGTCCCAAAGGAACTTCGTGTCGCCGGGATCCACGACGCGCACCTTGCGCAACATCTGGCGCACAATGATCTCGATGTGCTTGTCGTTGATCTCGACGCCTTGGAGCCGGTACACCTCTTGCACTTCGTTAACGAGGTATTCCTGCAACTCTTGCGGACCGCAAACTTCGAGCACTTCGTGCGGCACGACCGGGCCTTCGGTCAACTGCTGCCCTTTCCTCACACTATCCCCGCGGAACACGATGATGTGCTTCGAGTGCGGAATCAGATGCTCTTCTTCCGCACCGGTCTTTGGATCTTTGACGAGAATGCGGCGTTTGCCGCGAACGGTACCGGCAAAGTCGACAACGCCATCGATCTTCGCGATCTCGGCGGCGTCCTTCGGTCGGCGCGCTTCGAACAGCTCCGCGACGCGCGGGAGACCGCCGGTAATGTCCTTCGTCTTGAAAACTTTGCGTGGCGTCTTCGCGAGCAGGCCGCCGCCCTGAATCTTGTTACCTTGCTCGACGACGATGTGCGCGCCCGCCGGGATGCTGTAGAACGCGAGCACTTCGCCCGCATCATTGACGACGTTGATCTGCGGATGCAGGTCTTCCTTGTGCTCCATGACGACCGTGCCCATCAGGCCGGTCGCTTCGTCGAGCTCGCGCTTGATCGTGATGCCTTCAATGACGTCGTGGAACTTAATCGTGCCGGCCATCTCGGAAAGCACGGGGACATTGTACGGATCCCATTGGACGAAAATCTCGCCCTTCTTGGAACGCCCGCCATCGGCCACGGTGATTTCCGCACCGACAACGACGGAGTAACGTTCCAGTTCCCGGCCTTCATCGTTGTAAATGGCGATCTGACCGTTCTTGTTGAGCACGACCCAATTGCCTTCCGCACGGCGCACGGCGCGCAAATCATGATACCGGACGACACCTTCGTTCTTGGCCTTGATCTGCGGCTGTTTGAACACCTGGCTCGCCGTGCCACCGATGTGGAACGTCCGCATCGTGAGCTGTGTGCCGGGTTCGCCGATGGACTGGGCGGCAATGATGCCGACTGCCGAACCAATCTTGACCAACGTGCCGGTGGCGAGGTTGCGGCCATAGCACAAGGCGCACACGCCCCGACGCGATTCGCAAGTGAGCACCGATCGAATCTTGACCTTCTCGACTCCGAGACGGTTGACCGCTTCGGCGGCGACTTCGTCAATCTCGGTGCTAGCCTTCACGATCTTCTTACGGCTGACCGGGTCGGTGATGTCTTCGGCTGAGATGCGGCCGATGATGCGTTCGCTGAGGCGGACGACTTCGTCTTCGCCTTCGTAGATCGGCTTGACCTGGATGCCATTGACCGTGCCACAGTCGTCTTCAAGGATGATGACGTCCTGCGCCACGTCGACGAGCTTGCGCGTGAGGTAACCGGAATCGGCGGTCTTGAGCGCTGTGTCGGCGAGACCCTTGCGGGCGCCGTGCGTCGAAATGAAGTATTCGAGCACCGTCAAGCCTTCACGGAAGTTCGACAGAATCGGCCGCTCGATGATTTCCCCCGAGGGCTTGGCCATCAAACCGCGCATGCCGGCAAGCTGACGAATCTGTTGCTTTGAGCCGCGGGCTTTGGAGTCGACCATCATGAATACCGGGTTCAATTCCGGCTTGCCGTTATTGTGTTCCATCGCGGCGTACATGATGGACGAAATCTTGTCGGTCGCGTGCGTCCAGATGTCGATGATCTTGTTGTAACGTTCCCCGTCGGTGATGATACCGCGCCGGTATTGCTTCTCGACTTCGCCGACGTCCTTTTGCGCATCGCGGATGACTTCATTCTTTTCCTTGGGTACGATCATGTCTTCGATACCGATGGAGATGCCGGCCTTGGTGGCGGAGTCGAAACCGAGTTGCTTGAGTTTGTCGAGCGTCTCGACTGTCTTCTCGTGTCCCGCGGTCCGGTAACAATGCCAGATGATGTCACTGAGCTTGGTCTTGTCGACGGTCTTGTTGTAGAAGCCGAGTTCCGCCGGCCAGATTTCGTGGAACACGACGCGCCCGACGGTGGTCTCGATGACCTTCGACACGGCGTCGCCGTACACGGTCTGGCGACCGTAGTCGGGGTTCTTCAGGCGAATCTTTTCGTGAATTGTCACGTCGCTTTCGTCGCGCGCGAAGAAAACCTCCTGCACGTCCGAGAACAGTTTGACCCGCTTGTTTGCGGCGGCTTTGTCCTGCTTGCCGGGGTTGGTCAGATAATACATGCCGAGCGCGATGTCCTGCGTCGGCGTCGTGATCGGCTTACCGGACGAGGGCGAGAAGATATTGTTGGTCGCGAGCATCAACAGGCGCGCTTCCATCTGCGCCTCGACCGAGAGCGGCACGTGGACGGCCATCTGGTCGCCGTCGAAATCCGCGTTGTAGGCAGTGCAAACGAGCGGATGAATGCGGATCGCGTCGCCTTCGATGAGTTGCGGCTCGAACGCCTGAATCGAGAGCCGGTGCAACGTTGGCGCGCGGTTGAGCAGTACCGGATGACCCTTGCTCACTTCGTCGAGAATGTCCCAGACTTCCGGTGACTGACGCTCGATCAATTTCTTGGCCGAGCGAATCGTGTGCACCAACCCCATCTCGCGCAGTCGGCGGATGATGAATGGCTCGAACAAAACGAGCGCCATCTTCTTCGGCAGACCGCACTGGTGGAGTTTGAGTTCTGGTCCAATGACGATGACGGAACGACCGGAGTAATCCACACGCTTGCCGAGCAGATTCTGACGGAACCGGCCTTGCTTGCCCTTGAGCATGTCGGCGAGCGACTTGAGCGAACGACCACCGGCACCGGTCACGGGACGGCCATGCCGGCCGTTGTCGAGCAGCGCGTCGACGGCTTCCTGCAACATACGTTTCTCGTTGCGGATGATAACATCGGGCGTGCGGAGTTGGAGCAAGTTCTTCAACCGGTTGTTCCGGTTGATGACGCGCCGGTACAGGTCGTTGAGATCGCTGGTCGCGAATCGCCCACCTTCGAGCGGCACGAGCGGCCGCAAGTCCGGCGGAATCACCGGCAACACTTCCAACACCAACCACTCCGGGCGCATCTTCCCGCCGAGGAATCCCTTCGCGAGCTTCAGGCGTTTGGCGACCTTCTTCTTAATCTGTTTGCTCTTGGTCGTGTCGAGTTGGTGCTCAAGCTCGTGCGCGAGCTTGCGCAGGTCAATCTTCGTGAGCAAATCCTTGATGCCTTCCGCGCCCATCTTGGCGACGAAACCTTCGCCGTATTGTTCGCGGGCCTCCCGGTATTCCATCTCGGTGAGAAGCTGCTTCGGTTTGAGCGGAGTCTTGCCTTCGTCAATGACGACGTAATCTTCGTAGTAGAGCACGCGTTCGAGTTCACGCGCGGTCATGTCGAGCATGAGACCCATGCGCGACGGCATCGCCTTGTAAAACCAGATGTGGCTGACCGGCACCGCCAATTCAATATGGCCCATACGTTCCCGGCGCACGCGCGCCAGCGTGACTTCCACGCCACAACGATCGCAGATGACCCCGCGATGCTTGATGCGTTTGTACTTGCCGCAATTACATTCCCAGTCGCGCACCGGGCCGAAGATGCGCTCGCAGAACAAGCCGCCCTTCTCGGGTTTGAACGTCCGGTAATTGATCGTCTCCGGATTTTTCACTTCGCCGTGCGACCAGCTGCGGATGGTCTCGGGCGACGCGACCCCGATGCTGACGTGATCGAAAACATTGCTCTTCTCCAGCCCCAGCGCCGCACGCGCAGCCGCGGTGGCGGAAGAAGTCGACGGGATTGCGGGGGCAGCCTTCGTAGTGGTGCTCATAATCACTTCTCGCCTCCGTTGTGCCCGACGCGAACGTCAAGACAGAGACTTTGCATTTCTTTCATCAGAACATTGAACGACTCGGGCGTGCCGGCCTCGAGCGTGTTATCGCCTTTGACAATGGACTCGTAAATGCGCGTTCGCCCCTGCACGTCATCGCTCTTGACTGTGAGCAATTCCTGCAACGCATACGCCGCACCGTAGGCTTCCATTGCCCAGACTTCCATTTCGCCGAAACGTTGGCCGCCGTATTGCGCCTTGCCGCCAAGCGGTTGCTGCGTGACCAGCGAGTACGGGCCGACCGCGCGCGCGTGAATCTTGTCCGCAACGAGGTGGCCGAGTTTCAACAGGTAGATGTAGCCGACGACGACTTCCTGGTCGAAGAACTCACCTGTCCGGCCGTCGCAGAGACGCGTCTTGCCATGGCCGGTCGCCCAGCGGAAGCCTTCAACCTTTCGCGCGTCCTGCAGCATGTCCTTGATTTCTTTCTCGGTCACGCCGTCGAACACAGGCGAAGCCACATTGAATCCCAGCGCTTTCGCCGCCACGCCGAGGTGTGTCTCGAGCCCCTGCCCGACGTTCATGCGGCTCGGCACGCCGAGGGGATTCAACACGATGTCCACCGGCTGGCCATCCGAGAGAAACGGCATGTCTTCTTCCGGTACGATCTTGGCGATCACGCCCTTATTGCCGTGGCGGCCCGCCATCTTGTCGCCGACGCTGAGCTTGCGCTTGCTGGCGACGTACACTTTGACCTGCTTAATGATACCAGGCTCGACATCCTCACCGGATTCCAGCTGATCGTTCTTCCGCTCATGCTCGAGGTTGAGTTCACTAAAGCGATGCTCAAACTCGCCAATGATCTCGCGAATCTTGATGCGGATCGGTGACGGATCGATTTCGATGTGATCGTAGACGAGCGCCAGCTTGCGCAGCAGCGTCTTGGTGATCTTGCGGTTGGCCGGGATGATGATCTCACCGGTTTCCGCGTTGACGACATCCAGCGGAATCTTTTCGCCGAGCAGAATGTTCGAGAGTTTCTCGGTCAACTCCTCCCGGAGTTCCGTGGACTTACTCTTGTAATTTTCGTCGATGGACTTGTGCTGCCGGCGGTGCTCGGTGGGCGTGAGTGTCGGTTTCGTCGGCTCTTTGCGCGACGAAACTTTCACATCCATCACGATGCCGTACGCGCCGGACGGGACGCGCAACGACGTGTCTTTCACATCGGCGGCCTTCTCGCCGAAGATCGCGCGGAGCAACCGCTCTTCGGGCGCGAGTTCGGTCTCGCCCTTCGGCGTGATCTTACCAACAAGGATGTCGCCCGGCTTCACTTCCGCGCCGACACGAATGACGCCGTCGTGGCCGAGGTCGCGCAGGGCTTCTTCGCCGACGTTGGGAATATCGCGAGTGATTTCTTCCGGGCCGAGCTTCGTGTCGCGGGCGCCGGCTTCATACTCTTCGATGTGGATCGAGGTGTAGACGTCTTCCTTGACGATGCGCTCGTTGACGAGGATGGCGTCCTCAAAGTTGTAACCGCACCATGGCATGAACGCGACCAGCACGTTACGGCCGAGCGCGAGTTCGCCGCCATCGCAGCACGGGCCGTCCGCGAGGACCTGAGCTTTCTTGACCCGGTCACCGCGCGCGACAATCGGTTTCTGGTTGAAACATGTGCTGGCGTTGGAGCGCATGAACTTACGCAATTCGTACACCCAGATGTGGTTCTCCGGATCGGTGATGATCTTGCGTTTGCCTTCCGGCATCTGCCCGTTCTTGGTGATAATGATGTGGCGTGCGTCGACGCTGGCGACCACGCCGCCTTCATCGGCAATGATACAGACCGTTGAGTCGCGGGCGATGCGGCCTTCGAGGCCGGTGCCGACGAACGGCGCTTCGCTTTCCAACAGCGGGACGGCCTGACGTTGCATGTTCGAGCCCATCAGCGCGCGGTTGGCATCGTCGTGTTCGAGGAACGGAATCAAACCGGCCGCAACCGACACGAGCTGTTTCGGCGACACGTCCATGTAGTGGACGCGCTCCGGCTCGACTTCGACGAAGTCGCTCTTGTACCGGCAGGAAACCTTCGCGATTGTGAAGTGGCCTTTGTTGTCGATCGCAGCGTTGGCTTGGGCGACGACGTAGTTTTCTTCCTGGTCGGCAGTCAGATAATCAATCTGGTCCGTGACCCGACCATCTTTCACCTTCCGGTACGGCGTCTCGATGAAACCAAACTCGTTGATGCGAGCGTAAATGCTCATCGCGCTGATAAGGCCGATGTTCGGGCCTTCAGGTGTTTCAATCGGGCAGATGCGGCCGTAGTGCGACGGGTGAACGTCGCGCACTTCGAAGCCGGCTCGCTCGCGCGAAAGGCCACCCGGCCCGAGCGCGGAAAGACGGCGTTTGTGCGTCAGCTCACTCAGCGGGTTCGTCTGATCCATGAACTGGCTGAGCTGGCTGCGGCCAAAGAAATCACGGATAACCGCCGAGAGAGCCTTCGGATTGACCAGCGCTTGCGGCGTCATGGTGTTGGTCGTTACGTCGAACAGCGTCATGCGCTCTTTGACGACGCGCTCGGTGCGAGCGAGACCAATGCGGCACTGGTTGGCGAGAAGTTCGCCGCCCGTGCGCAACCGGCGGCTGCCGAGATGGTCGATGTCGTCGACCGAACCTTCACCTTTGCGAAGGCTGATGACGTATTTGATCGCCTCGATCAGATCTTCTTTTTCGAGAATCCGGTTTTCGAGGTCGGCGTTGCGATTGAGCTTCTGATTGATCTTGTACCGGCCGACGCGTCCAAGGTCGTACCGGCGGGCATCAAAGAACAGCCGCTTGATGAGCGCGTTGGCGTTGGCCACCGTCGGCGGATCGCCGGGGCGCAAGCGCCGGTAAATATCCTTGAGCGCTTCTTCGGTGTCTTTGCACGGGTCTTTGCGCAAGCACTTGACGATAACGCCATCGTCCGCGGCGGTGTCGACGACTTTGACTTTGTCGATACCGAGATCTTGAAGTTGTTTGCAGATGCTTTTCGTGAGCGGCTCGAATGCGCGCGCAACGACAACGCCCTTTTCCTTGTCCTCGATGTCGGCAACGAGCACCTTCGTGGTCTCTTCGTCGCTGCCAGAGAAGTCTTTCAGCTTCAAATCCTCAATCGAGTAGAACAACTTGAGGATGTCTTCGTCTTTGCCGTAGCCGAGCGTGCGGAGGAACGTCGTGACCAAAAACTTCCGGCGGCGATGACGGCGATCAAGGTAGACGTTCAACAAATCGTGCTGGTCGAACTGGCATTCCAGCCACGTGCCGCGGTCGGGGATGATGCGGAAGCCGAACAGCAGCTTGCCGGACGTGTGGACGCTTTGCTCGAAACAGATGCCGGGCGAGCGGTGCAGTTGACTGACGATGACGCGTTCCGCGCCGTTGATGACGATGCTGGCGGCCGGGGTCATAAGCGGGATTTCGCCCATGTACACCTTCTCTTCCTTCGTGCCGTTGGCGTCCTTGAGGCGGAACGTCACGTGCAACGGCGCGCTGTAGGTGATGCCTTCGCGGAGCGCATCAAGCCACGTCATTTTGATTTCGCCAATCTGATACTCGACGAAATCAAGCGTGGACTGCCCGTCGTAGCTCACGATCGGGAATACTTCCTTGAACACAGTCTGAAGGCCGATGTTTTTTCGCCGGCTGGCCGGCACTGCCGCCTGCAAAAACTCATCGAACGACTGGATCTGCGACTCGATGAGTTGCGGCGGTTCGATTACATCACCCAACTTGCCGTAATATTTACGCTCGCGCATTAGTTATCCCGGTTACTGCGTTAAGTTTTGGCCGGGGCAAGGTCATCCCTCGCTCCGACCGCTACAACATGGTTTACTTCAACTCGACTTTGGCGCCGGCGGCTTCGAGCTTCTTCTTAATCTCTTCGGCCTCTTCCTTGGTCGCGCCTTCCTTCACGGTCTTGGGCGCGCCTTCGACGAGGTCCTTGGCTTCCTTCAAGCCAAGGCTGGTCACCACGCGAACTTCCTTGATAACACCGATCTTGTTCGCGCCGGCTTCCTTGAGCACGACATCAAAGGTCGTTTTGGCTTCGGCGGCCGGAGCTGCGGCCGCGGCCGGACCCGCCGCCATCGCGACCGGAGCCGCGGCGCTGACGCCCCATTTCTCTTCCAATTTCTTTGAGAGCGACGCGGCCTCGATGACCGACAATCCGCTCAACTGTTCCACCAATGTATCCAGGTCTGCTGCCATTTTCGTCTTCCTTTTTCTGGTATCGTCGCGACGCAAAGCTTAGCGTCATTTGATCCCGACAGCCGCCGGGACGACGAGGAACCGGTTACGCCGCGGCCGGTTGGGCCGCGCCTTCTTTATCTGCGTGCGCCTTTATGACGCGCGCAAGTTGACTGGCCGGTGCGCCGAGCACGACGGCAATGCGAGTGGCCGGCGTCTGCAACAGGCCGATGATCTGCGCCCGCAACGCATCCAGCGACGGCAAGTCCGCCACCGCCGCGACGTCCGCAGCTTGGAGCAGCTCCTTGCCCATCACGCCCAGCTTCACCTTCGGCTTTTGTGTGTCCTTGCCGAACTGTTTCAAAATTTTCGCCGCAGAGCTAATGTCGGCCTTCTCGTTGCCGAGCACAACCGCGGTCATACCGGTGAGCGAGCCGTTGAACTCGCCCAGCCCGGCCGCCTTGGCCGCGTGCCGAAGCATCGTGTTTTTCACGACGTGATACTCCGCATTCGCGCCGCGCAACTTCTTCCGCAACTCGGCGAACTGCGTCACGGTCATGCCGGTGTAATCGGTGATCAACACAAACGGCGACGTGCCGACTTGCTTGCTCAATTCATCAACAATGATTTTCTTTTCGGCTCTCATGTGTCCCTTAGTGCACGCTCGGCGAAAACTCGTGAACGTCGATTCGCAACCCCGGGCTCATCGTGCTCGACAGCGTGCAACTTTGAATGAAATGTCCCTTCGACGATGCCGGCTTCGCGTGCAGCACCGCGCCAATAATCGATTTGGCGTTTTCCTCGATCGCCTTCGGCTCAAACGAAACCTTGCCGAACGCGATGTGTAGGTTACCGGCCTTGTCCATCTTGAATTCCACGCGACCGGCTTTCACTTCCTTGACCGCCTTCGCCGTGTCGTCGGTGACCGTGCCGGTCTTCGGGTTCGGCATGAGTCCTCTCGGGCCGAGCACCTTGCCGAGCTTGCGGACCTCCTGCATCGCCTCCGTGGTCGCGACCGCGACATCGAAATCCGTCCAGCCTTCCTGGCACTTCTTAACCAAATCTTCATAGCCGACAATATCCGCACCGGCATCCTTCGCCGCTTGCGCCGCTTCGCCCTTGGCGAACACGACCACGCGCACTTTCTTGCCGGAGCCATGCGGGAGTGCAACAGTACCGCGGACCATCTGGTCGCTCTGCTTCGGATCAACGCCGAGATTGAAGTCGAGTTCCAGCGTCTCGTCGAATTTCGTCTTCGGCAGTTTCTTCAGCAACTCCACTGCCTCGTTGAGCCGGTATTGCTTTCTGGTGTCGACCAGCTTAACCGCTGAGTTATATCGTTTTCCGTGCTTGGCCATAAATCACTCCACGACGTCAATACCCATGCTGCGCGCTGTCCCGGCAATAATCCGGCAAGCGCCCTCTTCGTTCTTTGCGTTCAAGTCCGCCATCTTGGTCTTCGCAATGTCCAAAACCTGTTTGCGTGTGACCTTGCCGACTTTGTTGCGGTTCGGTTCGCCGCTCGCCGTCGCGATACCGGCCGCTTTCTTCAACAACGCGCTCGCCGGCGGCGACTTCGTGATAAAAGTGAACGTCTTGTCTTTATATACGGTGATGACAACCGGGATAATCGTCCCTACCATCTTCTGCGTCGCCGCGTTAAACTCTTTGCAGAAGCCCATGATGTTGACGCCCTGCTGACCGAGCGCCGGGCCGACGGGCGGTGCCGGGTTGGCCTGCCCGGCCGGGATCTGTAGTTTGATAATGCCGGTAACTGGTTTGCCTGCTGCCATGTTATGCCCTCTCCACTTGCCAGTATTCCAACTCGACTAGAGTCGACCGGCCGAAAATTGAAACTGAAATCTTGAGTTTGCCGCGGGCCGGGTCGATCTCGTCGATCACGCCCGTAAAATTCTGGAACGGCCCGTCGTTAACTTTCACGGTCTCGCCCTTCTCGAATGCGACCTTCGGCGTGACCTTTTCCTGACGTTCTTCGATCTGCGCGAGGATGCTGTTCACTTCGTCTGGCTTGAGCGGCACGGGCCGGTCACCACCGATGAAACCGATGAGGCCAGGAGTCTCACGGATAAAGTACCACGGCCGGTCGAGCAACTGATTCTTGTCGTCGAGCAATTTCATGTGCACGAGGATGTAGCCCGGATAAAACTTTCGCGTGCTCGTCGTCTTCTTGCCCTTCTTGACCTCCGCGACTTTCTCGGTCGGGATGAGCACTTCCTTGATCAGGTCGCCGACTTCCTCGACTTTGATGCGACGCTCAATGCCGTTCTTGACCTTCTGCTCCTGACCGGACAGCGTGTGCAGCACGAACCACTGGAATTCGGATTTTGTTTCTTGGTCAACCATGTCTGCCTTCTTAGCCGCGCGTCAGTACCGAAATGATCCGCCCGATGATGATGTCCGCTCCGGCCACGAACATTCCGAGGATCAAGACCGTGACGATTACAACCAGCGACGAGTCCACGAGTTCCTTGCGCGTCGGCCACGCGGACTTCTTCAACTCGACGATGACCTCGGCAAAGAACTCACGGGTCTTGACGACTGGATTACTACTGGCCTTTACGACTTGATTATCCATTTTACTGAGTCCGATAAAACTGGCACGCCAGGAGGGACTTGAACCCCCAACCTACGGTTTTGGAGACCGTCGCTCTGCCAATTGAGCTACTGGCGTAACCAACGAGTCTGCTTCCGTTTGCGCGCACTACTTTGTTTCGCGATGGCTCACGTGTTTGCCGCACTTCGCGCAAAACTTCCGCAACTCCAACCGCTCCGACCCCTGCGCCTTCTTGTTGCGGGTCGACGTGTAGTTGCGGCTCTTGCACTCCGTGCAGGCGATCGTGATTATTTCCCTCGGCATTCTTACTCCAGAATTTCAGTGACACGACCCGCGCCCACGGTCCGACCGCCTTCGCGAATCGCAAAGCGCATCGTCTGCTCCATGGCGATGGGCGTGATGAGCTCGATTTCAATATTCACGTTGTCGCCCGGCATCACCATCTCGACACCCGCCGGCAACGTCACTTGGCCGGTCACATCCGTCGTGCGGAAGTAAAACTGCGGCCGGTACTTCGTAAAGAACGGCGTGTGACGGCCACCTTCTTCCTTCGAGAGCACGTACACTTCCGCCTTGAATTTCTTGTGAGGCTTGATCGAACCGGGCTTCGCGAGTACCTGACCGCGCTCGATGCCGTCCTTTTCAATGCCGCGTAGCAGGGCGCCGATGTTGTCACCGGCTTCGGCTCGGTCGAGCAACTTGCGGAACATTTCCACGCCGGTCACCACCGTCTTGGTCGTGTCGCGCAAGCCGACAATCTCCACTTCTTCGCCGACCTTGACAGTGCCGCGCTCGACACGTCCCGTGGCCACCGTACCGCGGCCGGTAATCGAGAATACGTCTTCGACCGGCATCAGGAACGGCTTGTCGATTTCGCGTGTCGGCTGCGGAATGAAATCATCCACGGCTTTGAGGAGCGACAGTATGCCCTTCTCGGCCTCCGCGTCACCGGCCATCGCCTTGCTGGCGCAAACTCGGACAATCGGCGTCTTGTCACCGGGAAACTGATACTTGTTTAGCAGATCGCGGACTTCCATTTCGACCAACTCAAGCAATTCCGGATCATCCACCAGATCCACCTTGTTCAACGCCACCACGATGGCCGGTACGCCGACCTGCCGGGCGAGCAAAATGTGCTCGCGCGTCTGTGGCATCGGACCATCAGCCGCGCTTACCACCAAGATCGCGCCGTCCATCTGCGCGGCGCCGGTAATCATGTTCTTGACGTAGTCCGCATGGCCGGGGCAATCGACGTGCGCGTAGTGGCGTTTCTCGCTCTCGTATTCCACGTGCGCGGCCGCAATGGTCACCGTCTTGGTTTCATCACGCACCGTACCGCCCTTGGCAATGTCGGCGTAACTCTTGATCTCGGCTTTGCCTTGCTTGCTCAATACGACCAGCAACGCTGCCGTCAGGGTCGTCTTGCCGTGGTCGATGTGACCGATCGTGCCCACGTTCGCGTGCGGCTTTGTCCGTTCGAATTTACTCTTAGCCATGTCGTCCTCCGATCTACGTATTCATTAACTTAATATCCGCCGTGAAACTGGAGCCCACGATCGGGATTGAACCGATGACCTCGTCCTTACCAAGGACGTGCTCTACCATCTGAGCTACGTGGGCAAACTGTTCTGTTTCACTGCCCTACCTCGGCCGAGGCTGAATCCATCCCAGCCACCGCTTCGCGTTTTCTTTCCTCTTAAAGACACGAAGACGACAAACATCCGTCTCCCGTTTGCTTTTCTTGAAACGAGCAACAGACTTTACCGACCTTCCCTTTACTTTCTATGTCCCCCAACAACTTGGGTGCGCGCGAGTATAGCGAACTTCCATTTGCTGTCAACAGTGTTTTCTAAATCTTCGTCCCATCCGGGATAAAGCTGTTCTTCGGAATGATCACAATGCCGTCGCGGATGTAGTAATTCGGCGTGTCACAATCCGGCGCACCCAGCTTGTTGGAGATTGTCACGCCTTCGCCAATATGGACGTTCTTATCAATGATAGCACGTTCGATTTTTGTGCCGCGGCCAATCGCCATGTGCGGCATGGTGACTGATTGGTCCTCGGTCAGCTCCGATGTCGGAGAGTAAAAGTCGCACCCCATGATAATCGTGTCCTTCAACTCACAGCCGTCTCCGATGAAGGACCGGAGACCGACAACGCAGTTTTGGATGCGTGACTTCAATATGAAACATCCGTCGGCGATTAACGACTCACTGATGAAACTGTCGACCACTTTCGAGGGTGGTAGGAATCGAGCACGCGTGTACACGGGAGTGGACCGGTCAAAGAAACTGAAGGCCGGCCTGAGCGAACACATCGCCAGATTGGCCTCGAAGAACGATCGGATCGTTCCGACGTCTTCCCAGTAGCCTTGAAAGATGTGCGCGAAAACACGCGAGCGGCTAATCGAGGATGGGATTATGTGCTTTCCGAAGTCAGTTTGGTCATTGTCGAGCGCTTTGACCAGAGTATCGCGGCTGAACACGTAGATGCCCATCGACGCCAGCATCTGATCTTCGCTGCTGGTGATGCGCAGGCCGGATAAGAGCGGATCTTCGAGTCTTAGCTCGTCGAGGGTTCCTGCATCCTTCGGCTTCTCGACGAAGCGCGTGATGTGCTTCGCGTCGTCTACTTGCAGGATGCCGAGCTCGCTCGCCGCAGTGCGCTTTACCGGGATAGCGACGATGGTAATGTCGGCTTGTGTCTCGATGTGCTGGCGCAACACCTTCCGGAAATCCATCCGGTACAGCTGGTCGCCGGAAAGAATCAGAATGTAATCGTAATCGGCCAACGCGAAATGGCGAAGGTTCTGCCGCACGGCGTCGGCTGTGCCTTGATACCAATTCGCGCCACCGGTCGTCTGTTGCGCCGCGAGAATTTCGACGAAGCCGCGGGAGAACCGGTCGAACACATAGCTGGAATGAATGTGCCGGTGCAGCGACGCGGAGTTGAACTGCGTGAGCACATAAATCTGGCGAATCTCGGAGTTAATGCAATTGCTGATGGGAACGTCGACGAGCCGGTATTTCCCGCCAATCGGCACGGCCGGTTTGGCGCGCTCCTTCGTTAGTGGAAACAGTCGCGTTCCCGCGCCGCCGCCCATGATGACGGCGAGCACATTGTTTGGTGAGAGTGGTCGGGCGGTGCGCTTCTCCATGCCAGAATGATATGCTGACCGTAAAGATTTCGTCAACCCCGCTCTGAGCGGGGTCAATTGACAACTGGTGAACAAATCTACGTCGGGCGTGTCGACGCTTCTGGGTGGAAGAATCATTAATTTGTTGAATTGCGCGCTGAGCGTTCCCTCCCAAATCCGTCGTGTGTGGCGTTGACCCCTTTCACTACCACTTCCTCCGCTGTCCACCAAATCGGGGCAAGGACAGATGATCGGAGCGATCCTTCTTCGAAGCATACGATTCCTAGATTGTGTAATCCCGAGGGTCGGTTTAGGATTCGGACCATAGCTACTTGTATCGATGTGCAGTCCACCCGTACACGACTCTTTGGGTTAGCGCTCGTGATCTTCGCTAGCGCTCTCTGTGGGCATTGGCCAAGTGTTCGAGGTGAGTTCTTGGAACACTTGGATGATACGACGTACTTGAAAGAGGCGGTAAGGCTGAACGGATTGACCTGGAACGGAGTAAAATGGGCGTTTTCGACTACGCAGCCCTATTGGCATCCGTTGTCACGCATTTCTCATCTTCTAGACTATCAGATTTGGGGGACGAATGCTGCTGGACATCATGCGGCTAGCGTAATACTCCACGCTTTCAATGCTGCTCTTCTGTTTGGCTTTCTGTGTAGTTTGCTCGGTTCAGTCGCTTCACTGACACCCCGCGAGCGATTGGCCGTGGCCTTCGGTGTTGCTTTAGTATTCGCGATTCATCCCCTGCAAGTTCAGTCGGTCGCGTGGATCTCAGGACGGACGCAGTTGTTGTGCATGGCATTCGGGATTGGCACTCTTTGGGCCTATTTCTCTCATGCCCCGATTTGGGTTATATGGGCGCTCTTCCTCGCCGCGGTATTGAGTAAGCCCGCGGCGGTTTCGCTGCCTCTCGCAATGTTGGCAATGGACTTTTTCCCATCGCAGCTACATTTGCGTCTCGGCTGGGGAGCATTGATTCGCCAGAAGATTTGGTTGATCGCCTTCGGATTGGCGACTGCTGCGGCGGCAATGATCACCGAATCGCGTGTCGGTGGTCTGATGATGCCACTAGAAACTGTCAGCTCTTCGCAGCGTGTATGTCTTGCGGTGGAGAGTCTGATGTTCTATCCGTCCAAGCTAGCATGGCCGGTGGGACTCTTACCCTACTACCCAAGAAGCGCGTACTTCTCACTGCTACGGCCATGGACGCTCGCGTCCGCGTTGTGCGTCGTCACCGTCACAGCACTCTGCCTCCGGTTCAGATACCGCACGCCGGCGCTGGTCGCGGGTTGGGCGGCATACTTGATTTTTATTTTGCCTGTCTCCGGCCTGATACCACTAGGAGGGCAAGCTAGGGCGGATCGATATGCCTACATGGCAATGCCGCCGTTACTAATGCTGGCAGGGGGCGCGGTTGTTTGGATGTGGCGATGTCGCGCACGAATCGTCCGGGTTTTGTTAGCCTGTCTATTGCTCTGCGAGCTTTCCATTTTCATATTTCTTACCTCCGCTCTTACACCTATGTGGCGTAATGATGAGACGGTTTGGCGGACGGTCATTGCGCAATACCCGAACTCGGACACAGCCAACGCGATACTCGCTGAGGTGCTGCTAACGCGTGGGAAGATTCCGGAGGCAATCGAGTATTGTCAACGCAGGGTCAACCTCATGCCGGACTCCGATGTAGCACATTTTAATCTGGCCGTCGTCTTGTCACAGGCTGGCCAGTTTGATGAAGCCATCAAAGAGTATGACGCCGCATTACGAATCAACCCCGATTACATGGAAGCCCACGGCAACCTCGGGACTGCCTTGGCACAACTTGGCAGGCTGCCGGAGGCAATCGAGAATTGGCAAGCAGCGCTGCGGATCAAGCCTGATAGTGCTGAGATGCACTACGATTTGGGGCTTGCCCTCGATCAAACCGGTAAGACGCAGGATGCGATCGAACACTACAAACAGGCGCTGAGGCTCGATCCCAATATGGACGATGCGCGGAAGAGACTGTCGCAACTGGAAGTCAGTCGGTGACGGGGGGGAGCAAAGACCGGTTCGGTTGCGCGTTGTAGCCGCGCTTCTGTGAAACGAGGTTGCTCATGTTCCGAACAAATCCGGCGCTTCGCAGAAGCGCCGCTACACTAACGCCTCTTTCTGAGTTGTGATCATCTTTAGTTATACGTTCTTCATTGGATCTTGCCCACGAGTGAGAAGCACTTGGCAGCAGGGCAAATGCTATTCGTGATGTTGATGGAAGAGCAGGATGCCGGTATTCCGTTCGTGCCGTTGCCGTTCGGGTCCGTATAATTACCATTGCCACGGTCACATAACCCACTTGCGCTGTAAGTGTACATGCCTCCATTTGTCACGATGCGCACTGCGACTCCGTAGAGGTTGTTTGCCAAGACGTTCACGTTTGTAGAGAGCCCGTCAAACGACACTGTGTACGACCCTGCATTGTCTGCAAAAGCTAGTTGGTCATCATTGAAATAGAGGTACATTGTACCGTTGCACTCCGCCGTGAAGCTCCCGTTGGTTCTCAACTGAACACATCGCTGGCAGCGGGTGCAGAATTGCACCGGCACCGGCGTGGACTGATTGACTAGGTCTGTCCCACCTCCACTGATCCCATTGCCGACTGCTCCCCACAGGTTGTCACCCCACCCCCAATAGACATTGGTTCCCTGATCCACCGTCATCGCCATGCTGCGCGCGCCGCCTGTACCCTCACCGTCGGGTCCGGCCGCGCTGACCAGTACCACGTTGCTGATGCCCGCCACGAGATGTGGGCTGGTGAGAGTGCCCCCATTAGTATTCGTGCCCAATTGTCCTCTACTGTTATCACCCCATGCGTACACTTGGCCATTGCTCGTCACTGCCAAGGTGAAGAAAAGCCCGCCCGCAATCGCCACCACATTGGTCAGGATAGAGGGGGGCACTTGCCCTGGCGTCGCGGTGGCGCCGTCGCGGCCTAATTGCCCGAAAGTATTGATTCCCCATGTCCACACGGTTTTGTCTGCGGTTATGGCAATCGTGTGGTTGTAACCGGCGGCAATCGCTACAACATTAGAGATGCCTTGCACCAACGTGGGAAGGTTGGTGGACGCGCATTGACCTGTAGGGACACCTGAACCTAACTGACCGTCGCTGTTGCTCCCCCACCCCCACACCAGGCCGTTCGTATCCACGGCTAAGCTAAAATAGTCACCCGCAGCGATGGCCTTGATGACGATCTGGGTTGGAACCAGTGACTGAATCGGAGCGTTTGTGAATCCCGCCGGAAGACTTCCCGCGCCCAATTGTCCGTTTATGCCAGGGGTCTCGCATTCGGTTCTGTCGAGTCCCCACGCGAATACCCTCCCGTCCCCGCGCAAGGCGAGTGCATGGAAGCCGCCTCCTGCCACACTGACCACATTACTGACGCCGCTGATCGGAGTCGGCACAGGATGAAGAGCGCCATCCGGCCCGGACCCGTTTCCCAATTGTCCATAAGTGTTTTTGCCGCATGTCCAAACCGTCCCATTGGCATCGACCACCACGGTGAAATCATCGCCGCCGGCGGCCAGCGACACCGCATTGCTGATGAATTGTCCAACACAGGAGGCGACGGGCGCCATTTCGACCGGGAAAGGTCGATATTGTTCCACCCCTGAACTGTCCAAACCATCTCCGAACACTCCGTTATTGCGCCCCCAAGCCCACAGAGTGCCGTCGGGCCTCAGTGCCAGGCTGTAGTGTCCGCCCGCGCTGATCGAGCTGCCAAGTATCCGCCGGACCTTGTAGAACCGATGAGCGACATTGGTCGTCGTCGTGTCCGTCCACCTCGTTGCGTTCGTCAGGCCCCAAATATAAGCCTGCTGCCGCCAGGCCGTATTCGTGTTCAGCTCATCGGCCGACAGCACGAGATACCGGAAGATCGGGCACGATTCCCACGTGGTGGTCGTCCAACGATTGGTGTCTTGCTGGATGCTGAGAATACTGAAGGGCTGCGTCAGATTGGTGAGACAGACTTGGGCAACTGAATTGGTCAACGCGCTTCCGAAGAGAAACACCGAAAGCGCACAGACTGCGCTCAGTTGTGACCGACCACTAGTGTAGTGTCCAATAAGTGATTGATAGTATTGGTGGGCGGTGTAAACTCCCTCCATGCCGCGTTCCGCACCATCACTGATCTTGACCGTCCCCGAACAGAAACAACTGACCGACCGTGTGCGGGATCGCCGTTCGA
>CAZMKD010000290.1:0-13187 GCA_964566575.1 uncultured Verrucomicrobiota bacterium
GGCGCGGCGGAAGCCGCCGCAAGGGGGTAGGTCGCCACTACACGCCGTTTGGCAAGCGCCGGCGACGAAATCCTGAGCAATTGCGACGGCCACCGCCACGAAAAAAACGAAAACCCGGTCCGGTTGCGGGAAAGGGGCTAATAACTGCTCGACCTTGTGCGGGTCGCTGCCGTAAGACACGCCGACCGGAACGCGCAGCCGCACACGCTGGTCGCCTTGCAAACTCCAATTGACAACCCGATTGGTGACAAACTCGGAGTTGGGCACGATGATGCTGATGTTGTCGTTGGTTTGGATCGCCGTGGCACGCGTGCCGATCCGCGTGACCCGCCCCAGCGTGTTGCCGACCTCCACACGATCTCCGATCTGGATGGCCCGCTCGCCCATGAGGATCAAGCCGCTGACGAAATTATGAACGATATTTTGCAGACCGAAGCCGATGCCGACGCCAAGCGCTCCCGCCAAGACGGTGAGTGAACTCAGGTCCAAGCCGGCCGTCTGTAGCGCCACCAGCAATCCCAACACCAGCACGACATAGCCGGCAATCCGCGAGATGAGATACTGCATCCCGGTATCCATCTTGGTGCGCACAAGCACGCGCGTGCGCAATAGCCGCCTCGTGAATCGCGACAGGAGCACGACCGCAAGCACCGAGACGCCAAACCACACCAGCGTGGCGATCGACAACTCGGTATGCCCCAGCTTGATCATCGGCTTCGTGTACAACTCAGAGATCTCTGGCCAACTCATCGTGATCTTCCTCTCTTTTTCGCACCGCGCTGGTATCAGCATTGCCGGATTCTTGCGTTTATGCAATGCTTGTTTGGGTTCGCACGAAGCGGGAGAGTCAATCGCCCTGAGCGAACGCGTTCCGCCGTAGCTTCAGCGAAGGCGGGTCGTGGCGCAGGCGTACCGGCAGGCGCTTCAAGGAACACGATTAGGCAATGATGCGGCGGTATGTGTTTGCTTTGCGGATCATCCCCGGCTCGGGCCACTGTCGCTTGTCGGGCGGGAGATGGATTTTCCTTTCGAGGTAGCTCTTGAAGTCTGGTAGTCCCCCGTCAAGCCGAAGGGTGGCAAGTTGTAACTCTTTCGCTGGGTTGATTCTCATCACAAAACCATCGTCCAAGAAAATCAACGCGTTGTCAAAAGCCCGATGATACGTCGGCGACAGTGCCAAGCCATTCCGCACGTCATCCGTGCTGTCTTGCGCACCTACCGGCAAAATGTGGGCCGCTTCAATGAGTCGAAGCTGCATTCTTGTCACAGCGCAACGATTGGCATAGACAGCCAAAACTTGCTGTTTGAATGACGCAGCTCGGGAGAGACGAGTAATGGTTGAAATAATTCCCCGCCATTCTTGTGGAAGATTGGCCAATTCACGTGTCGAGATTGCGGAGTGTCTCAAACAACTCGCAGACTCACGGTAAACTGCCGGCTTGCGTTTCGACACTCGGCCGCTAAAGTCCAAGTCCATGTCGGCTGGCAAACATTCCCAAGGTCCGGCCGTGGTCATGCTGTCGTCGCGCAAATTCGTGGTCGGATGCGCGGCGGTGGCGGCCGTCATTTTGATTTTCGGGCGCGGCCACATGCCGGTGGCGTTGCTGGCCACGGAAGTGTTCGCCACGATCGTCGCGCTGTTCGTCTTCGGCTCGTTCAAGTACCAAATCCACAAGAACGCGCTGACCTACGGCATGGCCCTGGTCATCGCTGCCACGTTCGCCGGCCTGCCGGATTCCGAGTTTCACCGGGAAGTGTCCGAACAGGGGTTCGGACGTTTTTTGCGCCACAACATGTTGACGTTTGACGGACTCGACCACCTCATTCACGCGGACACGATGCTGTTCATCCTCGGGCTGACGTTCTTCGTGGCGGTGATCGCTCAAACGCGGTTGCTGGAACAAATCACATTTTTCCTGCTGCGCCGGTATCAGGGCTGGGTGTTGCCGACGGTTGTGTCGGTGACGGCGGTGGTAGCATTCTCGTCCGGTATTCTCGATGGCGTCTCGATGATCGGGCTGACGATCCGCACGCTGGTGATCATTCTGATGCTGGCGGCGGCGCCAACCTCCGCCATCCGGTATGCGGTGATGGTGTGCACGGCGGTGACGACGATTTGCGGCATCTGGTTGGCGTATGGCGAGCCGCCCAACCTGATCATGAAGGCCAACCTGCATCCGTTCCTCGACAACCAGTTTTTCATTCGCTATTGCGCGCCGGGCGCGGTCGCGGCGTATCTGGTCATCGCGTGGAACCTGCGCAAGAAACTCGGCCACAAACGCGTTGACCTCGACAAGCTCGATATGCTCGCCGCGCACGTCGCCGCCGTGCGGTTCCTGCAAGCCGAGCGCCACGGCGAAGTGCTCACGCCGATCGAGTTCATCGAGGCGCACGAAGCCGAACTCGGCACGGCCCTCCCCAGCGTGCTGGGCCGGCTCCACAAGGGCGAGCCGATGGGCGAAGCGCTGGTGCGCGAGAGCGTGCCGGTCGCCGCGCGTAAAATGCTGCTCGGCAAATTCGCCAGCGAAGATCTTGCTGAGTCGCTCGACAAGCACTACGCCTTGCTCGCGCAAGGCGATCTGGTCGGCGCTGAACGCGCTGACTCAGCAATCAATGAGGCGATTCACAAATTGCGTCACCGGCGCGCGCTGGCGGCGAAGGTGGGCGCGTTGGCGCTCGTGCCATTCATCGGTTGCTTGATCTGGCACGGCATCGATCACCACGTGCCGCTGTTCTTTGCGTCGTTTGCCGGGTTCATTGTCGCTTTGCTCGGCGTGGTCACTTTGCCGAAGCTGCGCAATCTCGCGTTGCGCGAAGCGAAACATGAATTCGCCGAATACTACTTTTTGTTTCCCTTGTTTCTCTCGATCACGCTGCTGACCAAGGCCGGCTTCTTCGCGGCACTGCAGGATCTCCTGCATCACGGCATCGAAAAGGCCGGGCCGGCGCACGTGGCGTTTGGACAATTCGTCGGCTGCACGTTTCTGTCGGCGATCCTCGACAATAACGTTGTCGCCGATTTCGCCTCGCGCGCGTTGCACGGGCTGGACATCGCCGTGCTGCATTTGTTCGCGATGGCGCAGATTGCCGGCTACGCTATCGGCGGCTGCTGGACGCACATCGGCAGCGCGCAATCCGTCGTCGCCTTCGCCTTCATCAAGCGCGACGTGGACGAGCACTACACGCCCCTGCAATGGATCAAGGAGATGACGCCGGTCATCATTGAGATTGTGGTGGTGCTGACCGGTATCATCTACCTTGAGGGCGCGCTGCTGAAGTGGCTGCACTAACCGGCGGCCAAGTCACGGACCGGTATCTTGCCGTTCCACATCCGCACATCGAACGCATGCTCGACATGGTTATCCGGCTTTGACTCAATGCAGCCACCGGCATTTTCCAGAATCAACTGCCCGGCCGCGATGTCCCACAACTTGATGCCGTACTCCAAGTATGCGTCGTATCGGCCGCAAGCGACATACACCACATCCAACGCCGCCGCGCCCATCAGCCGCAGTTTGCGCACTTTGTGGATGAGTTGTCCAAAGTCCTGCAGGCTGCGGTTGATCGTCGCCTCGCTCTTGAAGAACCCGATCGCCACAATTGCCTCCGCCAAGTCCGTTCGCTCGCTCACGTGAATCGGCCGGCCATGCAGCATCGCCGCTTTGCCCTTTTCCGAAACGAACAATTCGTCGAGTTCTGGATCGAGCACGACGCCGGCAACGGTTTCCCATTCATCCGCGCCGATTCGCTGTTGCGCCGCGATGCTCACGGCGTAATGCGGGATGCCGTAGAAATAGTTCACCGTGCCGTCGAGCGGATCCACCACCCAGCGCATGTCAGAGTTTTGGTTGCCGCTTACACCTTCTTCCCCGAGAACCGCGTGGTCCGGGAAATCCGCAAGAATCACACGCGTGATGAGCTGCTGCGCCTGCTCGTCGATTTCCAGCTTGATGTCGTGATGCGTGGCTTGATTGACGGAGAGCTGTGTCCCGAAATTCTTCCGCAACAGCTTCCCGGCTTCCGCCGCCGCCTCAATGGCTGTTTCCAACATGACGGCGTTGTAGCATAAGGCAAATCGAGCTTCCAGCCCGTTCACCAAATCGGCCGAAACGCGCGTGACGCCCGTCCTAATCGGCCGTCGGTTCGGTCGCGACCGTTTCGCTCACGGAGTCATTGGCGGCTTGCACTGCGGCGACGGCGGCTTTGACTTCATCGGCGATGGGCGCGGGTGCCGAGGACAGAACTGGTGCGTTCACGGCGATGACCGGCGCCGCGTCGGCAATCGGGTCGACCGTGCTTTCCTTCGCGTCCAGCAAATCGTTTTGCAAATCCTCTTCGTGCGGCAACATCCCGGTCGCGGCAGGAATGCCGCTCCTACGAACGACCGCGCCGCCATCGATCCGGTCTTCCTGAATCTCTTTCGCCTTCTCGGCGGCTTTGCGCGCGGTCTCTTCGCGCGGGCTGAATTTCACGCTGACGACTTTCGACACACCGTGCTCTTCCATCGTGATGCCGTAAAGCGCGTCGGCCATGCCGATGGTGCGTTTGTTGTGGGTGATGACCACGAACTGACTCTGCGTGATGAAGCGTTGCAGGATGCGGATGAAGCGGTTGATGTTCGACTCATCGAGCGGCGCGTCCAACTCGTCAAGCACGCAGAACGGTGACGGCTTGACCATGTAAATCGAAAACAACAGCGCAGTGGCCGTGAGCGTTCTCTCGCCGCCACTGAGCAGTGTGATGCTCTGGAGCTGCTTACCGGGCGGTTTGGCGACGATCTCGATGCCGCTTTCGAGCGGATCGTTTTCGTCGAGCAGGATCAGGTTGGCTTTGCCGCCGCCGAACAACTCGGTAAAGATCGTTTGGAAGTTATCCCGGACTTTCTCGAACGTTTCGCTGAACAATTGTTTCGTCGTCGAGTTGATCTTCGCGATGACTTGGAGCAATTGCTCCTTCGCCTTCACCAAGTCCTCGTGCTGTTGGCTCAGGAACTTGAACCGCTCTTCGAGTTCGTCGTATTCCTGAATCGCCTCGACGTTGACCGGTCCCATCGCGTCGAGCCGGGATTGCAGCTCGGTGGCCTGTTGCTCGATGGAATCCCAATCGGTCGGCAACTGGACTTGCTCGCTGATGGCCGGGCCTTGGTCGGCGATTGTGACCGTCATCATTGTGCCGGCCACTTCCTCGACGTTGACCTGATACTTCTGCCAGACGCGGTCCTTGAGGTTCTGCGTCTCCATGCGCTTCTGTGCGAGCGCGATGTCGAAACTCGATTTCTGATGTTGCGCTTCACTGGCCTGTTGCCGAAGCGCTTTCAACTCCGCTTCGGCGTGCTCGATACCGGTGGCGACCTCGTTGCGCTGATGCTGCAAGCCGGCCAGTTGCCGCTGCGATTGTTCGCGCTGGCCGGTCACCGCGACGATTTTCTGCTCGCTCTCAGCAATCTCCTGCCGGAACTGCTGGATGCGCGTGGTGTAGTTATTGATCTCCGACCGGCACTGCTGCATCCGCTCCTGCAAATCGCGGGTGCGCCCCGCAATCGGCTCGCGTTGCGCCTGAATCGCCTCGCGCTTGTGCTGGATGCCGCCAACGGCGACACGGTGCTCGGTCAGCAACCCGGTCAGATCCTCGCGACGGGTCGTGAAGCCAATGATCTCCTGCTGCAGTGTGGCCATCCGCTCGCGCAACTCTTGTTCGTTCTGTTCAGCCGTGGCGAGGGCTTCGAGGAGTTCGGTGCGACGGCGCTTCTCTTCGGCGTCCTGCTGTTCGATGGTGGACAGTTCGAACACGACCGTGTGCACCTTGTTGTCGAGGTCACGGCGCTCGGTGGACAGAGCGTTCAGTTCGCCTTCCTTACCAGCTAGTGTGACTTCGCTAGCGTGCAACTCCGACCGGAGCCGGCTCAACTCTTCATCGAGCGAGGCTTTTTTTTGCTCCAAGTCGGATTTCCGACCGGCCACTTCGGCAGCGAGTGTGTGCAGCCGGGTCGTCTCATCGGACAGGTTCGTGATCTCCGCGATGTGGCTCGACGAGACCGCGCTGAGCACGCCGTGCTCGTTAATGAACTCGCCGACCAAGGTCGCCACGGCGATTCCCGGTTGTCGAAGCGCCAACGCCACATCGAGATTTTCGGCAACGACGACATTCGCCAGCAGTGAGCGAAGTAACGGCGCGAATCGCTCGTCGCGGATGCGGACGCATTCGGTGGCGGTCTTATAGGCCGCGTCACCTGACGCGGCGCCGCGTGGGGTCATGCGACCTACAACCTCGGGCGCGGCCACGGTCAAGTTGCCGGCGAGCAGTGCGCGCGCGGTGCTGAGATCATCGGCGAGGATGGTGCGCAGGTTGTGATTGAGCGCTGCCTCGATGGCCGGGCCGTATTGCGGTTCGACTTCGAGCACCTGACCGAGAGTCGTGCGTCCATCCGGCGCGGCGAACACTTGCCGGAGCACGTCGAGTCGCGCGGACTTCTGCGACGCCTCGGATACCGAGGTATGATGCAAATCGGTGGTGTCGCGAAGCTGTTGGTTAAGGGTGGCGGCTTCGTCGGTGCGGACGTGGAGCGAGGGGCGCAGTGCGGTGACCGCATTACGCAAATCGGAAAGACCGGCGTTGAATGATTCGAGGCGACCTTCGAGGGCACGGCGCTGGTCTTCTAGTTGGAGCTTCTCGGCCGAAAGCCGCTCGCCGCGTACCAAGTCGTGTTTCTTTTTGTGGTCGAGAGCGCCGAGTTCGTTGCGGTTGTGCGCGCTCTGGCTTTCGAGGGCGATCAGCGCGGTCTTGGCTTCGGTGAGCGACCGGTTCTTCTGGGAAAGCTCAGTATCAAGCGATTTGACGGCGGTTTGCTGCGTCTGGACTTTGACTTGTTCACCGGCCAGAAGAGCATCGATCTGCTCGAACTCGGCGTTGAGTTGCGCGAGCAGTTGCTCCTGGACGTGAATCTTCTCCTCCGAGCCAGCAATCTCGCGGTGGTGGTTGGCGATGGTCTGCTCGGCTTCGGTGATGCGCTCGGTGTTGGTGCTGATGCGCTGCTGATGCCGGTCGCTCTCGCCCTTGAGTTCGTGGTCGCGATGGACGGCCTCGTTGATCGTGCGCTCGATTTCGCTGAGGGAGCGGCGGAGATCTGAAATCTGAGATTCAGAATTCGAAATGGCTGAAGTGAATTGATCGGACTTGGCCGAGAAGTCGGTGATTTGAGATTCGAGATTGGAAATCTCAATATGGAGCAAATCGTACTTATGCCGGGCGAGGCGCGTGTCGAGTGCTTTGAGTTGATCAAAGAGTTCCTTGTATCGGCGGGCCTTGCCGGCCTGGCGCTGCAAGGAGATGATCTGGCGTTTGACTTCCTTGATGATGTCAGTGAGGCGAACCAGATTCGCCTCGGTGTACTCGAGTTTCCGGAGCGCTTCCTTTTTCTGGTGCTTGTACTTGCTGATGCCGGCAGCTTCTTCGAAAATGGTGCGACGGTCTTCGGGGTGAGCGCTGAGGATTTGATCAATCTGGCCTTGGGCCATCAGCGAGTAACTCGAGCGGCCGATGCCGGTATCCATGAACATGGTGTGGATGTCGCGGAGCCGGCAGGTGGTTTTGTTGATGAGATATTCGCCGGTGCCATCGCGATAGACACGGCGCGAGATGGTGACTTCGTTGAAGTCGAGATTCACGCCGGGCAGGGAGAGCGTCTTCGGGTCGACGTCGGCGAATGTCATGCTGACTTCGGCCATGCCGATGGCTTTGCGGCCATCGGTGCCATTGAAGATGACATCGGCCATCTCGCTCCCGCGCAGTGCCTTGGCGGATTGTTCGCCGAGCACCCAGCGGATCGCATCGGAGACGTTGGATTTACCGCAACCGTTCGGACCGACAATGGCGGTCACACCCGGCAAGAATTCAAGTGTCGTTTTCTCGGCAAACGACTTGAAGCCGACGAGCTGCAAGCTCTTCAGATACATAGAGGTCCCCACCCCTTTCTATTTGCGCACAACAATAGCGAGGGCGTCGACGAACTCAAGCAAAAACTCAGGGACTTACGCGCTTTTCTTCGCTGTGAACAACTTGTGAAGAACCATTCCCCTCGTCGATGTAGAAGGCGCCGCCGCATTGGGTGATCTCGAGGTACTGCTGCCAGTTGCCAGCGCGGGCTTTGAGCCGTTGATGCCGGGGTGCTGGCGTGGGCTTGGTCAACACTCGCCCGTCCATAGGCGGAGATTTGACCCCGAGGATGGCGAGGATGGTTGGGGTGACGTCGGCATTGCTGCTGGGGAAATCGTTTGTTCTACCGCCACGAAAATCGGGACCGGCGGCGATCAATGTATTGTGGATATCGTACCGGCTTAGGCTGGCGTGGTTCCCGCGACCCGGCGCAGCGCCTCCTTCGGAAACCAACAATCCGCGAACGCCGCGCTGATTTGGTTCGTCGATCCAGCGCATCGCAATCACCAAGTCCGGGGCGTGTGACGTGTTCAGACGTGCCTGATCGAGCGTGAACGTGCCCGGTTGTGGCTTGCGAGCGAAGATCACACCGGTAAAGCTTTGTTGCTGGAAGAACTCCACCAGTCTCCTCATCATCGGCACGTCGTGACGCGTTACATAAATGAGCACCGACCCGCCGAGGCCGACCACCAAAATGTCGCCCGGCTTGGGCCGTTCCGTGAACTCGCGGACTGCTGGGAAACCCGCTCGCCTTAGTTCGTCGGCCACATCCACGGAACGGGAAACAGTGGAGAACCCGTGATCCGAGACCACCAACACATCGGTTTTGTCGCGAACGCCCTTCGTTTGAAGCGCGTCGAGTACACGTGCGAGATTCCGGTCGGAGCCTTGGAGTGCGGCCAAGGCATTGGTCGAACCCAGACCGGCATTGTGCTGTGAGGCATCCGGCTCGCTCAACCAGAGCAACGAGAATTGGGGAACCCTGTGATCCCAGAGCCGGCCGATCAACTGGCCGGTTATCTCGTCGTCAGCTCGCGTGTTTGGCGTGCTAAACTTTGTCTGACTAATTGCGACCTCCTGCCCAGTGCGGTCGAAGAGCCTGGCAACCGGCTTGGTGCCGGCCACGGCGGTCTCGAGACCGGTCCGTCGAAGGATTTCGACGACGGTCGGCCTCTCAAGGTACCGGCCGTTGCTGATGGCGTCACCGCGTAAGATGGAATCGACCGATGCGATGGCGACGGATTTCAGCGGATTGATGTCGGGCCGGTACTCGCGGTTCGCCAACACGCCGTTGCGCGAAGGATAGGCGCCGGTCGCGAGGGTCACGCCGTTCACCTCCGTGGAGGTGACGTAGACCGAATGATGGTTGGCGAACACGACGCCTTCTCTAGCGAGCCGCGCCAGCGTGGGCGTGTCCGTGTCATTGACGGAGTCCGGGCGCAGGCCGTCCCAGACGACGAGCACGACATGGTCGGCGGCGTGGACGGATAGCGTTAAGGCCGACAGGAATAGGAGGCTAAGTTTTTTCATGGGGTGTCTGTGTGGGTGCGGCGGCGATGGGGGCGAGTTTGCTTTGTTTGATCAGGCGGAGGTTCTGCCAGTGAATGTGCGTGCTTGGCAGGTTGGTGACGATGCCAATCGGATTGCATCTGAAAAACCAGTAGAACGTGGGAATCAAGCTGCCAGCATTGCTCCAGCACCAGAACGAGATCGGGATGATGCTTTCGCGACGTTTCTCGGACGTGATCCACTGCGTGATGAAACGAAACGAAGGGTTTTTCAAAATGGTGGCCTATCAGTTTGGGTGCCTCGTGGGCGCGTTCTGCGTTGTGCTGAAAAAAAGGTGCCGGTCGAAGGGCAGTGTGCGTTCCCCAACAGGGATATGTAGCTTGTCGAAGCCCGCGCGCACGGCCTCTAAGCTGGCCGGGTGGTTGCGGCAAAGAAACACGTAGGTACAAGGGCTGTCCTGCATCTCGGCGAATATCTCCTCCAAATGTCTGGGTAAGATAAAAAATGGATACGGATTCTTACTGATGGAAATCCGCTTTACCGGGCCATCCAGGTAGAAACTCAGCCCATCCCACCGTCCCTCGACACAGACCACTACATAGGGGCCGGATGGCAAACTTTTCCGTATTTGCCCCGCCAACGCCCGCATATCCTTGGAATGGGGGTAATGTGCTACAACGGCTTTCGTCCCCAACAGTACGACTGCCCACGCTCCCACCACCGTCAGCAGTTGGGGCGACAGTCCCATGGGATCGCCGCGCCAGAAACGGCCTGGCACTGGTGGCGGCCACAGTCGGACGCAGACTAGGGCGACTGCGGGAAAGATCGGCAGCGCATACAACACCAATTTTGAGCTGGTCGCCCCCAGTACGACGAGGTAGCCGGCAATCCAACTCACCACCAGCAACTCCGCCGGGCAGCGCCGCAACTCATGCCAGAATGATCCCGTCACCACGCGCTTGACCCGACGCCAGAAGGCGACCCAACCAATCACCGCCCACGGCAGCGTCCCAGTCAAGAGCACCCCCAGATAGATTCTCGCACCCCACAACCCGGGATGACGAGCGTACTTGCTCGATAGCGTGCGCCCTATCATCTGATTGTCCATCACATACGCCAGTGCGCCTGGTACTTCATGGATCAGGTATGCATACCAACTCAGCCCCACAACTGCAAACAGCGCAATGCCCAGTACCGCCCACGGCGTTACGAGGTACTGCCACAGCCGGCGTTGTAGCACCAAGAACACAGACATCGGTAGGGCTGGAATCAATGCTGCCGGCCCCTTAGTCAAGAACCCTAACCCAAACGCAATGCACATGAGCATCTTCCACAAGGTGAGTCGTTTCGCCTCCGGCGCGACACTCTTCCAAAAACAAAAAAAGGCCGCGGTGGTCCACAATGTCAGGAGTGTGTCCGGCGTCACCACATTGGCCGCGGCAAAAGGCAGAACCATTGTTGAGTAACATAGCGCTGCGCGAAATCCCTGCCGCGTCCCGCCTAGCAATGCTCGACCCAGTGCGAAAACCAAAAGTGTCGTCAGCACATAACTCAATCCATGAAACGCCCGCGCACCCCATTCGTTCTCGCCCAAAACCCGCAGCCCGGCTGCGATGCCCCACAGGCTCAACGGGGGCTTGTCCAGCCACAGCTCATGATTCAACCGGGGCAGTAGATAGTCGCCTGTCTCCACCATTGCTTGCGCAACCGGGAAATAACAGCCCTCGTCGGGCGCCCAGATTCCCCGCGACCCCTGAAACCCAAACGCCAACACCAGCAAGGCCGCAATCCAGAGACCAACTGCCAGCGGTTTCGTTGCGCAAGTATCTTCGCGAGTATTCAAGTCTCTTCTAGACTGTGGCTAGTCCACGTCGCCTCATCAACCTGTTTCTGCTGCTCCCGAACATGCGTGAGGGCATTTCGTCCTCTTGTGGTTTGTTGGGAGCACGTTTCGACCAAATGACAAACGGTCAGCGCCGCGGCAAGCCACCGGACTCCCACGGCAGGGGCTGGTGTCGGTTGGTCTCTGACGTTCACTTTGACATTCTCGGTTGCTTTGCTACGCTCGTACTGATGAAGGTGCTGGTCACCGGCGGCGCGGGGTTCATCGGTTCACACGTTGTCGAAGGGCTGTTGCAGCGCGGTGCTGCTGTTACGGTCGTGGACGACTTCAACGATTTCTACGCGCCTTCCTTGAAATATCTCAATGTGACCGCCCTCCGCGATCACGTCCGCCTTGTCGAAGTCAGCATCTGCGAACTGCCGACCCCAGAAGAAGTGTCCAATTCTGATCCGTTCGACGCGATCATTTATCTGAACGAGCGCGCGGGCGTTCGCCCATCGCTGGTTCACCCGCGAATCTATACGGAACTAAGCATTCTCGGCACGCAAAATCTGCTCGAGTTCGCCAGCACGAGCGGCGAGCGCAAGTTCACCTTCGCCTCCTGGTCGAGCGTTTACGTTGTGAACCAAAAAGCGCCGGTCAACGAACCCAACCCGATCTCGCCCTACGCGCCGACCAAGCTCGCCGGCGAAGCGCTTTGTCATCTTTATCATCACGCCTACCGACTCGAAGTCGTCTGCGCGCGTCAGCGGCCCGATCTTCCCATCCGCAAGTCCACAGAAGCGCTCCTCGCCGGCAAGCCCATCGACGTATTCGGCGACGGCTCGACGCGGCATGACTGCACACACATTGACGGCATCCTCCAAGCCGCGCTCGCCCGCAACTTCCGCTCCGGGATCATCAACCTCGGCGATCCGCAAATCCCCATCGAAGCCGGCATCGCGAGATTCTTCGAGTGGTACCAGTCATGAAAGACGAGCAGTTAACCCGGCTGTTGCAAGACCTCGTCCGCATCCCGAGCGTCAACCCGCACGGCGACCCCGGCACTTCGCACACCGGCGAAGCGCGCATGGTCGAGTATCTCGCCGAGTTCTTTCGCAAACTCGCGCTCGACGTCGAGATTCACGAAGTCGAGCCTGGCCGCGCGAACATCATTGGCAAGTTCACCTCGCGCGGCCACAAGCGTTCGGTCGCTTTCGCGCCGCACACCGACACCGTCAGCGTCGCCGGCATGACGATCGACCCGTTTGGCGGCAAGATTCGCGACGGCAAACTCTACGGCCGCGGTGCGACCGACACGAAAGGCTCGCTGGCTGCGATGCTCACCGCACTCGCCAACGTCGTCCGTGACCGGCAATTTCGCGAAGGCGATCTCGACGTCTATTTCTGCGCGTTGATGGGAGAGGAGAGTGGCAATGACGGCGCGCGTGCGTTGGCCGCAACCAGATTTCGGCCGGACTTCCTGATTGCCGGCGAGCCGACCGGCTGTTGCGTGGTCAATACGCACAAAGGCTCGCTCTGGTTCAAACTCATCACGCGCGGGAAAAGTATTCACGCCGCGATGCCCGAGCGCGGCGAGAACGCCATCGGCAAAATGGCCGAAGTTGTTCGGTATCTCCTCGGCGAATATGCCCAGTCGATACCCGGCACGGTCAGCGTTACCGTCATCCGCGGTGGCTCGCAAACCAACATCGTGCCCGACTATTGCGAGATCGAAGTGGACCGTCGCACTGCTCCCGGTGAGGATCACGCGGCGATTGTGGCTGAGATTTGCGCGCGGCTTGGCGTCGAAGCGCAAGGCGTGCGTGATTGTCCGCCGTTGTTCACCGATCCCAGCAATGAGTTTGTCCAGCGATTGGCTGTGGCGAGTGACGCGGAACTGGCGGGCGCGCCGTGGTTTTGC
>CAZMKD010000291.1:0-9825 GCA_964566575.1 uncultured Verrucomicrobiota bacterium
CGTCCACTCCCGCCAGCTTGTTGATCCAACGATCTTGAATTTCCTTGGCCGATCGCTCTGATATGTCGTCAAGCAGAGTTCGGAACAGAGCGAACTTGTTATCCCATGTGTATTTGGCCGCAGCTTCAGAAAGCATCTTCACGTCTCCCATCAACTCCCGGACCGCCGACACAATGCCTTCAGACATCGTTCCCTCCAAGCCGAGCGGACTGCCGATGACGGCGATGCGGGTGCCGACTTCGATCTTGTCGCTGTTGCCGAGCGGCAGGAACGGCAGGTCTTTGCCTTTGAGCTTCAGCAGCACAAGGTCGTTCTTCGGATCGTCGGCCAAAACGCCTTCGACGAGAAACAGGCCGCCGTTCTCGGCTTTGGCGACGGCGCTGGCTGCGTTTTCGATGACATGGTGGTTGGTGATCAGTTTGCCGTCGCTGGAGACGAGGAAACCGGTGCCCGTGGCGATCTCTTTACCGGCAGCGTCGGAAACGACCAGTAGCAGCACCGCCGGCCGGGCCTTCTTGGCGAGCGCCTTGAGATCAATCGCCTCTGATTCGGCGCTCAGTTGATTCGTGTTGCCGGTGAGCAGAAGGACGACTACGACGAGAAGGGACGCTCGCGTCTTCATGAGCGGCAGCATAGCAGGCCAGTGAACGGCCATCAAGAACTACGCGACCATGCCAAGCTTGCAAGCCATCAATCGCTTCTCTATTCTGCGGGTCATGACTGGTGCCGTGTCACAGTTCGGAGCGTTCGTGCTGAAACAGGTCGGGCAAATCGGTTCGATGCTGATCTTGTTTGGCGACATGATGCGCACGACGTTCACCCGCCGACCGCGCTGGGCGGAGATGATCGAGCAAACGTACAAGATCGGTTGGCAGTCGCAGGCGGTGGTGCTTATTACCGGGGCGTTTACCGGGATGGTGTTCACCGTACAGGTCGGATTGCAATTCCATAAGGTGAAGATGGACACGGCCACCGGGCCGCTGGTCAGCATCGCGATGGCGCGGGAACTAGCGCCGGTGTTGACGGCGTTGATGGTGGCCGGGCGCGTCGGGGCGGCGATCGCGGCGGAACTCGGCACGATGAAGGTCACCGAGCAACTCGACGCGCTGCGCACGATGGGCACGTCGCCGGTCGCGTACTTGGCCGTGCCGCGGTTTGTGGCGTTGCTGGTGGCGTTGCCGTTGTTGACGGCGGAGGCGATTTTCTTTGGCATCTTTTCCGGCTATGTCGTGGCGGTCCACATGCTCGGCATCGATCAGGCGTACTTCCTGGAGAATATGTTCAAGTTCACAGCGGCGAAGGACGTGGTCGCCGGGTTGACCAAGTCAGCGTTTTTCGCGATGTTCATCGCGCTGATCTCCTGCTACAAGGGCTTCAATGCCGGGGCGGGCGCGGAAGGGGTGGGACAGGCGACGACGCAGGCCGTTGTGGTGTCGTCGTTGACGGTGTTGATCGCGAACTTCTTTATCGCGGTGCTGTTCAACACGATTGTTCCGTTATGATTCGCGTCGAGAATCTCCAGAAGGGGTTTAATGGCACGATGGTGCTGCGGGGCGTGGACCTCGAGGTCAACGATGGCGAGACGTTGGTGATCATCGGGGCGAGCGGCTGCGGCAAGAGCGTGTTGGTGAAACATCTCTGCGGTTTGCTCCAGCCCGACGCGGGCAAGGTCATTGTGGACGACGTGGATCTCGGACCGCTGTCCGAGGACGAACTGTTGCCGGTGCGCAAGAAGTTTGGCGTATTGTTTCAGGGCGCGGCGTTGTTCGATTCGCTGACCTTGTTCGATAACGTAGCGTTCCCATTGCGCGAAGAACGAAAATTGAGCGAGCCAGAAATCGAGGAGCGCGTGGTCCGCACGTTGCGAATCATGGATTTGGAGAAAGCGCGGGACAAAAAGCCAGCCGAGTTGAGCGGCGGGATGCGCAAACGCGGCGGACTCGCCCGTGCGTGTGTGGTCGAACCAAAGTATCTGCTCTATGACGAGCCAACAACGGGACTCGATCCCATCCGGTCGGACACGATCAACAGCTTGATCCTGCGATTACGCGACCAGTTGAAAGTGACCGGGGTTGCCGTCACGCACGACATGGTCAGTGCCTATAAAATTGCCGATCGCATTGCGATGCTCCACGACGGCCGCATCTACCACATCGGGACGCCGCAAGAATTTCAGACCAGCACCGATCCTGTCATCCGAAAGTTTGTGACCGGCATCGGTAATTTGTCTCAGGAGGTGCAACTTGGCAACGTCCCGGTCCATTGAGCTCAAGGTCGGCCTATTTGTCCTGGTCTGCCTCGCGGCGGGCGCGGCGCTGATCATCAAGTTCGGCAAACTCGAGCGTTCGTCCGCCGATACGTACCACATCACCGTCGTCTTCCCGAATGCCGGCGGCATCGTCCGCGACGCCAACGTCGTGTACGCCGGCATCCCCGTCGGCAAGGTGCGCGAGATCAAGCTCACCGAAGACGGCGTGCTCAAGGTGAATGTCACACTCGCCATCTACAAACAGTACACGATCCGCCGCGATGCCAGGTTTGTCATTAACCAATCCGGTCTGCTCGGGGACCGGTACGTCGACGTGATCCCGATGAGCGCAACCGCCGATCCGATCAAAGACGGCGACACGGTCGACGGCATGAGCAGCGTGGATTTGACCGAAGCGATCCGCAGCGTGGTGGACGTGTTGCATCAAGCGGCCGGCACGATTGGCCGAATCGACGAGGCGGTGCGCCGCACCGATGCGGCGATCAAGCGCATTGACGAGGTCGTGTTGAACACCCAGAGCTTGCTGCACGTCACGGCGACGATCGAGCAGATCGATGCCGCCACCAGCAACGCCGTCGCGATCACGGCGAGTTTGCGTGGCGTCGTGGACGACAGCCGTTCGAGCATCAGCAACACGCTCGGCAAATTTTCGCTCGCCGCCGACGATGTGCGCGACGCCTCCAAGCGCGTTCGATCCCTCGTGCAAAACAACGAAGACGAACTGAGCGCAACCGCAAGCAACTTGGCTGTCAGCGCCGCGCGAATTAGCGCCATTTTGGAAGGCGTTCAGAAGGGACAGGGCACGGCCGGCAAGCTGTTAGCCGATCCGATCCTGCATGACGAAATCGTCAAGCTTGTCCAGAACTGGCGACGATACGGGATTATGTACAAGGACAAGACGGTGCGACCGTCCACGATGGAACAACCAAGAGCCGGCAAAACCCCGGTGCCCGCACGTCCCGCCCCACCGAAGAGCCCAGATTGATGCGATCGAGATTCCTCGGCATCACGTTGCTGGTGCTGCTGGCGATGGTTGTGCACGCGCCGTCATTGCGCAACGGTTTCATCTGGGATGACGATGACCATCTGACTCAAAACCCCGCCGTCGCGGCACCGGACGGACTGCGGCGGATTTGGTCGTCACTGGCGACGGCGCGGTACTACCCGCTGACGCTATCGATCTTTTGGCTGGAGCGCCAAGCATGGGATTTGAGCCCGATGCCGTACCATGCGGTCAATCTGCTGCTGCACGCGTCGAGTGCCGTGATTCTGTTTTCACTGTTGAGCCGACTAGCGGTGCCCGGGGCGTGGGCGGCCGCGGCGTTGTGGGCCGTGCATCCGGTCAACGTCGAGTCGGTCGCTTGGGTCACCGAGATGAAAAACACGTTGTCGGGCGTGTTCTTCCTTCTGACCCTGCTGAGTTTTGTGCGCTACGACGAGGAGAGAAAGAACGGCTGGTATGCGCTCGCGTTGACGGCTTTCGTCGCAGCGTTAGTCAGTAAACCCTCAACGGTTCCGCTGCCGGCAGTGCTGATGACTTATACTTGGTGGCGACATGGCCGGTGGCGACGCACGGACATCCTTCGCGTGCTGCCGTTCATCATTTTGGCAAGCGTCATGGCCACGGTGACGATGGCCGAGCAGCGTCTCAATGTGCAGCTCGAAGCTCCGGCCGAATGGCAACTACCGGCAGCCGCGCGGCTTGTCGTGGCGGGCAAAGCCCTCTGGTTTTACCTCGGCAAGCTGGCATGGCCGGCGCAGCTTTCGTTTGTCTACCCACGCTGGGATGTTCGGGCAACTGAACCAGCCGTTTGGATTCCACTGGGGGCCGTACTGGTTGTGGCGGTGGCGCTCGGTGTGTTCCGTCGACGGGACTGGGCGCGCGCCGGTATGTTGGGCCTCGGTTATTTCGTATTGATGACGGCGCCGGTGCTCGGATTGGTCGATGTGTATTATTTCCGGTATTCGTTCGTCGCGGACCACTTCATTTATCTGTCAAGCATCGGACCGATTGCGTTGATCGCAGCGGGAATCATGCGGTGGGCGCGGCCGCCAGTCGTCCAACGGTCGGTCGTGGCAGTCGCGCTCATCGGATTGGGATGGACGAGTTGGCAACGCGCTTCCGTGTTTCGCGACGACGAGTCACTGTGGCGGGATACGCTCGCCAAGAATCCCGAGGCAGTTCTTGCGCACAACAATCTTGGCAATATCAAACGCCGAGTGGGAAACCTGATGGAAGCGGAATTCCATTACCGGAAAGCGCTGCAACTCAGCCCGGATTACCCACAGATCCACAACAACCTCGGCACCGTCCTCGCCGACCTCGGACGTAGTGCCGAGGCCGAGCGTGAGTTCAAAACCGCGCTGCAATTGCGGCCGCGGTTCGAGGGGGCGCATGAAAACCTCGCGCGGTTGCTGGCCGAAGCCGGCCGTGATGATGAGGCCATTCAGCATTTGCGTGCCGCCGCATCGCCCGAAACTTACCTGCCGCTCGGCGAGTTGCTGCAGCGCCGAGGCCGATACGCCGAAGCCGATCGCACGTATCGAGACGGGATGGCTGTGATGCCGGACAATCTGCATTTGGCGAACGAACACGCGTGGCTTCTCGCCACGTGCCCGGACCCGAAAATCCGACAGCCGTCCGAGGCGCTCCGGGTCGCCGAACGAATTTGTGCACAAACCCACCGAAAAGTGCCAGAAGTGCTCAACACACTTGCCGCCGCCCTGGCCGCTTCGGGTCAGAATACTGACGCTGCCCGAATAGCCCGCGAGGCAGCCGACTTGGCGGAGCGGCAGGGCCGGTCCAATCTAGTTGTCACAATTAAGTCCCGGCTCGCTGCTTACGAAAGCGCTTCCCGCCCCTGATGCACAATGCTGTGGCCTCGTATCTGCTTGTAATGAGGCGAGGAATCATTCGATGACAATTTTGACACTCAGAATAGTTTTTCTACTGCTATGCGTCTTGGGGAGCTGGGCCATCGGCCAAATGCACGACACGTGGGCGCAGCATCCCATCATCGCTGTGTTCATCGGCATTGCCTCCGGCAGCATCGTCATCGGTGTCGACCGGGTGCTAAAGGGCTTCTCGTTGCGAGGACTTTCGTCGGTGACGTTTGGCCTGTTCATCGGCTGGACGATCAGCTACTTCATCGGCAATTCCGTGTTGTTTAGTTTCATCGACTCCGACACCAAGCTTGTCGCGCAGATCATCATGTATTGCGTTTGTTCATACCTCGGCATGGTCATCGCCTTGCGCGGCAGCGACGAATTCAACCTCGTCATCCCTTACGTTCGGTTTCGCCGGGAAGACAAACCCGAACGGCTGGTCATCGTCGACACCAACGTCGTCATCGATGGTCGTATCCAGGATGTGTGCGGGACCGGCTTCCTCAACGCGGTGCTGATCGTTCCACGCTTCGTGCTTCACGAGCTGCAATACATCGCCGATTCCGGTGAGGAAACGCGTCGAGCCCGCGGCCGCCGTGGACTGGAAGTGCTCAAGCAACTCCAGAAAAACCCGCACGTTGAGGTCAAGATTCACGAAGACGACGTCGCCGCCATCAAGGAAGTCGACGGTAAGCTTGTCCAACTGGCCAAGATGCTCAACGCCGAGATCGTGACCAATGACTACAACCTCAATCGAATCGCCGAACTCCAGCGCGTCAAAGTATTGAACCTCCACGAACTCGCAAAATCACTCCGCCCCGTGGTGTTACCGGGAGAGCGGCTGAGCGTCAAACTTGTCAAAGAAGGTCGCGAACCCGATCAGGCCGTCGCGTACCTCGATGACGGCACGATGATCGTCGTCAACCACGCCCGCCGGCACATCGGTCACGATGTCGACGTCGTCATCGACAGCGTGCTGCAGACTTCGGCCGGCCGCATGGTGTTTGCCGACCCCGCCAGCGTGCGCAAGGTGGCCGGCGAACTTGCGTCGGCGAATTAGCTTCTGCTAGTCTGTCGGCATGGTCACTGCGATCGTGCTCGCCGCCGGCCGCTCCACTCGCATGGGCGGCGGCGAAAACAAACAATTCATCGAACTGCTCGGCAAACCGCTCGTCTACTACTCCCTCGCCGCTTTTGAGCGATGCTGTGTCGTGGACGCCATTGTGTTGGTTCGCCGGCCAGATTACTCCTCGCAAGCCGAACAGATCGCCCGGCAATTCAAGAAGGTCGTCGCTTTTGCCGACGGTGGTGTCGAACGTCAGAACTCCGTCTGGAACGGTTTGGAGAAGGCGACCGGTGACATCGTCGCAGTTCACGATGGCGCCCGGCCACTCGTCACACCCGCCTTGATCGAGGCGACCGTAGCGAGTGCGCAGGCAAACGGGACCGGCATCGCCGCAACGAAGGTCGTCGACACGATCAAGGAAGCGTCACCGGACCGTACGGTCGAGCGCACCGTTGACCGGACGAAGCTGTGGGCCGTGCAAACGCCGCAGACGGTCCGCTCTACGTTGCTCCGCGATGCCTATAGCTTGGTGTTTAAGAAAAACATCGTGGTCACGGACGAAGCCGCCGCCGTCGAGATGCTGGGGCAGCCAGTCCACCTAGTCGAGACTCCGTGTTTGAATCTCAAAATCACGACTCCCTCCGACCTTGCAATGGCGGAAGCATTGCTCTATTCGTCTGCGAAATGAATCGCATCGGCATCGGCATCGACGTTCATCGTTTCGCGTCCAACCGCAAGCTCATTATAGGCGGCGTGCAGATCCCGTACGAATTCGGCCTCGAAGGCCACAGCGATGCGGACGTTCTGGTTCATGCGATTGCCGACGCGTTGTTGGGCGCGGCGGCGCTGGGCGACATTGGGAAGTTTTATCCAGACACCGACATGAAGTGGAAGGACATGAACAGCATGATCATCCTCCGCGACGTGGCCGAGAAATACCGGCAACTCAAAGCGAAGATCAACAACATCGATTGCGCCATCGTCGCCCAAGCTCCAAAGATTTCACCGCATATCCCGAAGATGCAGGAGCTGATCAGCACCAATCTCGGTATCACGCCGTTACAGATCGGCATCAAGGCGACCACGAGCGAGGCCATGGGCTTTACCGGCCGAAAAGAAGGCATTGTCGCCATCGCGATCGTGTCCATCGAACTGTGAAATTCTTCAACACGCTTTCCCGGCAGAAGGAAGACTTCGTCCCGCTCGCCCCGCCGAAAGTCGGCATGTACACCTGCGGCCCGACCGTTTACGACTTCGTCCACATCGGCAACCTGCGCGCCTTCATGTTCGACGACCTCCTACGCCGGTATCTCGAATACAAGGGCTTTGCCGTCACCCACGTCATGAACATCACCGACGTCGAAGACCGCATCATTAAGAAAGTTTACGAGTCCGGCAAGTCATTGAAGGAAGTCACCGACGGTTACACGGACGCGTTCTTCCGCGACCTCGACGCGCTCAACATCAAACGCGCCCACATCGTACCGCGCGCCACCGAAACCATTCCCGGCATGATCGCGTTGATCGAGAAGCTGATTGCCGGCAAACACGCCTACGTCAGCGACGACAAGTGCGTGTACTACTCGATCAAGTCCTTTCCCGAGTATGGCAAGCTGTCGCAGCGGCGCTGCGGCGAGCAAACGGTTTCGCGCATCAAGAGCGACGACTACGACAAGGAGGAGATGGCCGACTTCGCGTTGTGGAAAGCGTGGGACGAAGCCGACGGCGACGTGAAATGGGATTCGCCGTGGGGTCCGGGCCGTCCCGGCTGGCACATCGAGTGTAGCGTGATGAGCATGCAACATCTCGGCGAAACCTTCGACATCCACTGCGGCGGCGAAGACCTCGTCTTCCCGCACCACGAAGACGAAATCGCTCAAAGCGAAGCCGCCACCGGCAAGCCGTTCGTCCGGTACTGGCTGCACAACGCGCATCTGCTCGTCGAGGGCAAGAAGATGAGCAAGCGCCTCGGCAATTACTACATGCTGCGCGACTTGGAAGCCAAAGGCTGGACCGGCCGCGAAGTCCGGTACGTCCTGCTCAGCGCGCATTACCGGGAACAACTCAACTTCACCATGGACGGCCTTGCCGCCGCGCGCTCGGCCCTCCAACGCATGGATGAGTTTCTCCTCAAATCCAAAGCTCTAGTGGCACAGGCGTCCCTGCCTGTGCAGTCCCAGCCCCACAGGCAGGGACGCCTGTGCCACCAATTTGAAAAAGCGATGGACGACGACCTCAACATCAGTGGCGCGCTGGGTGTTCTCTTCGAGTTCATCCGGGAAGCCAACAAACGCACGCTCAGTTCCGACGAAGCCGGCAGCATCCTCGCGACCTGGGGCGAAGTCGACCAAGTCCTCGGTTTCGGCCTGCCGGTCACGACTGACGTACCGGTTGAAGTTCAGACGCTCGTCGAAGAGCGTCAGTCCGCCCGGAAAGCGAAGAACTTCAAGCGCTCCGACGAAATTCGTGATCAGCTTGCCAAAGCCGGTTGGACCATTGAGGACACACCGTCAGGGCCACGTGCCAAACGCGCATGAGGTTTCCTGATCCAACTTGAAGACACGACAGAGAATCTGGTTGCCAGAGATTCGCTGGAAGATCATTTCCAAGCACGGCGTTTATCCCGATGAAGTCGAATATGAAAAAGCGAAACATTAGGCTGACCAAAGCGGAGATCACCTTTGCGCGCAAACAAGGCGAATACTGGAACACTCACAGCGTGGCCGACGTGTGGGATCAAACTGAGCCGGTCGAAATGGAATTCGAGTCCGCCCAATCCTGCATCGTGATCCCGGTCACGTCGCGCTTGGCGAAGAAGCTCGACAACCTCATCAGCCAGAAGAGACAGTCCGTGGAGGAATGGCTCAATCGCGCTGTCGAGAAGGAACTGGCCGCAACTTCCCGCTGACTCAGTTCTTCACTGTCCTACAAAACGCTCCGACGAAACCGAGTCCGACGAGCAGCCGCGTGCCGTCCTTCCCGCGGCAATCCGCGATCAACTCGCCGAAGCTGGATGGACCATCGAAGACACCCCGACCGGCCCGCGCGCGAAGCGATTGTAGGCCCGCTGACCCCAGCGGGCGCTTGTGTTACCGGGCGCCACGTCGGGTGACGTGGCCTACATCACGGAGGCGATTACATACCGGCGATCTGCGCCCTCCACCGGGCCGTTGCCGGTCAAGGCAGCGTGATCTTGAGGCGGTAGAACTTCTGCGGCTCGATGGAATCAGGCCAGAACTGTAATTGTGGGAGCGCCCTTCCGGGCGCGATGGGATCAGCTGGTCGCGCCCGGAAGGGCGCTCCTACAGGCAGCGCTGCCGAAGAATACCGGGCAGAACTGTAATTGTGGGAGCGCCCTTCCGGGCGCGATGGGATCAGCTGGTCGCGCCCGGAAGGGCGCTCCTACAGGCAGCGCTACCGAAGAATACCGGGCAGAACTGTATGCGGATTTCGGTGAAAGTTACCAGTGATTTCGCTTTTATGTTTCCACCCATCGGAGCGCAGCGACGCTGGCAGTTGTGTTCATAAGAAAGTGGAATCTTTCTGTCAAGGTTGCGTGTTGGTGTTGGGTCGGAGTCCTGCGGAGCAGGACGACGAGTCCGTT